>JAGQJE010000252.1 GCA_020430775.1 Myxococcales bacterium
CCAACCCCTCACGGCTCGCAAACGCCGCCCCCGACAACCCGCTCAGCCGCCACTGCGCGACCAGCTCCGCCCACTCCGCCGAGCTACGCCGGCGTCGCTTCGTGCTCATGCCCCCGACATACCCCCCCAGCCTCGCCCCGCTACAAGGCGGCCCGTAGGAGGCTTACGGACGAGCGCCCGTGGTTCATCACGACCCGCACGATCGAGGAGCGCTTCTGGCTCCACCCGCTGCTCACGATGGGGCTGAAGCCGGTCGGACGGCGGGCTCGTCGCGCCTGTGCGCGGCTCGAAGCGCGTTGCGACAAGCGCTTCGTCAAGCTCGCCCGTCAGGCGAACGCTCGAAAGCGTCCGATGGAGCCCGAGCTCAGCGCGGCGGACGTCAAGCGCCTCGCCCGCGGCCTCGTCGGTGCAGCGCTCGCACGCGCGCAGGAGAAGTACGGGGCCGAGATCTACGCCGCGGTCTGCATGAGCAACCACGTCCACCTCGCGGTGCGCACGACCAGGCGCAACCTCTCGGCGTTCATGGGCTATTTCAAAGCGCGCGTGGCGGACGCGGTTCATCAGATCACTGGGCGACGGGGCCCGCTTTGGGCGCGCCGTTTCGACGCGCAGCCGATCCTCAACGAGGAGGCGCTCATGGAGCGCGTCGCCTACACCCTCGACAACCCCGGCAAGGCGAATCTCGTATCCGACAGCCGCCATTGGCCCGGCCTGAACGTCGCGTATGGCCTCGACGAGGCGGACACGTTCGAGTTCGAGTACTTCGACCGGACCGCGTGGCACCGCGCGAAACGCCCGGAGGACCGAGAGCGATTCTGGCGAACAACCACGCTGCGACTGAGCCCCATTCCGTGCGCGTGGGATGCGAGCCGCGAGCAGCTTGGCGCCGCGCTCCGGTCCGCGCTCGACGACGCCGCGCAGGCTCGCCGAAGGGGCGGTATGGCGCCGCTTGGTCTCGAGCGCGTGGTGCAGACCGGATTTGAATCCCGCCCGAAGGTCCCGAGCTTTCGACATCGCCCATACGCGTTCGGCACCGCGCTCGAACGACAGGCGTTTCGGAGTTCGATGAGCGAAGTGAGTCGCCTGCATGCAGAAGCCTCCGTTCGCTTCCGCGAGGGCGACCGCACCGCCATGTTTCCGTCCGGCACCTACCCGCCTCCGCTACCGCTCGCAGCCTGACGCCGCCCACAGCGACGCGTCGCCGAGACCGCGACCGCGGTCCGTGACCGCGAGCGCGCTCCCTCGAAGCGCCCCGCGCCGTACCGCTACCGTGGGCGGTGCGGCGGCCAGGGACAGCTTCCAGCACATATTCCTTGAGGCCTATGGCCTCCGATGGGAGCGCGCTCATTCGGGCCTGTGGTATGACGCGCGCGGACGGCTAGCGATGGTGGCCCACAGCACGGGCGAGGCGGCGCAGGTGTTGCGCTATGGGTACGACGACGGGCCGGGGCGCCAGCGGTGGCTGCCCTCGTCGGCGCAGATGCCGGGCGCGGCGGCTTCCGAGGCGGACGCGCAGCCCGGGCAGGGCGTGCCGGTGCGCTTTTCGTGGGGGCCGCTGCTGCGGCCGGAGTCGGTGACCGACTCGGGAGGCGCCACGACGAGCTTCGACTTCGACTTCGAAGGCAACCTCGCCTCGCTGACGCCGCCTGCGACGCCGGAGCACGGCGCAGCCGCGGCGCACCCCTTCGACGTGACCGGGTGGAACAAGCTCAAGCAGGACACGCCGCCGGGCGTCTCCGGCGTGCCCGAGCCTCAGACCGAGTGGGCCTACGACAACGACGGCGCACTGCCCTCGGTCAGGCTGCCCGATGGGCGTACCGTTACGGTCGACTACGACGCGGACCATGGCTACCGCGTCTCGAAGATGCACTTCGGCGTCGGCGATCTCACGCTGGGCTACGTGGAGCGCACGCCGACGCCCGGCGGCCCCGGCCAGGCACCGACCTGTGCGAGTGACGGCGAGTTGGTGAGCGCGACGATGCCGCAGTACGGCGGCGAGCCCGCCGTGACGACCGCGATCGAGCGCGACGGCCCGCTCGTCACCAAGCTCACCTGGTCGGGCGGCGTCTCGGGCGAGGTGTCCTTCGGCTACGAGCCGCCCGACGGCGCGCCGCGCCGTCGCGGCGCTTTGCAGGCCCGATTCGGTCGAGCCCGGAGTCGCGTCGCCACGCAGCGGACGCGCCGTGCGCTGGGGCGTGCTACGAGGCGGCTGGTCGAAGTGGGAGGTGGGACATGCGCGACGCAGGACTGGTGGCGCTGGTGCTCTGCGCGGGTGCGCTGGTGGGATGCGGCGACGGGGCGGGGACGGCGTTTACGGCGCGCGGTGTCGCGACGCTCTCGGTGAGGCCGGTCGTACACACTGTCGAGCCGAGGGGCGAGCTCGGCGCGGTCATCGGCGAGCTGGTGTCCAACGCCCTCGTCGACAACCGCCTGCCCGACCTCCCCGTCGTGGCGCGCGGCACCATCGACGGCACACGCGTGACCCTCGCGCAGATCTGCTTCGAGATCGACCTCTGCGGGTTCTACAACGAGAGCGAGCTCGGGGTCGCGCGAGACATCTTGCCCGCCGAGCTGAAGCTCGGGGCCTTTGCCTCCACGTTCAGCGGCACACTCAGCGTGCCCATCGTCGCCGACGGCGCGACGATGAACGCAACTATCGAAGCGCCGCCCGAGAAGTTCGCCAGCCTCACGCCGATCGAGCGCTGCCCGAAGCCCTTCTGCACGACGGCTCCGGTCTCGGTCTCGGGCAGGCACATCTCGGTGGGGGAGCCGACCTTCGCGGGCGCGATCACGGTCGAGATCGACATCGCCACTCCCGCCGGTGCATCGCTGGGTGGTGCCGACGTGAACGCGACCGTGCCCGGGGCCGCACCCTTCGACGCGCCGCTGATCGACGCTGACCGCGGCATCGACCTCTCCGACCTCACGCTGCCGCTGTAGGTCACCCCAGCGAGCGCTTCCGCACAGGGAGCCTCCCACGTCCGGCCCTGTCGCGGGGCGGGCCGGGGGCTTTGCCGGGGCCCGCGTACGGAGCGGCGGCGGTCAGTCACGCCGAGCGTGAGGCCCGACTGTGGGCTTCGGAGGTGGGGCTATCGCTCTCGGCGCGGGTCGGCGGTCGGGCTACCGGTCAGGTGTCGGTCAGCGGCGGCGCCTGCCGCGCAGCCGCGCGAACTCGGCCTCCTGCACCGCTCGGTAGCGCTCCTGCAGGCGAATCAGCTCGGCGTAGGCGGTCGGCATCTTGGGCGCGAGGGCCATCAAGACGCGGCCGGTCGCCTCGGCGTCGCCGGCGGCGCGGTGCGCGTGCTCGAGGGAGACGCCAAGGTGCGCGCAGACGTCGACGAGGCGGTGGCGCTCGATGTCCTTCAGGATCTCCCGCGCCCAGACGAGCGGGTCGGCCCAGACGACGTCCTCGCGAAACGCAGGCGGCGCGTCGGGGTCCCGGGTAACGCGCGCGCGATCGAGCGCCGCGTGCAGGAAGCTGCGGTCGAAGCCCGCGTTGTACGCGACCGGCAGCCGCCCGCTCAGCCACTCGCGCAGCGTGGGCACCGTGGCGTCGAAGGCCGGCGCGTCTCGCACCTCTTCGTCCGAGATGCCGTGGACCCGCGCCGCGCTCTCCGGGATCGGTCGCCCCGGGTTCACGAGGATCGCCTCGGCCCGCGTCACCTCGCCTTGGTCGAAGCAGACGACGCCGACCTCGACGATGCGGTCGTCGGTCGGGCTCGTGCCGGTGGTCTCGAAGTCGATGACGGCGATCGGGATGCGCCTCCAGTCGACCGACGGGTCGTGCTCCGCGCAGAGGCCGGCGACCTCCGCGATGGCGTCGGCGATCGCGTCGGCGATGCCGGGGTAGTGCCGCCCGGTCGGGAAGCAGCCGCAGGGGTCCGCGCTCGATCCTCGCATCCGGCGAGACCATGCCCGCCGCGGGGGCGCTCGCGCAAGGGCCTCATGCGCCGGCCGCGGGGTTCCGGTACGGTGCGCCCGTGACGGTCTATCGGACCCGCTTCGCGCCTTCCCCGACGGGGCAGATGCACCTCGGCCACGCGCGCACGCACCTGGTCGCGTGGCTGCGCGCGCGTGACGCCGGCGGCCGCGTCCTGATGCGCATCGAGGATCTCGACCGTCCGCGGGTCGTCGAGGGCGCCGCCGAGGGGTTGCTGCGCGACCACGAGTGGCTGGGCCTCGACTGGGACGAGGGACCGCTGCGCCAGTCGACCCGCTCCGCGCGCTACGAGGAGGCGCTCGACGTGCTGCGAGCGGCCGGCCGGGCGTATCCCTGCACGTGCTCTCGGAAGGACATCGCGCAGGCGGCGAGCGCCCCCCACGACCGCGAGCCGGTCTACCCCGGGACCTGCCGCGAGGGGCCGACGCAGCCGTGGCGCCCGCGCGCGTGGCGCTTCCGCGTCGAGGACGCCGACCGGCGGGGGTTCGAGGACGGGGTGCTCGGGGCGGTGCCGCCGCCCGCGCCCGACGCGATGGGCGACTTCGTGCTGCGGCGCGCCGACGGGCTCTTCGCGTACCAGCTCGCGGTCACGGTCGACGACGCGGACGAGGGCGTCACCGAGGTCGTCCGAGGCGCGGACCTCGTCGCGTCGACGCCGCGGCAGCTCGCGCTCTACCGCGCGCTCGGCCTGCGCGCGCCCGCGTTCGCGCACGTCGCGCTCGCGGTCGACGGGCAGGGGCGGCGGCTAGCGAAGCGCGACGGGGCGCAGTCGATCGCCTCGCTGCGTGCCGCCGGGGTGTCGCCCGAGCGGATCCTCGGCGCGCTCGCTTGCTCGCTCGGGCTCACCGCGTCGGCGGCGCCGGTGTCCCTCGCGGAGCTTCGCGGCAGGCTCGATCTGTCGCGCCTCCCACCGGGCCCAGCGCGCCTCGCGCTCGCCGGCTAGACCCGGACAGCGCCGGATCGCGCCGGTCTGCTGCCGCCGGCCCTTCCGTCGAGGAGCGCGCTTTGGTATCGCAAGCGATACGTCCCCGTCTTGGGGTCCTTTCCGTGACGTCGGTTCGAGGCTACAGTAGCCCATGTAGGGGATGTCCATGGCCGCGATACGGGAGACCGCCGAGGCGCTGGGTGAGCTCGACCCGGTGCGCAACTATCCGGAACGAGGCGCCGAGCAGATCGCTCAGCTCGCAGGAGCCGGCACCTATGTCGTGGTCCTCGACGCCGTCGACGGGGGGCGACCGACGCGCCTGGTCGGCGCCACGGACCCGGGCGATCAGCGCGCGACGCTGACCATCCCCCTGCGCGCCGGCCGCGCGGCGCGCGGCGTGATGCACCTCTATCGCGCCGCCAATCCGTTCAGCGACGAAGAGGTCGAGCGGCTGCGTTGGGCCGGGCGCCTGTACGCGCGCGGCCTCGACTTCGCGTCCCGCCTCGCCGCCGAGGGCGCCCGTCGTCCCGGGGAGGCCGTCGCCCAGACGCTCGAGCGCGCGCCCTTGACGCCGCGCGAGCGTGACGTCGTCACCTTGCTCGTGTCGGGCTCGAGCACGCGCGACATCGCCGCGCAGACGAGCCTGACGATCTCGACCGTCAATACCTACCTGAAGCGCATCTTCGCGAAGCTCGGTGTGCACTCTCGCGTCGAGCTGGTCGCCCGCATGGCCGGCACCGACGTGCTCGCGGACCATCGGGTCGACGGTGAAGTCGCGGCCCGGCCCGGACGGGTCTGTAGCTAACTTGCCGCTGGACCGGCCTGGCCCCGGCGGCGCGCCGCCCACGACGGCGGTCGATGCGCCGCTGACGCACCTCGACGCCGGGGGTCGCGCGCGCATGGTCGACGTCGGTGACAAGCCGTCGACGGAGCGCCTCGCCCGAGCGGCTGCGACGCTGCGCATGGCGCCCGGGACGCTGGCGCGCCTCGTCGCGGGCGATGCCCCGAAGGGTGACGTGCTCGCCGTCGCCCGCGTCGCGGGCATCCAGGCGGCGAAGCGCACGCCGGAGCTCATCCCGCTCTGCCACCACATCGCGCTCACCGCGGTCGAGGTCCGCTTCGCTCCGGACCCGGACGGGGAGCGCCTCCACATCGAGGCCGTCGCGCGCTGCCGGGACAGGACCGGGGTCGAGATGGAGGCCCTGACCGCGGCGAGCGTCGCCGCGCTGACCGTGTACGACATGCTCAAGGCGATCGATCGCGGCATGTCGATCGAGCACACGCGGCTGCTCGAGAAGTCGGGCGGGCGGAGCGGCCGCTGGCTCCGGGCGGACCCGTAGCCTAGGGGCGGCGCGCCGGTCGGCCCGCGCCGCGCCAGGCCCGCTCAGCGGCGCCCGAGCACCCCGCGGATGGCGTCGAGGTCTGAGCGCCGCAGCTCGCGCAGCACGACGAGCGCGACGACGTACGCGAAGAAGCCGAGCGCCAGCGCGACCAGCGCGAGCAGCCGCGTCCCGTGCGGCACCTCCCTCGCGACCCCGAGCGCGACCGCGCCGGCGAGCACGCAGCGGAGCGCCGTCGCGGCCGGGATGAAGGTCCGGAAGCGCACGAAGACCGCGCCGCCCGCCAGCAGGAGCGCCAGCGCCATCCCCGCCGACGTGCCCGTCGCGAGCGCGACGAGCGGGTGTCCACCGAGCCCGGTCTGCACCACGAGCACGCGGTCTCCGACTACCACGGCGCACATGCCGATGAACGCGATCGTGGCGGCCACGGTGGGTCGGCCGGAGCTGCTCAGCACCGTCGCCGCGATGACGAAGAGCGAGAAGGCGACAATGCCGAAGATGAGGATCCCGAGGGCCGGCCCGCCCGCGAGGTACTCCTCTGGGTAGGCGATCCGCATGACGCCGTCGGCGGCGCCCGCGATGGGCGCGGCGAGCGCGACCAAGAGCAGCGTCGCGAGCCGGACCGCCGCGCGGATGGTCTGCCGCGCCGCCGCGAGGTCGCCGCTCGCGGTGGCCCGCGAGATCATCGGGAAGATGACGATCGTCAGGGAGAGGATGAGCTGGTAGGGGACGAAGGCGAAGGTCTGCGCAGCGCGGTAGAACCCAACCTGGGTCGACGCGAGCGCGGCCGCCTGCGGTGCCGCCATGCCGGCGTTCACGGCGAGCTCGGCGACCGTGCGCTTCAGCACCTGCACGTCGATCAGCAAGATGGCGTTCAGAAAGCCTTGATAGACCCAGATGGGGCCGACGAAGCTGAGCCAGCGCCGCAGCGGCACCCCTTCACCGCGCGCGCCGAAGCCGACGACGACCGACGCGATCATGAACACGGCGACCGCGGCGCCGGCGAAACCCGCGACCGCACCGATGGCGCCGAGGCCGAGCGCTGCGCCCCCGAGGATGCCCACGCTGCGCAGCGTCGAGAACACCGCGTCGAGGCGGGCCTGCGTCCCGAACCGATGCCGGCCGTTCAGGTTGCCCATGAGGGCGGCGTAGAGCGCGTACCCGAGGACGACCGCCGCGGCGACGCGGAAGAGCGGCTCGAGGGCGGGGTCCATCTGGACGCGGGCGAGCGCGGGCGCCGCGCCGAAGAGGGCGACCGCGAGGACTCCGCCGACGACGAGCTGCATGCGGAGCCCTTGCCGGAGCACCGCGGGCGCGCGCGACTCGTCCTCGCTCGTCAGCTTGCTCACCGACTGAATCGTCGCGACGATGAGCACGTTGTTCAGGATGGACACGGCGCCCATCAAGGTGCCGTACAGGCCGAACGTCTCCGGGTCGCCGAAGATCCGCGGCAGCAGGAGCTGCACCGCGTAGCTCGCGAGGATGAAGTAGATCTTGGCCCCGGCGATCGCGAGCCAGCCACGGCCGGCGCGCCGCGTGTCTTCCGCCGAAGAGGCCATCGCGGCGGACCGTGACCGTCGAGCGGAGAACCGTCAAATCCGTGGACGGCGGCGTCATGGGCTCTTCACCCCGCGCGTCGCCGGGTCCGCCCGCCCAGGCGCAGGGCAGGGCATCTCGAGCCGGGCGCCTCCATGCCTCGCCCGTCGTCGACGCGGTTCCGAACTAGTTGACGAGCGCCCGCGCGCCGACGCCCACTCGGGGCGTGCGTCCCCCGCGACCTCCAAGCAGCCGCAACGGCCGCCTCGTCACCGCGACCCTCTTCCTCGTGGCGGTGACGGTCGGCGGCATGCTCGCGTACTACGTGACCGGGCGCCTCGAGGGCGAGCGGTGGAGCTTGTTCGACTGCCTCTACATGACGGTCATCACGATCTCGACCGTGGGCTACACCGAGACGCTCCCCTCGATACACCAAAGCCGCGTCGCGCTCACCGTCACGATGGTCCTCATCTTCCTCGGGAGCGGGACGCTGCTGTACTTCGTCTCGAACCTCACCGCGATCTTCGTCGAGGGCGATCTCGGTGGCATCCTGCGACGCAGAGCGATGGACCGCGCTATCGACGAACTCACGGGTCACACGATCGTCTGCGGGGCTGGGAAGACGGGCGCTTACGTCGCGCTCGAGTTCGCGGCGATCGGCGAGCCCTTCGTCGTGATCGACACGGAGCAGTCGCACGTCGACGAGCTCGGCGAGGCGCTCGGCCGCGAGGTGCTGGCGGTGCTCGGCGACGCGACCGACGACGCGGTCCTCGAGCGCGCCGGCATTGGCCGCGCCCGCGGCGTCATCGCGGCGCTCGCCGACGACAAGTCGAACGTCTACGTGACCATCAGCGCGCGCGCGCTCAGCGCCCAGGCGCGCATCGTCGCGAAGGCGGTCGACGTCGGCTCGGAGGCGAAGCTCAAGCGGGCGGGCGCGGACGCGGTGGTCTCCCCGAACGTCATCGGCGGCCTGCGCCTCGTTTCGGAGATGGTCCGGCCGCGAGCGGTGCACTTCCTCGATCGCATGCTCCACCACCGGGAAGGCGAGCAGCTCCGCATCGAGGAGGTGCGCATCCCCGAGGGGAGCGCCCTCGAGGGCGAGCGCCTCGCGCGGGCGGGCATCCGCGAGCTCGGCGTCCTCGTCATCGCCGTCCAAGAGGCGGACGGCACGTACATCTACAACCCGGGCGGCGATCTATCGCTCCAGACGGGCGCGTCGCTGATCGTCCTGGCCGCGCCCGAGGCCGTGGCGAACCTGCGCCGCAAAGTGCGCGAATAGCCTCGCGTTTTTGGCCCTGGTCGTGCCTCCGCCCAGATCGCACCGCGCGCGGTTGACGCCGCGAGGGCCGTGCTTACTGTGCGTGACGAGCCTCGACGGGCAGGCGGCAGCTTCCCCCGGTGGCTTCGCGACCGGCAGCGCATCACGACGCAAGGGAGATACACCATGGGAAAGATTATCGGCATCGACCTCGGGACGACGAACTCCGTCGTCGCGGTCATGGAGGGGCGGGAGCCGAAGGTGATCGTCAACGAAGAGGGTGACCGGCTGACGCCGTCGGTCGTCGCCTGGGACGATCAAGGTCAGGTTCTGGTCGGGCAGATCGCCAAACGCCAGGCGATCACCAACCCCGAGGGCACCATCTTCTCGGCGAAGCGCTTCATCGGCCGGCGCTTCGAGGAGCTCGGCGACGACGCGAAGCGCTTCCCGTTCCACGTCATTCGCCGCGACAACGGCGACGCCACCTTCAAGATCGAGGGCAAGCAGGTCTCCCCGCAGGAGGTCAGCGCGCACATCCTCCGCAAGCTGAAGAAGGCCGCAGAGGACTACCTCGGCGAGGCGGTGACCGAGGCGGTCATCACCGTGCCTGCCTACTTCAACGACTCGGAGCGACAGGCCACCAAGGACGCCGGCCGCATCGCCGGGCTCGAGGTCAAGCGCATCGTCAACGAGCCGACCGCGGCGGCGCTCGCGTACGGGCTCGACAAGGACGAAGACCACCTCATCGCCGTGTACGACTTCGGCGGCGGTACGTTCGACATCTCGATCCTCGAGGTCGGCGACAAGGTCGTCGACGTGGTGAGCACCAACGGCGACACGCACCTCGGCGGTGACGACGTCGACGAGCGGGTGATCCGCCACCTGATCGCCGAGTTCAAGAAGGACACCGGCATCGACGTCAGCGCGGACAAGATGGTCCTGCAGCGTCTCAAGGACGCCGCGGAGAAGGCCAAGATCGAGCTCAGCTCGAAGGTCGAGACGACCGTCAACCTGCCCTTCCTCACCGCCGACTCGGCCGGCCCCAAGCACCTCAACATCCGTCTGACGCGCGCGAAGCTCGAGTCGATGATCGACGACCTCGTGCAGCGCACCCTCGAGCCACTGAAGAAGGCGCTCGCCGACGCGAACAAGACCGCCGCCGACATCTCAGAGGTCGTCATGGTCGGCGGGTCGACCCGCATCCCGCTCGTCTACGAGACGGTGAAGAAGTTCTTCGGCAAGGAGCCGCACAAGGGCGTCAACCCGGACGAGGTCGTCGCGCTCGGCGCCGCCGTTCAGGCCGGCGTCTTGTCCGGCGAGATCAAGGACATGGTCCTGCTCGACGTCACCCCGCTCAGCCTCGGCGTCGAGACGCTCGGCGGCGTGATGACCGTGCTCATCCCGCGCAACACCACCATCCCCGCGCGCAAAGAGGAGACGTTCTCGACCGCCGAGGACAACCAGAGCAAGGTCGAGATCCACGTGCTGCAGGGCGAGCGCGCCGAGGCGCAGCACAACCGCACACTCGGGCGCTTCCACCTCGACGGCATCCTGCCCGCCTCCCGCGGCGTGCCCAAGATCAAGGTCACGTTCGACATCGACGCGAACGGCATCCTCTCCGTGACCGCCAAGGACGAGGCGACGGGCAAGGACCAGAGGGTCACCATCACCTCCGGCAGCGGCCTCGAAGAGAAAGAGATCGAGCGCATGGTCGACGAGGCCGCCGCGCACGAGGAAGAGGACAAGAAGCGGCGCGAGGCGGTCGAGGCGCGCAACCGCGCCGACCAGCTCGCCTACAGCGCCGAGAAGTCGCTCGCCGAGGTCAAAGACAAGCTGCCGGCGGACAAGGTCTCGGACGTCGAGGGCAAGATCAAGAGCCTGCGCGACGCGATCGAGGCGCAGGACGACGCGGCGATCAAGACCCGGACGACGGCGCTCGAGGAGGCCATGAAGGCCATCGCGGCGATCGCGTACCAGGCGGCGAGCGGCGCGTCCGGTGCGGGCCAGGCGGGCGCGCAGCCCGGCGGCGCGGCCGGCAAGGGCGCCGGCGGCAAAGGCCGCGGCGCGGGCAAGGACGACGACGTCATCGACGCCGAGTTCGAGGACAGCAACTAGCAGCGCGGCCCCATCGGGCGGGCCGGCTCGAGGACCGGAGCGGTACGCGCGAGCGGCCGCTCCGGTCGCGTCGTTTCGTGGCCGCGAGAGACTCGCCGCGCGCGCCGCTGGCGCCGGGCGCCGTGGGCGGTAGGGTGTCACCCTCACCGCGGCGGTTGCCGGCCTCGTGTCGCACGCCTACATAGAGCCTCGCAGGGGGGACTGCGCCCATCCATGACGACCCTCGACATCCCCTTCCTCGGCAGCCTCGTTCTGTGTCTGGTCCTCGTCTGCGCGAGCTACACGTTCGTCGTGTCCGTGGCCACCGGGCGTGGTCGCCCGCACCTGCTCCCCGCCGCGCGCTACGGCGCGCTCGCGACGTGTGGGTTCGTCGCGTTCGCGCTCTTTCTGCTCGCGTACGCGTTCCAGACCCACGACTTCCAGATCCGCTACGTCGCGCGCTACAGCGACCGCTCGATGCCCTGGTGGTATCTGGTGGCGAGCCTGTGGGGCG
Source organism: Myxococcales bacterium (assembly GCA_020430775.1). Taxonomy (GTDB): domain Bacteria; phylum Myxococcota_A; class Polyangia; order Polyangiales; family Houyiibacteriaceae; genus JAGQJE01. Next base: position 11,608 of record JAGQJE010000252.1, read on the forward strand.
GCCAGGACGGCTCGCTGCTGTGGTGGACGTTCCTGCTCTCGGGCTACACCGTCGCGGTCACGCTGTGGATGCGCGGGCGCTACCGCGAGCTGCAGCCGTGGATGTTCGCGACGCTGATGACCATCTTCGGGTTCTTCTGCATCACGATGCTCTTCGCGGCGAACCCCTTCGCGACCACCGTCGGCGCGGCGCCGCTCGACGGCGAGGGCCTCAACCCGCTCCTGCAAAACTACTGGATGGCCATCCACCCGCCCTCGCTCTACATGGGCTTCGTCGGCTGGTCGATCCCCTTCGCCATCCTGGTCGGCGCGCTCATCACGGGGCGCCTGTCCCGTGAGTGGATCGACGCGTCGCGCCTGTGGGCGATGGTCGCGTGGTCGTTCCTGTCGCTCGGGCTGCTCCTCGGCTGCCTGTGGTCGTACGAGGAGCTGGGCTGGGGCGGGTACTGGGCCTGGGATCCCGTCGAGAACGCCTCGTTCATGCCGTGGCTCGTCGGCACCGCGTTCCTACACTCGATCCTCACGCAAGAGCGCTACGGCATGATGCGCGTCTGGAACGTCTTTTTGCTCTGCCTGACGTTCTTCATGACGATCTTCGGGACCTTCCTCACCCGGTCCGGCCTCATCGCGAGCGTGCACTCGTTCGCGCGCTCCGACATCGGCATCTACTTCGTCTGGTACCTCGGCTTTCTGCTCATCGCGTGCACCGCGCTCATCATCTGGCGCCTCCCGAAGCTCCGCTCGCGCAACACCATCGACAGCATGCTCAGCCGGGAGTTCGCCTTCCTGCTGAACAACTGGATCTTGCTCGGCATGATGGTCTTCGTGCTCGTGGCGACGACCGCGCCGCTGCTCAGCGACTGGCTGATGAACGAGAAGGTCACGGTCGGGCCGCCCTTCTACAACAAGTGGATGGTGCCGCTCGGCATCATCCTGCTCCTGTTGATGGGCATCGGGCCGCTGACGTCCTGGCGCAAGACGACCGGCCGCGGCTTCTGGCGCGCGGCGCTCGTGCCCGCGGTCTTCGGCCTCGTGGTCTTCTCTCTGCACGTCGCGTTCGGGGCGCGGCTCGGCTACCCGCCCGTGATCAGCTCCGACGAGATCTACGACACGGCCACCGGGCGCGCGCTCGCGGCCCTCTTCTCGGTCGCGCCGCTCCTCGTCACGACGGTCGGCGCGTTCGTGATCGGCACGGTCGTGCAGGAGTTCTGGCGCGGCGTCCGCGTGCGTATGCGCAGCAAGGGCGAGTCGCCGACCACGGCGCTCGTGCGCCTCGTCTCGCGCGCGAAGCGCCGATACGGCGGGTACATCATCCACGTCGGCATCGTCATCATGTTCATCGGTTTCGCGGGCTCCGCCTACGACATCGAGAAGGAGGCGGCGCTGCAGCCGGGCGCCGCGATGCACGTCGGCGACTACGCCGTGCGCTACGACGGCGCCCGCATGGAGCTCGATCCCTCGAAGCGCATGCTCTTCACCGACATGACGCTCCTCGACAAGAAGGGCGACGACCTCGGTGAGATCTCCCCCGCGAAGTTCATCTACGCGACACACCCCGACATGCCGACGACCGAGGTCGCCATTCGCAGCCGCCTCGACAACGACGTCTACGTCATCATGAGCACGGTCGATCCCTCGACCAAGCGGGGTACGTTCCGGGTCATCGTCCGCCCGCTCGTCGCGTGGATCTGGCTCGGCGGCATGATCGTCCTGTTCGGCTGCGTGCTGACCATGTCGCCGTCGGTGAAAGAGCTGCTCGCGGCGACGAAGGGCGCCCAGACCGAGCGCCGCATGCGCAGGCGCCTCGCGGTCGCGCTGACAGCACTCTTCTTGCTGGCGTTCGGGCTGAGCGTGCCCGCGCTCGTGCAGGCGCAGTCGAACAGCAGCAGCTCGCTGATGGCGGGCACCGTCATCATGCACGACCCGCTCGAAAAGCAGCTCTTCGGTCGGCTGCTCTGCCAGTGCGGCGACTGCGCTCGCCTCCCGCTCACCGAGTGCACGTGTAGCTGGGCGCAGCGCGAGCGCGAGAAGATCCGCGCGGAGCTGGCCGCCGGCGTGAGCCCCGGCGCGATCGAGAACAGCTACCGCGCACAGTTCGGCGAGGCGGCGCTCTCGGTGCCGAGCGACGAGGGCTTCGGACGCGCCATGTGGGCGTTGCCGGTCACGCTGCTCGTCGCGGCCGGCGCCGGGATCTTCTTCGTCGGGCGGAGGTGGCGCAGGGCAGGGGACGCGCTGACGCCCGTGACGCCCGACGGCATGCTGATGAGCGACATCGACTACGACCGCCGCCTCGACGACGAGCTGCGGCGCTTCGAAGAGGACGCGTGAGCGTGGCGCTCCCCGCCGTCTTCATCGTCCTCGCTGCGCTCGCCCTCGTCACCGTGATCGGCCTGCTGTGGCAGAGCTTTCGCGCCATCGAGGGCACCGCCGCGGTCGATCCGGTCCGGCGCGACGACCTCCTCAGCCCGGACAGGCGCGCGCTGCTCGAGCGCAAGGCGGCGCTGCTGCAGAGCTTGCGCGACCTCTCGTTCGACCACGAGGCCGGCAAGATCTCGCAAGAGGACTTCGAGCGGCTCGACGAGCAGTTTCGAGCGGACGCCCGCGACGTCCTGCAGGCGCTCGACGTCGAGGTGGCGCCGTACCGCGAGAAGGCCGAGGCGCTGCTCGCCGAGCGGCTCGCTCGCGGGCCCGCTGCGCCCGCGGCGCCGCCGTCGACCGACGACCAGGGGGCACCGCCGGCTCTGGGGCAGGCCTGCGCCGCGTGCTCCGGCACGAACGACCCGGACGCGCGCTTTTGCAAGCACTGCGGCGCGCGCCTCCCCGGCGAAGCGCCGGCGGCGCAGCGCCGAGCGGACGCGCACGATGACGCGCCGGTGGACCGGTCTACGGCCCACGTCTCCCGCGGCGGCGCGCCGTCTCCCGGGGGAGAGGTCGCGTGACCGGGCAAACCCTCCGCGGCGCGTTGCTCGGGGCGATCGCCGCCGCCCTCGTCGTGACCTCCTCGACGGGCGGCTCGAGCGCGCGGGCCCAGCCCGTCCCGGCCGGACAGGCGCCGGAGGCGGCCCCACGCGGGCCCGCCGACGTCATGCGCCGGGCTCAGGAGCGCGCGAAGGCGGCCGCCGACGCCGACAAGCTCGCCGTGCCCGCCCCCGCGCCGAGCGCGGCGGGCGCGGACGACGTGAGGGCCGCCGCCGCCGCGCACGCCACAGCCAACCCGCACGCGTCGATCGAGCAGATGCTCTCGAAGCGTCCGCCCATCGCGACGGCAGAGCCGGACAAGACCCTGCCCGCCGGCACCATCGACGCGCTCGTGGTCGACGAGAAGGGGCGCCCGATCCCAGACACCACCGTCCGGGTCGGCATCATGCACGCCCGAGAGAGCGCGCGCTCCGAGGTGACGGGCGTCACCGGCGCCGACGGCGTCGCGCGCTTCGAGCACCTCGCGGTCGGCAGCGAGCAAGCGTACCGCGTCACCCTCGACTACGACGGCGCCCGCTACGCCACGACGCCTTTCCGCCTCGACCCGGCCGTCGGCGAGCGCGTCCACATCCGTCGCGTACCCACGACGCACGACCCACGCACCGTGCTGCAGGTGCTCGGTCAGACGATGCTCGAGGTGCAGAACGAGCGAATGCACGTCGTCGAGCAGGCTCGCCTCTTGAACGTCGGCGACGCGACATACGTCTTCCCGAAGGACGGCCTGCACGTCGCGCTGCCGGAGGGGTTCAAAGCGTTCACGGCCCAGCGCGGCATGGGCGATCAGCACCTGCTCGCGGACGACAAGGGCTTCGCCTTCACCGGGTCGATCCCGCCCGGCGGCGTCGAGCTGACCTGGGCCTACGACGTCCCTCTCGATGGCACAGAGGCGCACCTGCAGCACGCCATCGTCTTTCCCACCGTCCGCTACCGCGTCCTGACGTCCAGCTCACCCGGCCTCAAGCTCGCGGTCGCCGGCTTCCCGGCGTCCCAGACGCACAGCGGCGGCGACCAGGACCTGCTCTACACGCAGATCGAGCGGACGCCGGGGTCGCCTGCGTTCAAGACGCTCGACGTGACCGTCAGCGGGATCCCGGGGCCCGGTCCGTACCGATGGATCGCGGTCGCCATCGCCGGCGTCTTCGTCCTCGGGGGCCTCGTGCTCGTGTTCCGCCGCGCGCCCGCGCCACGGGCGGCCGACGTCGCCATGACGGGCGTCGCGGCGCGCAAAGAGGCCTTGCTCGACGAGGCCGCCGCGCTCGAGGCCGAGCGCGAGCAGGGTCGTATCGGGCCCGAGTACCACGCGCGCCGGCGCCGAGAGCTGCTCGACGAGCTCGCCGAGGTCCTGCGCGTCGAGGCACAGGCAGCGCGCTCGGCCAGCCGCTGACGCGACCGCCCGCGGACCGCGATTGCCCGACGCGCGGCCCCCGCGTATCGTCGCGCAACCAACCACGCAACCAGACGCGCCGCGCGACGATGAGGTGCCGCACCCATGGCGGCCGAGGTCGCCACATCACGAGGAACGACGATGACCGAAGGCATGAACAAGGTGATCCTGATAGGCAACCTCGGCATGGATCCCGAGCTGAAGTACACGCAGTCCGGGCAGGCCGTGCTGCGCATTCGCATGGCGACGACGGAGACCTGGGGCTCGGGCGGCGAGCGAAAAGAGCGGACCGAGTGGCACACCGTCATCGTCTGGGGTCGGCGCGGCGAGGCTCTCAACAACATCCTCAGCAAGGGGCGCACCATCGGCGTCGAGGGGCGCATCCAGTACCGCCAGTGGGACGACAAGGACGGCAACAAGCGCAACAGCACCGAGATCGTCGCGACGAACATCCTCCTGCTCGGCGGCGGCCGGCGTGACGGCGGCGGTGGTGGTGGTGGTTCGTACGACGACGGCGGGTCGTACGGCGGCGGCGGCGGCAGCGGCCGGCGGCCTCAGGGCGGCGGTTCTCAGCCGCCGAGCGGCGATGACTTTCCGGCCGACGACTTCCAGGACGACGACATCCCGTTTTGAGCGCTGGGCGTGCCCGCCGACTTCCGGCCGGCGTGGCTCGTGCCGCGCCGGTGTCGCACGCGGGTGCGGGGCGCCGTGACCTCGGGTCCGTGCCATGAACAAGCGCGCTGACGAGCTCCTCGTCGAGCGTGCGCTCGCGCCGACGTTGAAGCGCGCCCGCGCCTACATCCTCGCGGGCAAGGTGTACGCCGGCGAGCGCCGCGTCGACAAAGCCGGCGAGCTGCTCCCGGCCGACGCTCCGCTCGACGTGCGCAAGCCGGACCACCCCTTCGTCTCCCGCGGTGGCGTGAAGCTCGCCGGCGCGCTCGACGCGTTCGCGCTCGATCCACGCGGGACCATCGCGGCCGACTTCGGCGCGTCCACGGGCGGGTTCACCGACTGCCTGCTCCAGCGCGGCGCGGCCCGGGTCTACGCGATCGATGTCGGCTACGGCCAGCTCCACCACAGGCTCCGCTCCGACCCGCGCGTCGTCGTGATGGAGCGCACCAACGCGCGCCGCCTCCGTGAGGGCTCGCTGCCGGAGCCGATGGACCTCGTCGTGATCGACGCGTCGTTCATCGGCCTCGACAAGCTGCTTCCCTCCGCGTGGGGGCTGCTCCGCCGAGGGGGCGCGGTCCTCGCGATGGTCAAACCGCAGTTCGAGGTCGCGCGCGAGCTCGTGGGGGAGGGCGGGGTGGTTCGGGACCCCGCGGTCCGCGCGTCTTCCATCGCCGCGGTCGCCGCCGGCGCGAGGCAGCTCGGGTTCGTCGAGCGCGGTCGCGCCGACGCCGCGCTCGCCGGCCCCGACGGCAACCGCGAGGCCTTCCTCTGGCTCACCCGCGACTAGCCCCGCCCTCAGGGCCCCAATGCGCTCCCCGAGCTCTCAAGCGCAGCGAGCTTCGGGTTCTGAGTGGTTCAGTGAGCGAGCGAGGGCGGACGTAAGCCGCTCAAGGCCCGAATGCGCTAGGTTCCGGGGGGTGGATTCGAACCACCATTCACGGATCCAAAGTCCGTTGTCCTGCCCTTAGACGACCCCGGAAGAGGCGCTCGCCGGCGCGAGCCGCTCGCGGTCACATATCACGGTCGGGGCGACGCGCCCGTCGCGGCCCCCGAAAACGCCCTATCGCCCCGCGTCGCCGGCGCCCTGGAGTCGCGCTAGCGCGTCGAGGAAGACGCCGGCCTTCAGCGCCGTCTCCGCCACCTCGCGTGCGGGGTCGCTCGCCTCGACGATGCCACCGCCCGCGAAATACACGGCGAACCCGTCGCGCACGACCGCTGTGCGGATCGCGACCGCGAGCGAGAGGCCCCCCTCGCGGTCGACGTATCCGAGCGCCCCGGTGTAGACCCCGCGCGGCACGGCCTCGAGCGCTTCGATGAGCTCGACGGCCCGCAGCTTCGGCGCGCCGGTCACGCTGCCCGGCGGAAAGGTCGCCTCGAGCACGTCTCGCAGGTCAACGCTCGCGCGCGTCACGCACCGAACGGTGCTCACGAGGTGGGCGAGGTCCGCGTAGGGCTCGACCGCGAGCGTCTCGGTGACCACCACCGAGCCGAGGCGGGCGACGCGACCGACGTCGTTTCGCATCAAGTCGACGATCATCGAGTGCTCGGCGCGCTCTTTCGCGTCGTCGCGCAGCGCGCGGGCGGGCGCTTCGCCGTCGTCGTCCCGCCGCGCGACCGTCCCCTTGATCGGCCGGCTGATCAGCGTGCCGGTGCGACGGTCCCAGTCGATGAACCGCTCCATGCTGCGCCCGAGGACCGCGTGGTCACCGGCGTCGAGGAAGAAGCCGAGCGGCACCGGGCTCACATCGCGCATCGCGTAGAAGAGCGCGAGCGGGTCGCCCTCGTACCGCACACGCCACCGGCGCGCGAGGTTGACCTGGTAGAGGTCCCCGGCGGCGATGTGCTCGAGCGCCCGCTCGATGGCCTCGCGGTGGACGCGGGCGGGGGTCGCCTCGACCGCGCATACCCCCGGCGCGCCCGCGCGCGTGGCACCGGCTCGCCCACCGCGCGCTCGTGCCTCGAGCGCCCGACACGCGGCCTCGTCGTCGCCGACGAGCCAGGCGGTGCCGGTCGCGTGCTCGATCGCGATCACCGCGTCGTATCGCGCGAGCACGCAGACCTCGGCGTCCGCGCGCCCGTGTCGCGGCGGCACACGGTGCGGCGGGCACCAAGCCGCGTCGTAGGCGACGTAGCCGACCCACCGCGGCGCCCTGCGGAGCCAATCGGTGCCCGCGGCGTGTCGTGCCGCGCGCTCGGGCGTCGGGGGCCGCGACAGGGTCTCGAAGACGGCGAGCGGGTGGGCGGTCCCGGCCGCCACGCGCCGCCACTCGACCGGCGCGCACGCGACAAACGAGCGAGCCCCGCGGCTAAACCTCCCCTCGCCGTCGAGCCAGGCGAGCCCGCCCTGCGTCGCGAGCGCCGCCGCCACCGCCGCCGTCGATCCCGGCATCTCGAAACGCTCGACGTGCACCCCGCTGTGTAGCACTGCCCAAGCACGGCCTCCGTGGCGCCTACGAGAGGCGTTCGTCTCCACCTTGTTTGACGGGCGTCGCGTCGTACCCTCCGGCGGTGTCGCGTTCCGGGTCTGCACGTCTCGCGCTCTGCGCGCTTGGTTGTCTGCTCGCGTTCGCCGGCGGGTGCGATGACACCGCCGCGGCCCCCACGCTCGAGGTCCAGATCATCGACGGGCAGGGCCACAACCCCCTCGCGCCAGACAGCCCGGTCGATCGCCTGCGCGTCACGGTGTCGCGCGAGGGCGTCGAGCCGCTCGTCTACGACGCCCCCGTCACCGCGGGGAGCTTCGACGCGTCGGTGCCGCTCGGCTCGCTGGTCGACCCGCTCTCGGTCCAGGTCGAGCTCAGGGCGGGCGATGAGGTGCGCCTCGTCGGCGCCTCGCCGCGCTTCGTCCCGGCGCGGAGCGGCGGCCTGCTCCGCGTCCCCGTCGTCCCCCCCGGGACCTGCGTCACGATGCCCATCGCGAACCTCGCCGTAGCGCGCGATGGCGTGAGCTGGGGTCGAGTCGGTGACCTGGTGCTCTTCCCGGAGGGCGTGGACGACGACCACCCGAGCGAGGGGCGCGTCGAGGTCTTCGACCTGGTGCGCGCCGCCATGGGCCCCATGCCCGACCCGCCGCTCGCGCTCGCGGAGGGGTTCATCAAAGCGCTCTCCGACACCAAGGCGCTCGTGCAATCGTCGAGCGGCGCGTTCCTCTTCGACACCGTCACCGCCGAGTTGACGCCGCTCCCCTTCGAGCCGGCCTCCAGTCCGTACATCGTGTCGCTACCCGACGCGCCCGGCGTGTTCGGCACGCCCGACGGCGCCGTCTTGGTCGGCGGACAGAGTGAGCAGACGGGCGGTGACGTGCCGACGGTGGTCTGGGTCGGTCCCAACGGTGCGGTGACGGAGACCGCGCTCGCCCATCCGCGGTACGGCCCCGCGATCTGGGCGCTCGGGCCTGACTCGGCGCTGGTCATCGGTGGAGACTCGCGGTTTGCAAGCGAGCACACGGGGCCCGGCGAGACGCTTCCGATCTCCGCCGAGCTCATCCGCCGCGACGTGCCGGTCGGGGTGCTGATCGACGAGCCGTTCGACTACGGGGGGCGCAACTACTTTCCGCGGGTCGTCGTCTCCTTGGACGGCGCGCAGGCGCTCCTCCTCGGCGGCTTCGACGGTCTCGGCCACGAGCGCCCCGACACGCGCTGGTTGCGTGGCTGCCCTGACCACTGCGTCTCCGAGGCAGGCCCGTCGAAGGAGCATGTGTGGGACTGGGGTACCATCGACGCCGCGTCGGCGCTCCTCGTCGGCGCGACCGAGGACGCGGATGTCATCGAGCAGGTCGTGTTCTCGGCGGACGGTCCACCCCGGTTCGTGGTCCGCGCTCACCTCACACGCCCCCGTATTCGCGCCGGCGTCGTGCCGATCTCACCGCAGATGGTCTGGATCTTCGGGGGCGAGACGATCGGACCGCCGGGGAGCAACACTCCCGAGGATGGCGCCGACAGCGAGCTGTGCGCGCTCGCTCCCGTCTCGCCGTAGCAGCCGGTGCGCTATCCTGCCCTGCGCCGCTGGTATCGGCGGCGAGCTCCATGCGCGCGCGGCTTGGCAAGTACGAGATTCTCGAGGAGATCGGCCACGGCGGGATGGCGACGGTCTACCGGGCGCGTGACGCGTCGCTCGGCCGCGACGTGGCCCTCAAGGTGCTGCACCCCCACCTGCAAAAGGCGGCCGAGGCGCGCGCCCGCTTTCGGCGCGAGGCGCAGAGCGTCGCGCGGCTGCACCACCCGGGCATCCCAGAGATCTACGACTACAGCGACGAGGAATCGGACGACACCTTCCTCGCGGCCGAGCTGCTCACGGGCCCGACGCTCGAGCGCTTCGTCGAGTCGGTCTCCGACATCCCGGCCGAGATCGCGGCTTGCGCCGGCATCGAGCTCGCCCGGGCGCTCGGCGCCGCGCACGAGGCGGGCATCGTGCACCGTGACGTCAAGCCCTCGAACGTCCTGCTCGACAAGGCGCGCGTCTTGAAGCTCACCGACTTCGGCATCGCGCATCTCGTCGGGTCGCAGGGCTTCACGGCCACGGGCCAGGTGCTCGGCTCGCCCGGCCACATGGCGCCCGAGCAGGTCGAGCGCGGCTACTCGGACGTTCGGAGCGACCTCTTCGCCCTCGGCACCGTCCTGTACTTCGTCGCCACCGGTCGACCCCCCTTCGCCGGTCGCAACCCGCACCAGGTGCTCAAGCGTGTCAGCGAGGCGGACTTCCCGGACCCCCAGCGGATCAACCCCCGCATCGGGCGTGAGCTGGCGGACGTTCTGAAGAAGATGCTCGCGCTCGACCCGCGTGATCGCTATGGGTCCGCGCGCGAGGTCGAGCAGGCGCTCACCGAGATCGTCGAGCGGGTCGGCATCGAAGACCCCGCGACGGCCCTTCGCGGCTTCCTCGAGGACCCGACCACGAGCGCCGCGAGGTGGAACGCGCGTGCGGTCGAGGCCCTGTTGCTTCGGGCCGAGCGAGCGGCCAGCGACGGCGCGTGGGTCGACGCGCACGAGGCGGCCGGCCGAGTGCTCGCGATCGACGACGGCAACGCCGATGCCCTCGCGCTGCTGCGCCGGCTCGAGCGACGCGGCAACCGCGAGCGGCATCGCCGGTGGGCCTGGGTCGGTGGCCTCGCGGCCGCGCTCGGGGCGGCGCTCGTCGTGTGGCTGGGGCTCGGCTCTTCGGCGGTTCGCACCCCGCCGCCGGCGGC
>JAGQJE010000253.1 GCA_020430775.1 Myxococcales bacterium
CGCCGAGGCCGGGGGCGGACGGGGGGAGCGATGCCGTGTTGGGCCTCGCCGGTGCGCCCGCGCCATCGCCCGCAGTGGCCGGCGGCGTGGTCGACCTGCGCGCCGTCGGCGCCGGCGGGAGGCTCGAGCGCCGCTTCGCGACGGACGGCTCCGGCGGGAGGCTCGAGCGCCGCTTCGTGACGGACGACGTCCGGCTTTGTCGCCGCTCCTTCGCGGTCGCCGAGCGCTTGCGTGAGCCTGTCCGCTTGCGCTCCGCCGCCGGGACGCTCGACGACGGGCGCGGGCGCACGTCCGCGCCTTTGTCACCGGCGCGCGCGTCCTTCGCGGCGGGCCGGCTCCTGCGCGCGACCTTCTTCGCGTCGTCGGCCGTCCACCGGCGGTTCTCGGTCGGTTCCGCCGCCGCGCCCTCACGCGACCGGGTGTCAGCCGGTGCCTTGCTCGACCGCCGGGTCATCGCGCCGCCCCTCTCCCCGGCGGCTCGGGGAGCGCGCGGACCGCCTCGACGAACGCGTCGCCGCGCGCGGCGTAGGAGGTGAACATGTCGAAGCTCGAGCAGGCCGGCGCGAGGAGCACCGCGTCACCGGGCTGTGCCGCCGCGAGCGCCAGCCGGACCGCCTCGCCCATGTCGCGGGCCCGCTCGACGGGCACCGGGGTCTCCCCGAGCGCGGCCTCGATGAGCGGGGCGGCGCGCCCGAGGGTGACCACCGCCCGCGCGCGCTCCGCGACCCTCTCGGCGAGCGGCGCGTAGCTCCCGCCCTTGTCGACGCCGCCCGCGATGAGGACGACCGCGCCGGGGATCGGATCCTCGCCGGAGGTCAGCCCATCGACCGCGGCGACGGCCGCCGCGACGTTGGTCGCCTTCGAGTCGTCGTAGAACGCGATCGAGCCGATGACGCGCACGCGCACCATTCGGTGGGGCAGGCCCTTGAACGAGACCAGCCCGTCGGCGATCGCGCCCGCGTCGACGCCGGCGAGGCGGGCGATGAGCGTCGAGGCGCAGGCGTTGTCGACGTTGTGCGAGCCGCGCGGCTGCAGGGCGCGCAGCGGGACGGTGAGCCCCGAGACGGCGTCGACGAGCTGGCCGCCGTCGACCCGCACCGAGCCCTTCGCGCCGCCGAAGGTCATCAGCCGCCCGCCGCCGGAGCGCGCGAGCGCGGCGCAGCGCGCGTCGCCGTCCGGGACGACCGCCGCGTCGTCGTCGCCCTGCCGCTCGAAGATGCGCCCCTTCGCCGCCGCGTAGGCGTCGAAGCTCTCGTAGCGATCGAGGTGATCGTCGCTGACGTTCAGCAGGGCCGCGACGTTGGCGTGGAACCGGTCGACGCGCTCGAGCTGAAAGCTCGACAGCTCGAGCACGACGAGCCCGTCGCCGCGCGCCGCGTCGGTGTCGACGACCTCCACTGCGGGCCGCCCGAGGTTGCCGCCGACGAAGGTCGGTCGGCCCGAGGCCTCGCACATCTGGCCAACCCAGGCGGTCACCGTGCTCTTGCCGTTCGTGCCGGTGACGCCGATGACCGTGCTCTGCACGAACCAGGACGCGAGCTCGACCTCGCTGACCACCGGCACGCCCGCGCGCTCGGCCTCGTCGAGCACGGCGAGCCGCGGCACCCCGGGCGAGACGACGATCCCGTCGGCCTGCCCGAGCCGCGCCGCGTCGTGCCCCCCGAGCTCGAGGGTCGCCCCGAGCGCCTCGAGCTCGTCGAGCGCGCGCCCCCCGCCGAGCGACGCGTCGAGCGCCTCGCGGTCGCGGCTGTCGTTCGCGACCACGTCGGCGCCGTGGGCGCGGAGCACGCGCACGGCCGCCCGCCCGCTCGAGCCGAGCCCAACGACGACGAACCTCGCTCCGCTCAGCTCCATCGCGTCACCTCAGCTTCAGGGTCGCGAGGCTCGCGATCGCGAGCATGATGGAGACGATCCAGAAGCGGACGATCACCCGCGGCTCGGGCCAGCCCTTCTTCTCGAAGTGGTGGTGGATCGGCGCCATCAAGAAGACGCGCCGCCCGGTCGTCTTGAAGAACCCGACCTGCAGGATGACGCTCACCGCCTCGAGCACGAAGATGCCGCCGAGCAGCACCGACAGCAGCTCGTTCTTCGTGGTGACGGCGAGCGCGCCGAGCCCGCCGCCGAGGGCGAGCGACCCGACGTCGCCCATGAACACCTGCGCCGGGTAGGTGTTGTACCAAAGGAACCCGAAGCCGACGCCGACGAGCGACGCGCAGTACACGCTCAGCTCGCTCGCGCTCTCGATGTGCGGGATCTGCAGGTAGTCCGCGACGCTCCGGCCGAACACGGTGACGCCGGCGAAGTACGCGAGGATCGCGTAGGCGCCCGCGTTGATCATCACCGGCCCGATGGCGAGCCCGTCGAGCCCGTCGGTGAGGTTCACTGCGTTCGATGTGCCGACGATGACGAACGACGCGAACGCCACGTAGAGCCACGGCGGCAGCGAGACGGGGTGGCGGTCGAACGCGACGAAGGGCATCGACAAGCGCGTCCGCACGGCCATCCAGTCGGCGGGGAGCCCCTGCTCGCCGTAGAAGAGCCACGCGCAGACCGCGACCGCCACGGCGAACTGAAACAAGAGCTTGTAGCGACCGTGCAGCCCGCCCGTGTCGCGCCGGCGGATCTTCGCGGCGTCGTCGATGTACCCGACGACGCCGTAGGTGACCGTGATCGTCATGACGACCCACACCATCGCGTTGGTCGGGTCCGCCCACAGGAAGGTCGACACGAGCAGCGCGAGGAGGATGAGCGCGCCGCCCATCGTGGGCGTGCCCGCCTTCGACAGGTGGCTCTGCGGGCCCTCGGCGCGGACGACCTGGCCGATCTGGCGGCGCTGCAGGCGGCGGATGAACCAAGGGTAGAGGCCGAAGGTCAGCAGCATCGCCGTCATCGTCGCGGCGAGCACGCGGAAGGGCACGTAGCGAAGGACGTTCAAGAACGACAGCGACGCGTGGGTGTGCAGCGGGTAGAGCAGGTAATAGATCACGACGCACCCTCGCCCTGCGGCGCGTCGCCCCGGGCCCGGCCCACGAGCGCTTCGACCACGCGCTCCATGTGCGTCGTGCGCGAGCCCTTGACGAGCGCCACCGCGCCCGGCTCGACCAGCCGCTCGACGTCCTCCGCGCAGCGGACGCTGTCACGGCAGACGACCGCCTGCGGGCCGTCGCTGCCGAGGCGTGCGGCCGCCGCGCCGAGCTCCGGCCCGCACACCACGAGCCTCGAGGCCCCGGCTGCCGCGGCCGCGCGGAGCGCCTCCGTGTGCGCCGCCCCGGACTCCGCGCCGAGCTCGCGCATGTCACCGAGGAGCGCGACCCAGGGCGCGCCGCGCTCGGCCGCCACCGCGGCCGCCGTCTCGAACGCGACCTGCATCGAGCGCGGGTTGGCGTTGTACGTGTCGTCGAGCACGAGCACGCCGCGAGTACCCGGAGTCGCGCACATGCGACCCGGCGTCGGCGCCACCTCGGTCAGCCCGCGCGCGGCGTCGAGCACCGGCAGGCCGAGCGCCTCGACCACCGCGAGCGCGGCGGCCGCGTTGCTCGCCGCCCCCTCGCCGAGGAGCTGCAGACGGACATCGACGCCCGGCGGCGCGGCGACCCCCGGCTGCGGCGTGAGCGCGTACCGCGCGCGTGTGCGCAGCCCTTCGAGCGTCCACCCGAGCATACGCACCGACGCGTCCGCCGCCCGCCCGTAGCCGATCCGACGCGGCGTCGACGCCTCCTCGAGCGCCTTGCGCACCCGCGCGTCGTCGACGTTGCCGACCGCGACGCCGTCCGTCCCGAGCGCCCGGAAGAGCGCGGACTTCTCGACGGCGACCGCGTCGATGTCGCCGAGCCCCTCGGTGTGGGCCGCGGCGATGAGGGTGATGACGCCGACGTCCGGCATGGCGATCTCGGCGAGCGTCGCGATCTCGCCTGGCTCGCTCGTGCCGATCTCGACGACCGCGAGCTCGGTGTGCGGCCCGAGGCCGAAGAGCGTCATCGGGACGCCGATGCGGTTGTTGAGGTTGCCCGCGGTGCGCGCGACGGTCGTCTCGTCCGCGCCGGTCGCCGCGAGCGCGGCCTCGAGGGCGGCCGCGGTCAGCTCCTTGGTGCCCGTCTTGCCTGCAGAGCCGGTCACCGCGACGAGCCGCCCCGCCCACCGCCGCCGGTGCAGCGCGGCGAGCCGCCCGAGGGCGACGAGCGTGTCCTCGACCTCGATCACGACGAGCCCGTCCGGGGCCCGCGCGCCGCGTTGGATGACCGCCGCGCCCGCGCCCGCGGCGGCGACGTCCTCGAGGAAGTCGTGCGCGTCGAAGCGCTCGCCCCTGAGCGCGACGAAGAGCGAGCCCGGGCGCACGCGCCGAGAGTCGGTCACGACACCGACCGTGTGCGCGTGCGGCAGCCCGCCGGTGCGCAGGCCGCGGGTCGCGCGCACGACGTCCTTCACCTCGAAGGGCGCGGTGTTGTCGGGGATCGCGGTCGCCACGTCAGCGCCCTCCTTCCGCGAGCGCGGCGATGGCGCGGCGCGCGACCTCGCGGTCGTCGAAGGGCAAGCGCTGCTCGCCGATGATCTGATAGGGCTCGTGCCCCTTGCCGGCGATGAGCACGGCGTCCCCTGCCCGAGCCGCCGCGAGCGCGACGGCGATGGCCGCGGCGCGATCGGGCTCGACGACGTAGCCCCGCTCCCGCGCCAGCGCGCCCGGCTCGACCGGCGAGGCGCCGGCGTCGCGGAGCCCCGCCTCGACCTCCGCGAAGATCTGCGCGGGAGGCTCGCCGCGCGGGTTGTCGTTGGTGAGGACCACCCCGTCAGCGCGCTCCGCCACCGCCCGACCCATGGGCGCGCGCTTGGTGCGGTCCCGCTCCCCGCCGGCGCCGAACACGACGAACAAGCGACCCTTCGACGCGTCGCGGACCGCGTCGATCGCGCGGGCGAGCGCGTCCGGCGTGTGGGCGTAGTCGACCAGCACGAGCACGCCCCGAGGGTGCGCGATGCGCTCGAGGCGACCGGGGGCGGCGGGGGCTGCGCCGAGCGCGGCGGCCGCGTCGCGCACGTCGAGGTCGAGCGCGACCGCGCAGCCGAGGGCGACGACGAGGTTCTCGAGGTTGTGCGCGCCGACGAGCGGGCTCTCGAGGCGCACCTGCCCCGACGGTGTCGCGATCTCGGCGTGGATGCCTTCCGGACCGGACGTGGAGGACAGGACCTCGACGTCCGCTGCGACGCCCGCGGGGAGCGCGCGCGGCGCACACCGCACGCAGGCGCCGGACGCCCGGGACGCGAGCGTGGCGCCGAAGGGATCGGCGACGTTGACGACCGAGGCGCGCGGGTGCAGCTCGGTGAACAGCCGCGCCTTCGCCTCGCCGTACGCCGCCATCGTGCCGTGGAAGTCGAGGTGGTCCTGCGTGAGGTTCGTGAACGCCGCGACACGGAAGCGCACCGCCTCGACCCGATCGAGCGCGAGCCCGTGGCTCGACACCTCCATCACGAGGTGGGTCGCCCGCGCCCGCACGGCGTCGCGGGCGACGCGCGCGAGATCGTCCGCCTCCGGCGTCGTGTGGCTCGCCGGCGCGACGGTCGACCCTACCCGGGTCATCACCGTCGTCGAGAGCGCGGGCCGGCAGCCGAGGCGCGCGAGCATCGCGTCGACGAGGAACGCCGTCGTCGTCTTGCCGTTCGTGCCGGTGATGCCGACGACGTCGAGCGCCGCGGTCGGATCGCCGTAGACGCGATGCGAGGCGCGCGCCAGGTCGCGGCGCACGGCGCCCGAGACGAGGGTCGGGCGGCCCGCGCCGAGCGGCCGGGTCGCGAGGAACGCCACCGCCCCTCGCGCGGCCGCCGACGTCGCGAAGCGCGCGCCGTCGACGTGCTCGCCGGGCAGCGCGGCGAAGAGGTCGCCCGGCTGCACGGCGCGGGAGTCGTGGCGGACGCCTCGGACGACGACCGCGCCGGGATCGACGCCGGCGGAGTCGACGATCGCGCGGCCGATGCCGTCCTCGTGCAGCCGCGCGAGCGTGACCTCGCCGGCCGGGCTCATCGGAGCACCTCGGAGTCCGCCTGCGCGATGCGCCCGCGCTTCGCGTCGCCCTCTCGGGCCTCCGCCGGCGGGGGCGACGCGCGCCCTGCCCCCTCGGTCGGGCGCTCGAGCACGAGGTGCACGACCCCGCCCGCCTCGAGCGCCTCGCCCGCCGGCGGCCGCTGCTGCACGACGAGGCCGCTGCCCTCGAGCGCCGCACGCAGCGAGAACGACTTCAGCGACACGAGGGCGGCGCGCGCCGTCTTGCCCGTGAGATCCGGGATGCGAACGACAGGCCCGAGCGCCTCCTCGGGCCGCACGGGCTGCGAGACCTCGTCCGCCTGCGCCCGCGCCGCGGCGAGGGCCTCGGCGCTCGGCGGAGCGCCCTGGGCGCCGCCCTCACCCGGCGCGTCGGCCACGCGCGCCGGCGCCGTCGGGGCGACGCCGAGGTGCCGGAGGGCGCCGCTCGCGATCCGCCGGAAGATCGGCGCCGCGACGGTGCTGCCGTAGTAGGCGATCTGCGGTTCGTCGACGACGACCGCGATGACGAGCCGCGGGGCGCGCGCCGGCACGAAGCCGACGAACGCGGACACCCACTTGTCCTTCGCGTAGCCGCCGGCGACGGGGTCCGCCTTCTGCGCGGTGCCCGTCTTGCCCGCCACCAGGTAGCCCTCGACGGCGGCCTCCGGCGCGGTGCCGCCCGGCTCGGTCACGCCGATCAGCACGTCGGTCAGGAGCTTCGCGACGCCGGCCGGCAGCACGCGCCGCCGGACGACCGGGTCGTGCGCCTCGACGGTCTCGCCGCTGCCGCGCGTCACCCGTCGCACGAGCAGCGGCATCATCAGCGCGCCGCCGTTCGCGATGGCGCCCATCGCCGTCGCGAGCTGTAGCGCCGTGGTGCTCATACCCTGCCCGAAGGTCACGGTGGCCGCGTCCATGTCGTACCAGCCGCGATAGTCGCGCAGCACGCCGGTCTGCTCACCGGGGACGTCCGAGCCGGCGACCTCGCCGAAGCCGAACGAGTGCAGCGCGTCGTAGATGCCCTCGCGTCCGAGCGTCCTGCCGATCTTGACGGTGCCGATGTTGCTCGACACCTGCAGGATGCGCGCGACGGAGATCGCGCCCTCGGGGTGGGCGTCGTGGATGGTGAAGCGCCCGACGCGCATCCGCCCGTCCTCGCAGTCGAAGACCTGCCCGGGCGTCACGGTGCCTTTCGCGAGCGCGGCGCCGATGACGAAGGGCTTGACCGTGGAGCCGGGCTCGAAGCGGTCCCGGACCGCGCGGTTGCGGCGGTTCGCCGGCGGCGCGTCCCCCGGCTGGTTCGGGTTGTAGGTCGGGACGCTCGCCATCGCGAGGATCTCGCCCGTGTTGGGGTCCATGACGACGACGCTCCCGTCGCGCGCCTCGAAGGTGTCGACGCCGAGCGCCAGCTCACGCTCCGCCACGTGCTGGACGTCCTTGTCGATCGTGAGCGTGAGGTCGTCGCCGAGCGCCGCGCGGTCGTCGAAGAGCTGCTCGGAGAAGACGACCTGGCCGCGCCGGTCGCGCACGGCCGGCACGCGCTCGACGGCGCCCTCGAGCTGCTCTTGGTAGGTGCGCTCGAGGCCGTCGATGCCCTTCCCGTCGATGTTCGTGAAGCCGAGCACGTGCGCGGCGAGGTCTCGGTTCGGGTAGAAGCGCTGCGCCTCGGACGTCAGGCGCACGCCGGGGATGTCGAGCGCCTCGACGGCGTCCGCCTGCGCGGGCGAGATGCGACGCTTCAGCCACACGAAGTAGCGGTCACTCTCGAGCCGCTCGCGGAGCGTGGCCGGATCGGCGCCGAGGAGCTTCCCGAGCCTGCGGGCGAGGCGCGCCGGATCGCCCCCGTTCGCCCGGAGCTGCCGCGGGTTCGCGAAGACGCTCGGCACCTCGACGCTGACCGCGAGCTCCGCGCCGTTGCGGTCGTAGATGGTCCCTCGCTTCGGCGCGATATGTAGATCCCGGAGGTACTGCGCCTCGGCCATGTCGCGCAGGTGCGGCGCCCGCGCGATCTGCAGCACGTAGGCGCGGTGGGCGACCGCCGCGGCGAAGGCGAAGAGCGCGAACGCCAGCATCCCGACGCGGACTCGGAGCCACCGCGCGCGCTTGTCCGAGAGGCCTCTCATTGCGTCGCTCCGGACAGCGCGCGCCGCGGCGCCGCGTCGTCGAGGGTCACGATCTGGTCGGAAGTGGGCAGCCGCATCCCGAGCAGACGCTGCGCGATCGTCTCGACGCGGTCCGAGCCACGGAGCGTCGCCGCCTCGACGCCGAGCTTTCGCTGCTGCTCGAGGAGTGTGCGCTGCTGCTTGCGGGCGGCGCCCACCTCGTAGCCGAGCCGCACGTTCTCGAAGCGGATCGCCAGGTGCACGACGAACGCGGTCGCGACGGCGACCACCGCGACCGTCCACAGCGCGAGGAAGCGCGTCTTCACGCCGCCTCCGGTCGGTCGAGGGTGCGGGCGCGCCGGCGGGCGGCCCGCAGCTTCGCTGGGCGCGCGCGGGGGTTCTGCGCCCGCTCGGTCTCGGTCGGGACGAGGGGCTTCTTGGAGAGCGGCGTCAGGCGCGGGTCGTCGCGGAAGGCGCGCTTGACGATGCGATCTTCGAGCGAGTGAAACGAGATGATCGCCGCGACGCCGCCGTCGCCGAGGACGTCGGGGAGCGCGCCGACGAGCGCGCGCAGCTCGTCCAGCTCCTGGTTCACGGCGATGCGCAGCGCCTGAAACGTGCGGGTCGCCGGGTCGATGCGTCCGCGCTTCGGCCCGAGCACCCGCACGACCGCCCGCCGGAGATCGCCGGTGGTGTGCAGCTCGCCGGCGTCGTACGCGGCCCGGATCGATCGGGCGACCGGGCGCGAGCGGCGCTCCTCGCCGTACTCGAAGAGCACGTCCGCGAGCGCGTCCGCGTCGAGGCGCGCGATGAGGTCGAGCGCGGTCTCGCCGCGCGTGGGATCCATGCGCATGTCGAGCGGGCCGTCCTCGGCGAACGAGAACCCACGCGAGGCGACGTCGAGCTGCGGTGAGCTGACGCCGAGGTCCGCGAGGACGCCGTCGAGCGCGTCGACGCGCGCCTCGTCGAGCACCTCGGGCAGCCGCGACAGCGTGCTGTGCACGAGCGTCACCCGGTCCCCGAAGGGCGCGAGGCGGGCCCTCGCCGCGGCGAGCGCCGCCGGGTCGCGGTCGAGCCCGATGAGGCGCCCATCCGGAGCGCTGCGCTCGAGGACCGCCGCGGCGTGCCCGCCACCACCGACGGTCAGGTCGGCGTAGAGCCCGCCCGGCCGCGGCGCGAGCGCGGCGAGCACCTCGTCGACGAGGACCGACGTGTGCGCGAACCCCGTCACAGCCCGAGCTCCGCGAGCCGGACCCCGACCGCCGCGCGCCGCTCCGGGTCGTCGAGCACGGCGCTCCGCATCGCGGCGAAGCGCTCCTTCGCCCACAGCTCGATGTGCGTGCCCATGCCCGCCCACAGCGCCTCGCGCTCGAGCTCGGCGTGGCGGCGGAGCTGCACGGGGACCACGACGCGGCCGACCTTGTCGAGCTCGCACTCGACCGCGCCGGACACGTAGATGCGCCGCAGCATCGCCACGCTCGGGTCGAACTGCGGGAGCTCGGCGAGGCGCTCCTCGAAGGCGATCCACTCGCTCATCGGATAGGCGACGAGGCAGGGCTCGAGGCCGGTCGTGAGCACGACGTGGGTCTCGTCGGCCTGGGCGAGCACCTCACGAAAGCGGGCCGGAAAGGACGTGCGGCCCTTCCCGTCGATCGCATGCTCGTACTGCCCGCGGAACACGTCGACACCCGTCTCGCCGCTGAAGGCCGTCGTTCAGGTGGTCATGGGAAGGCTTCCCACAATTTCCCACCGTACGGGGCGAAGCTAGGCCCCCCAGCCGGAGACTGTCAACTTCTTTCGGGGCGGTTTGCGCCAGAATTTCAGTGTCTTCCCATGTGGGACAGGGTGGGTGGTAGAGGGTGGATCGATGGGTGCTGCGAAGCCCGCTTCGTCACGCTTTGCGGCCCGCCGGGGCGTCTCGAGCAGGGGCGTTGGGGGTGCGCAGGGGGTGCTACGCTCCGGCCGATGGATGACGCGGCAGCGCAGGTCGCGATCGACGCCGCTTGGCGGCGGGTCGAGGACACCTGGGACGACGACCAGGCCCATCGCGTGTTCGTGGCGACCTGCCTGCGGCACAACCAGCTCCCCGAGGCCGGCCGGCGCTACAAGGCGGTGCGCGACGGAGACCCCTCCCGACGGGCGGAGGCCGAGCGGCGGATCGAGGGCCTCATCGCGCTCGCGCTCAGCACCATGCGCGACCAGCGCACCGAGCCTTCGCGGAGCCCCCACCGCGCGCTCCTGATCACCACCATCGCGCTGTGCGCCGTGCTCCTCGGCATCCTCGTCTGGACGTTCACGAAGGCGATGCTGAGCCGCTGAACAGCCTCATCCAAGGACTACAAACGGCGGCGCTCGGCGCGCATCATGAAGGAGGCATGGCGCCGTCCACACGCCCTAGGTGTAACCTCCGCGCAAGACTCCAGTGCAACTAGACTTCGCGGCCAAGCAGCTCACACTCAAGCTCGTGTACTACGGGCCGGCGCTCAGCGGGAAGACGACCAACCTGCAGGCGCTGCACCGGCTGGTCGCGCCGACCGCGCGCGGCCAGCTCATGACGCTCGAGACGCGCGAGGACCGGACGCTCTTCTTCGACCTGCTCCCGCTGACCGCACAGCTCTCCGACGCGCTCCAGGTCCGGCTGAAGGTCTTCACCGTGCCGGGCCAGCTCGTCCACAACGCGACGCGGCGGATCATCCTGCAGGGGGTCGACGGCGTCGCGTTCATCGCGGACTCGCAGATCATCGAGACGCGGCACAACCAGGAGGCGTTCCGAGAGATGTGCGGGCACCTGCAGGCGAACGGCCTGTCGGTCGAAGATCTGCCGATGGTGCTCCAGCTCAACAAGCGCGACCTCCCCAACATCCGCTCCGACGAGGAGCTCCGCGCGCTCAGCGCGCGCACGCGCGAGCCGGTCATCCCGTCGATCGCGACGCAGGGCGTCGGCGTCGTCGAGACGCTCCTGAGCCTGCTCGACCTGGTGTGGCTGGACCTCGACCGCAAGCACGGGCTGCAGGCGAAGTTCGGGGTCAGCAGCGAGGCGCTCCTCACAGGGGTGCGCGAGGCGCTCGGAATCAGGGAGGGCGCGTGATGCGCGGACGCTCCGAGTCGCGCACCGACCTCGTGCTCGCCGAGCTCGGCTCGCTCGAAGACGCGATCGATCGGGACGCGTTGGCCGCCGTCTGCCGCTCGTTCTTCGCGCTGTTCGGTCTGTCCGTGCGGATCGTCGGCGAGTCGGGGCAGCTCCTCGCCGACGTCCACGAGGAGGCGGCCATCTGCACGTACGCGCGCACCTTCCCGAAGGGTCGCGCTGCCTGTGACGCGCTCACGACCGAGCTGAAGCACATCGACCCGGGCCGCGAGAGCCTCGTGCACCCGTGCTTCACGGGGGCGGTCTATCGGATCGAGCCGGTGGCCTATCAGGGGCGCGCGATCGGGCGCCTCATCCTCGGCCCCTACCGCCGGCCGGACGACGAGCGAGCGCGCGCGGAGCGCGAAGGCGCGCCCATCGCGCGCCTGCTCGAGAGGGTGCCCGAGCTCGACCGGGCCGAGGCGAAGGCGCGGCTGCGACAGATGCCGGTCGTCCGCGAAGACACGGCGGCGCGCATCAGCGCGCACCTCGCCGTGATGGTCCAGCACCTCGCGTTCGCGAGCCACCGCGCGCTCCTCGCGAGCGAGATGCACATCGCCTCCGTTCGCGAGAGCCACCGCGAGCTCGTCGCCCAGAAGGAAGACCTCGAGGCCGCGTACGCGCGCCTGCAGGAGGCCGACCAGCTCAAGTCGAACTTCTTGTCGACGGTCAGCCACGAGCTGCGGACGCCGCTCACCTCGATCATCGGCTACGCGGAGATGCTGCGGACCGAGATGCTCGGTCCGCTCGACGGCGAGCTGCGGGAGTGCGCGCAGACGATCCAACAGCGCGGCGAGCACCTGCTGCAGCTCATCTCTCGGCTGCTGGACGTCGGACGCCTCGAGCGCGGCCACGTGCTGCTCGAACGCACCTGGCTCGACCCGGCCGCGGCGGTGCAGACGGTGGTCGAGGACATCGAGCCGCTGGCCGCCAAGCGGGACGTGAGCCTCGCGCTCGAGCTCGACCAGCCCTTGCCGACGCTGCACGCCGATCCCATCCGGCTGCGGCAGATCCTCCTGAACCTCATCGAGAACGCCGTGAAGTTCAGCCACGACGGGGGCACGGTCACCATCCGCGTCGAGGCGGCGACCATCGAGAAGCTCCCGCGCGAGGGGCTCGCGGCGGCGCTCTTCGGTCCGCCGACCCAGGCGCTCCGCTTCAGGGTCATCGACAACGGGGTCGGGATCCCGGCGAGCGCCATCACCAAGGTCTTCGAGCCGTTCTTCCAGGCCGAGTCGGGCTCGACCCGGCGGTACGGGGGCGCCGGTCTCGGCCTCGCGATCGTCTCCGGGTTGGTCGAAGCGCACGGCGGTCACATCACGGTGCAGAGCGCGCCCGACGTAAAAACCGAGTTCTGTGTCACGCTTCCGTTAGAGCGTCCCGATGAGTAGAGAGTTCGAACGCATCGCGCGGATCCGCCGGCAGCTCGCGCGCCGGGACTTCGAGGTCGAGGTCGGCATCGGCGACGACGCGGCCGTCCTCCGCCCGACCGACACCTCGCAGGTGCTCTCGGTCGACGCCGTGGTCGAGGGCGTGCACTTCGAGCGGTCGTTCCTCTCGGCGGCGGACCTCGGCTACCGCGCGCTCATGACCGCCGCGAGCGACCTGGCCGCCATGGGAGCGAGCGCGCGCGCCTCGCTCCTGTCGATCATCCTGCCGCGCGACTACGACGACGACTCGCTCGACGGCCTCGTCGCGGGCTTCGGCGAAGCCGCCGACATCACGGGGGCGCACTGCGTCGGCGGCAACCTGAGCGCCGGCGCGCAGCTCTCGCTCACGACCACGGTCCTCGGCGTTCTCGCCGCGCGGCCCATCCGTCGCGAGGGCGCGCAGCGCGGCGACGAGCTCTTCGTCACCGGCACCGTCGGGACGCGCGCGCTCGGGCTCGCGCTGCTCAAGGCGGGGCGCGACGTCTCGTCCGATCCCGAGGCGCAGGCGTTCGTCGACGCATGGCGCCGGCCGCGGGCGCGCCTGCACGAGGGGCGCCGGCTGCACGGCGTCGCCAACGCGCTGATCGACGTCTCGGACGGGCTGCTGCAGGACCTCGGCCACCTGTGCGACGCCGCCGATCGCGGCGCGGTGATCGAGGTCGACGCGCTCCCGCTGGCGCCGGGCTTCGGGAGGATCGCCAGTGAGCTCGGGCTCGACGCCCGCGCGATCGCGCTCACCGGCGGGGAAGACTACGAGCTGCTCTTCTCCGCGCTGCCGGCGCGCGCGCCGGGCTCGGCCGCGACGCGCATCGGCAAGGTCGTGAGCGGCCACGAGGTCGCCGTCGTCGATCGCCTCGGCGCGCGGGTACCCATCGAGTCCTTCGCCCCCGGCTACCAGCACTTCTAGCCCAGGCTTCGGCCGCCGCCCATTCCCTCCGGGACGGCGCGGGTGGCCGCCGCGCCACGCCACGCCAGGGGTCCGCTGTCGTCGCGCTGCGCGCGCTGTCACCCGAGCCCCTCAGCGACCGGGGCGCTTCGTTTCGTCAGCCCCACAGCGGCACGCATCGCCCCTCGCGCTCGGCCCCGCGATGTCGCGGGCGCGCGCGTGCCGGCGCTCTTTCCCCCACCTGGCACGCACGTTGCTCTATCCTCGGACGCACGGGGGGAGATGAGCCGCACGCGGCGTCGTTGCCACCTCGCGACGGCGCGACCGTGTGCGCGCATTGGAACTGCCCTCCTCCTCGTGCAAAGCCGTCGGGCCCCAACCGTCATCTGAGAAGCGAACGAGAAGCACCATGTCCTACCTCCGCTCACGAGTGCACGTCGTCTGCCTCGCCGCCCTCTGCGCCCTCGTCGTCGGGTGTGGCGCGCAGAGCGCAGCGCCACCGGTCGACGGCGGCGTCGACGGCGGCATCACGCCGCCCGTCGACGCGGGCATGGACGCGGGCGTGGATGCCGGCATGGACGCGGGCGTGGACGCCGGGGTGGACGCGGGCGTCGACGCGGGCGTGGACGCCGGCTCCGTCCCGCGGTGTGGCGACGGCGTCGTCGACACCGGCGAGCAGTGCGACACCGGCGACGACCTCAGCGACGACACGCCGGACGCCTGCCGCACCGACTGCACCACCCCGCGCTGCGGTGACGGCGTCGTCGACACCGGCGAGGGCTGCGACGACGGAAACGACGTCGACACCGACGCCTGCCGCAACGAC
>JAGQJE010000254.1 GCA_020430775.1 Myxococcales bacterium
CGCGGGCCGACATCGCGCACGCCCTCGGGGCGGCGCCGGCGGACGTGGTGCTGGCGAGCGGTGGCACCGAGGCGTGCAACCTCGGCGTGCTCGGGCTCGCGCAGGCCGCACGCGCGCCCCGGGACGCGGGCCTATCGCCGATCGAGCGCGTCGTGACGACCCGCATCGAGCACCCCGCGGTCGTGCGCGCCGTCGAGCGCCTGAGCGCGCAGATCCCGGGGCTCGAGCGGGTCTGGCTCGACGTCCCGCGCGGCGTGCCGCCGAGCGTCACTGCGTTCGAGCAGGCGCTCTCGCCGGCGACACTCGTCGCGCTCGGGTGGGTCAATCACGAGACCGGGACCGTGTTGCCCATCTCCGAGTACGCGGGCGCCTGCGTGCGCGCCGGCGCGCGACTCGTCGTCGACGCAAACCAGGCGCTTGGGAAGCTGCCGATCGACGTGGGTGCGCTCGACGCGGACGCGCTCGCCGTCAGCGCTCCGAAGATCGGCGGCCCGTCCGGGGCGGGCGCGCTCTGGGTGCGCCGCGGCGTCGCGCTCGAGCCGCGCATGCTCGGAGGGGCGCAAGAGCGCGGCCGCCGCGCGGGGAGCGCGGACGTCATCGCAGCGGCGGGCTTCGGGGCTGCGGCGCGCGCGGTGTCGGGCGAGCACGCCGGCGCGGTGACACGCCTGCGCGACGCGCTCGAGGCGGCGCTGGTCGCGCGGGGCGCGGTCGTGAACGGCGCGGACGGGCCCCGAGTCGGGACCGTGACGAACGTGAGCTTCCGTGGGCGGCGCAGCGAGCTGCTCGTCGCGGCGCTCGACCTCGAAGGCGTCTGCGTGTCGAGCGGCGCCGCGTGCTCGTCGGGGCTCGCCGCGCCGTCGCCCGTGCTCCGCGCGATGTACCCGGACGAGCCCTGGCGGGCGACCTCCGCGCTCCGTTTCAGCCTCGGCCCGGGCACCACGGAGGCCGAGGTCGACGAGGCCCTCGCCTGCCTCGACCGAGTCCTGTCGCGGAGCGCGTGACGCGCACGGGGCGGGTGCGGGAGCGGGAGCAGGAACGGGAACGGGTGCGGGGGCGGGTGTGGGCGGGAGGCTGGGCGCTAGGCGTCGGTTGACGGCCGGAGCCACGACAGCGACCGGCGGAGCACGTCGGCGCCGGCTTTCTCCGCGCACGCCCCATGCGCGATCAGCAGCCGCTCGGGCGCCCAGGCGAGCGCGCGCTCGAGCGCGGCGCGGGCCTTCGCGCGATCGGTGAACGTCAGCCGCCACTCCCGCGGCGTGCTCCCCTCGGGGCCGGTCAGCCCGTCCGCCTTCATGACCCATCGCCGCCAGGCGGTCATCGCCTCCGGGTCGTGCCGCTGCACGAGGTCGCCGACGAGGCAGGTGCGCGAGGGCCGGTGGAAGAAGAGCACCTCGGTCATCGCGAAGCTGCCCTCGATGGGGACGAGCTCGATCTGCCCTTCCCACGGGGCCGGCGCCTCCGTGCCGAGCGTCTCGTCGAAGCGCAGGTCGTCGCGCTTGCTCGCGAGCCCGGGAGGCGCGTATAGGCGCGCCGCCGGAAACGCCTCGACCCACGCGTCGAGCGCGAGGTGGTGCAGCTTGTTCGGCTCGACGAGAAAGCGCGGCTCCCCGAGCGCGCGCACCTCCGCCTTCAACGAGGCCGTCAGCGCGATGGGCGACCAGACCCAGAGCGCCCCGCTCGGCAGCACCGCGACGGCCATGCGCGTCGGGTAGGGGAAGCCGAAAAACGACACCTCCGGCCCGTCCGCGACGTAGAGCGAGGTCCCAAACGGTCTCAACTGCTGCGGCATGCTGCCCCCTCACGCGCGGCCTCGGTGACGGCGCGCCCCTGGCGCCATCATACGCCCGCGACGGCCCGCCCGCGCGCTCCGCTTCTCTTCGCGCGCCACACGCGGACCGCGGCCCTCGTCCTCAGGAGCGTGGGGACCTAGGGTTCGTCCATGGGGGATGAGACGACGCCTTACCGAGACCCTCGCTGGGCCGAGGCGCTGTCGCGCCGCCTCGGCCCGTTTCTCGAGCGGTGGTTCGACGCCGAGGTGCATGGGCTCGACCTCCTCCCTGACGGACGCGCGCTCATCGTCTCAAACCACTCGGGCGGCTTCATGACGCCCGACTCCTGGCTGCTCGGCACGGCGATCACCCGAACACGCGGCGTCGACCATCTACCGATCGCCCTCGTACACGACACGGTGATGCGCGCGCCGGGGGTCGGGTTCGTGCTTCGCCACCTTGGCGCCGTGCCCGCGTCTGCTGAGGGGGCGCGCCGCGTCTTCGCGGACGGGCGCAAGGTGCTCGTCTATCCGGGCGGCGACCTCGACGCCTTTCGGCCCTGGTACAAACGAGACGAGGTCGTCTTCGGCAAGCGGCGAGGCTACGTGCGCCTGGCGCTCACCGAGCGAGTGCCCATCGTCCCGGTCGTCGCCGCGGGCGCGCATGACGGGTTCTTGGTGCTCACCG
Source organism: Myxococcales bacterium (assembly GCA_020430775.1). GTDB lineage: Bacteria > Myxococcota_A > Polyangia > Polyangiales > Houyiibacteriaceae > JAGQJE01. The sequence goes on from JAGQJE010000254.1 coordinate 2,457, forward strand.
ACGGGAGGCGCCTCGGGCGCCTGCTGCGGACGCACCGCTGGCTCCGCACGGACGTCTTGCCGCTCACGCTGAGCCTGCCGTGGGGCCTCGGCTTCGGGCTCCCCTACGTCCCGGTCCGAACCCGCGTCTTGGTCCGGGTGCTGCCACCGATGACCTTCGAGCGCGACGGCCCGGAGGCCGCACGCGACGACGACTTCGTCGAGGCCTGCCACCGCCAGGTACACGCCACGATGCAGCGCGCCCTCGATGACCTCGCCGCCGAACGACGGCGCCGAGGACGCTTCGTCCGCCGACGCCGACGTTGACACGTCCCGAGAGCGCGAAGGCGCGGTCTGAGGAAGCTGCGCTCGAACGGCGACGGTCCGGCCGCGCGCGCGCCGCTCATCTGTCGAGCTTCGTCATGTCGATCGGCCTGTTGCAGTTAGGACCACGGGCGATCCCTGAAGGCACTTTTGCACAGGAATCATGGGGTTCTCGCCGCCTTGGTCCGCTGGGCGCGCTTGAGGGTCGCTTGGCGGGTTCGTTTGGGGTTGGTGTCGGTGGCGCCGTGAAGGACAGCGCCCCGTAGTCGTCGGGCGAGAGCGAGGGCCTCGTCTTCGTCTTCGTCTTCGTCTTCGGCGAGGAGGCGCTCGACGAGTTTCGGGACGGCGAAGGGGAAGAGCAGCGCCATGCGTCCGACGGTGAGCATCTTCCGCTCAGCGGGCGTGGTCGTCGCTTCCATGACGCCGAGGGACACGAAGGGAGCGAGGATCGCGCTCTCCATGATGGGCCGAACGTTGTGCTCGGTGTACGCCTCGATATCGTCGAGACGAAACCGCGGACTTGAGCTGCTTCCAAAGCAGCTCGACCTGCCTGTCCGGGAAGCGCCTGTGCAGCGCTCTCGGCCGCGCCCGGCGCCTTGATCGTCGCCGCGCGCGTCACGGATGCCGTTTTTATGTCATGAAAAAGCCGCCCGAATTTGCCCGCTGGTGTGTCAGGAGAGCCCTCTCTTCGCCCAAGCTCGCCCGCGCCAACCCGATCGGGTGGGCGCTTGACCGGGGTGGGAGGCGGCCTCAGAGGGTCGGCCATGGACCAGGCGCGCGGTCGTGTGCTCGTGGCGATGAGCGGCGGCGTCGACTCGTCGGTCGCCGCGGCGCTGCTCGCGGAGCAGGGATACGACTGCGTCGGCGTGACGATGCACCTGTGGGACGCGAGCGGGGACCAGCAGGTCGGCCGCTGCTGCGCGCCGGAGGACCGCGAGGACGCGCGGCGTACGTGCGAGGCGCTCGGCATCCCGCACTACGTCCTCGACGAGCGAGACGCGTTCCGGCGCGAGGTCGTCGAGCCCTTCATCGACGAGTACCGCGAGGGGCGCACGCCGAGCCCCTGTGTCCACTGCAACCGCACCGTGAAGCTGGCGCAGCTCGCCGACGTAGCCGACCGCCTCGGCGCGGCGTGGATCGCGACGGGGCACTACGCGCGCGTCGTCCATGACGGCGACCGCGCCCGGCTGCTGCGCGGCGCCGACCGCCACAAGGACCAGAGCTACTTCCTCTTCGGCGTGCCGCAGCGCGTGCTCGGGCGCCTGCGCTTTCCGCTCGGGGCGCTCGAAAAGGACGCGGTCCGCCGCGAGGGCCACCGGCTCGGCGTGCCGAACGCCGACAAGCCCGACTCGCAGGAGCTCTGCTTCATCCCGGACGGCGACGTCGCGGGCTTCATCGCGCGCGAGCGCGGCGAGGGGCGGCCGGGTGTCATCCGTGACGAGGAGGGCGCTGCGCTCGGGGCGCACCATGGCGTCGAGGGGTTTACGGTCGGGCAGCGCAAGGGCCTCGGGCTCGGCGGCGGGGCCGCACCTCGCTACGTCCTGCGCATCCTCCCGGACAGCGACGAGGTCGTCGTCGGCGGCGCCGCGGGGCTGATGGCTCGGGAGCTCGCCGCGAAGGACGCGAGCTGGCTCGCGGGGCGGCCGGGGGAGCCCTTCGAGGCGGCGGTGCGCATTCGCTACCGGCACGCGCCTGCTCGCGCGCGCGTCACGCCGACTGGGGGTGGCTTCACCGCCACGTTCGCGGAGCCCCAGCGCGCGATTACGAGCGGCCAGGCGGCGGTGGTATATCGGGGCGATGAGGTCCTCGGCGGCGGGTTCATCGCGTAGCGCACGCGCGCGCTCGCTGCCGCATGGGCTCTGGCTCGCGGTCGCCGTGGCCGCCGCACTCGCGCTGGGCGGTTGCCTCTCCGCGAGCGGGGAGGGCGTCGTCGAGGGGCAGGTCTGGGCGCCGTCGTGCGGTCTCGACGGCGCGCCGTTTTCGTTGCGCCCCGACTTCTTCGCGCTCGAGCCCGCCATCGACAGCGCGCGCATCCGCATCCAGCGAGGTAGCCGCTACCCAGACGTCTCGGACGGCCTCTCAGTCTTCGTCGCAGACGCCGAGGAGTTCCGCAAAGCGTCGCTCGGCGAGCCCGTCTCCTTCGACGCGCCCGAGCCGAAGCCCGTCCAGATGACCCTCTACCTGCGACGGAAGTGCCCGGTGCACCACCGGCCCGTCGCGTACGTCGCCGTCTCCGGGACGATCACGTTCGAGTCGCTGTATTGGCGCACGGACGGGGCGGATGCGGTCGAAGCGTCGCTTCCGCAGACCGGCGGACCCGCGCCTGCGAGCGACCGCGTGACGGCCGCGACGTTCGACGACGTCGTGCTCGTCGATCCCGCTGAGCCGGACAAGCGACACGCGGTCTTACACGGCTACTTCCGCTTCGCCTTCGACCGCGGGCGGCCGGCGCAGCAGTTCCCGTGAGCCGGCCGCGACGGCGAGACCGCGGGCGTTCGGCGGGCGCTCGCGCGCTGGTTGGGACCGTGCGGGCGCTCGGCCCCGACGGCGACGGGCGGGTGGAGACGACGGAGGGGGTGGTCAGCGCGCCGCTCGCGCTCCCGGAGGAGCGCGTCGTCCTCGGCGCGGTGCGACGCAGCGGGCGTGCCCTCCGGGGTCGCGTGGTGCGCGTCGAAGCCTCGAGCCCCGAGCGCGTGCCGCCGGTCTGCGCGCACGTCGAGGCCTGCGGCGGGTGCCCGCTGATGGTGGCTTCGCGCGCGCTCGAGCGGGACTTCAAGCTGGGACGTCTGCGCCAGGCGCTCGCGCGGGCGCTGGTCGCCGGCCCTGAGGGCGCGGCGGCGCGTGAGGCGCCGATCGACGGATCGATGCCGGCGGCCGCGCTGCCCGTCGGGTGGCACGAGGGCCCGGCGACGGAGGCGTACAGGCGTCGGGCTCGGCTCGCGTTCGACGCTCGCGGTGCTGGCGCGGAAGGGGGCGCGCCGCGACTCGGGTATCGGCGCCGCCGGGGCAACACCCTCGTCGATGTCGAGCGGTGCCCGGTCCTCGCCCCGCCGCTCGATGACGCATGGCAGGCCATCCGCGCGTTGCTGCGTGGCGTCCTCGCGGGCCACGGCGAGATCGGGCTCGCCCTGGTCGATCGCGAACGCGTCTCGGTGCACATCCGCGCCGCCGAGCCGCAGCCGCCGGCCGCCTACGCGGCGTGTGAGGCATTGCTCGAGCAGGCGTCGGTGGCAGGCGTCTCGCTCTCGGTGCTCGACGCTCCGCCGGCGACGTGGGGTGATGGGGTCGAGCGGGTGCCGAGCGACCGCCTCGAGGCGCCGTGGCTCGAGGGGACCGCGGGCGGTTTTTCGCAGGCGAACGACGCGGTCAACGCGGCGCTCGTTCGCCACGTGGTCGAGCTCGCGGAGCCGGCAGGTGCGCGGGTGCTCGAGCTGTACTGCGGCCACGGCAACCTCACCGTCCCGCTCGCCGTCCGAGCGCGCCACGTGGTGGCCGTCGAGCAGAGCGCGGAGGCGTGTCGCGCGTGCGAGCGCAACCTCCGCGCCCGCGGGCTCACGGCGAGCGTCCGCTGCGCCGACGCCGCGAGCGGCGCGTGGGGCGACGCGCGCTTCGACGTGGTCGTGCTCGACCCGCCCCGCGTCGGAGCCGCCGATGCGCTCCCGAGGATCGTCGAGGCACGCCCCGAGCGAGTGGTCTACGTCTCGTGCGATCCACGCTCGCTTGGGCGCGACCTCACCTGGCTCGGGGAGCAGGGCTACGCGGTCGATCGCGCGGACGCCTTCGACATGTTCCCGCACACGGCCCACGTCGAGTCCGTCGTCCGCCTGCGCCGCCTGGGCTGATTGGACGAACGCGCACGGCGCCGTTCTGCGCCGCCGCGGGGCGCGCTAGGGTGCGCCGATGCGCTTGACGGCCGCGTGCGGGTGGGCGACAAGCGAGCGATGGCCGACACCGAACACAAGCTGCTGCCGCGCCCGCCCGGGCTCGATGCGCCGTGGACCAAGCCGATCATCAAGGCGATGTCGCAGATCAACACGTGGGTCTACCGGAAGACCGGCGGCAGGATCGGCGGCAAGTTCATGTATGACGCGCCGGTGATGCTCATCACGACGAAGGGCCGGCGCTCCGGGCAGCCGCGGACGACGCCGCTTCTGTACCTGCGCGACGGCGCGAACGTCGTGTGCGTCGCGTCGTCCGGCGGGGTGAAGGACCACCCCCTGTGGTACCGAAACCTCGTCGCCGACCCGAACGTCACCATCCAGATCGGCGACCAGGTCGAGCGGCGCCGCGCGCGCACCGCGAACGACGACGAGAAGCGCACCCTGTGGCCGCACCTCGTCGACTTCTACCCGCAGTTCGCGAGCTACCAGTCGTGGACGGATCGGGACATCCCGGTGGTGATCTTAGAGCCCGGATGAGCGCATTCGGGCCCTGAGCGGCCCTCAGCGCCCGAAGCTCGCATCGCACGAGGGCGGGGGTGAGCGCTTAGCCGACGGTGTGGCGCTTGAGGGCGCGGCCGATGAAGCGGGCCTTCTCGCGGAAGGGGAAGCGGCCGAGGTTGACCTTCACGACGCCGCTCGTGAACGCGGTCTTGCGGCTGTAGTCGATGTTCACGTCGACGATGACCGGCGCGCCCTTCGCAGCGATCGAGAGCGCCTCGTCGATGACCGCGCCGACCTCGCCGTCGTGGCGCATCGCGAGGTACGCCGCGCCGGTCGCGGTCGCGACGCCCTCGACCCGCAGGTCGCCCGTGATGGTGCAGGTCTTGTACTTCAGCGGGATGTGCTGAAACTGCGAGATCTGCGCGAGCTCGCCGTCGTGGAAGATGAAGAACACGGCGCCGATGTCGTTCATCGCGGCGGTGAGGATCTCGAACGCCGTCATCATGAACGCGCCGTCGCCGACGACCCCGCAGACCTGCTTGTCCGGGTGGGCGAGCTTGGTCGCGATGGTCGCCGGCACGCAGTAGCCCATGCAGTTGAAGTCGGTCGGCGAGATGAAGTGCTTCGACTCGTAGACGGGGAACTGCTCGGCCGCGAGGAAGGTGTGGTTGCCGTCGTCGACGACCATGTAGGCGTCGCGGTCGAGGCGCGCGCGCAGGTCGCGGAAGAAGATGCCTGGGCTCACGCGCTCGTCGCTAGGCTTGGACGTCCAGCTCTCGAAGAACTTCGCCTTGGCGTCGGCGATGTCGCGCGTGAGCTTCGTGCAGTCGGGAGGGGTCGCGCCGCGCTCTCGCAGCGCCGTGACGAGGGCGCGCAAGAACAGCGTCGCGTCGGACTCGACGCCGACCTTCGCCGGGTAGTTCGCGTCGAGCACCTCGGGGTTGATGTCGGCGTGGATGAGGCGCTCGGGGATCTTCATCCCGTAGCTGCCCGTCGCGAGCTCGCCGAAGCGCGCGCCCACGGTGACGAGGCAGTCGACGTCCTTGAACGCCTGCTGCGCCGCGGGAACGGCCGACGGACCGAAGCCCATGCCCGTGTGCAGCGGGTGGTCGTGCGGGAAGACGCTCAGGCCCTGCATCGTCGTCGAGACAGGCGCGCCGAGCAGCTCCGCGAGCTCCACGCTCAGCGCGGTCGCGTCTCGCGCGCCCCAGCCGACGTACAGCCCAGGCTGTTTCGCCTCGAGCAGCAGGTCCACCGCCTCGGCGATCTGCTCGCGCCGCGGCTCGGGCGGCCGGTAGCGGCGCACGTAGGGCGGCACGTCGTCGACCTCCGCCGCGAACATCTGCACGTCGCCGGCGATCTCCACGAACACCGGCCCCGGCTCACCCGAGGTGGCGATCTCGTACGCCTCGTAGATGGTCGACACGACGTCCTCGTGCCGCTCGACCAGGAAGGCGGCCTTGGTGATGCCGTCCAGGACGCGCTGCTGGTCGAGCTCGTGGAGCTGGTAGCGGCGCCCGGAGTCTCGGCGAATCCCGCCCGAAATGACCAGCAGCCGGATGCCGTCGAGGTAGGCCTCGCCGATGCCGCTCATCGCGTGGGTCATCCCCGCGGCCGGCACGATCATCAGGCACCCGATGGTGTCCGTGACCCGGCTGATCGCGTCGCCCATGAAGCTCGCGCCCTGCTCGTGCGTGACCAGGATGGGGTCGATCTTGTCGCTGTGGGCGAGGGCGTCGTACAGCTCCGTGTTGTGCACGCCGGGGATCCCGAACGTGTAGCGCACGCCCACCTCTTCGAGCGCTCGGACGGCGAGCCAGGCTCCGCTCCTCTTCATGGGTCCGCTAGCTCCTGTCCGCGCCGCGGCCGTGGAGGATGCCTCGCGCGGCCATGCGCGCGCTGAAGACGCACCCGCCGAGGAAGGTCCCCTCGAGCGCGCGCTTGCCGTGCATGCCGCCGCCGCCGAAGCCGCTCGCCTCGCCCGCGGCGAACAGCCCGGCGATGGGCTCGCCGGTCGCGTCGAGCGCGCGGCCCTCGAGGTCCGCCGCGATGCCGCCGAGGCTCTTGCGGGTGAGGATCTGCGTGCGGATGGCGATGAGCGGCATCGCCTTGTCGTCGACGATGCGCGCGTTGTGGCAGGTGCGCAGCCGGTCGCCGAGGTACTGGCGCACGTGGGCGATGCGGCGGAGCTGGTCGTCGTTCTGCAGCTTCTTCGGCCGCGCGACGTTCGCGTCGTACTCGGCGATGTCGCGCTCGAGCCCCGCGGCGTCGACGTCGTTCGAGCCGGCCACGGCGTTCATCTTCGCGGCGAGCTCGCGGACCGTCTGCGCCGTCACGAAGTCGGGGCAGCCCTCGGCGAAGTCCTTGACGAGCCGCTCGTTACCGAGCAGCAGCCGCGCCGCGAACGCGACGAGCTTCTTGTCGCGCACGTCGGGGTTGAACTCGGCGCCCGAGACGGCGAGCTCTTTGCAGGCGATCTTCCAGTTCAGCACCTGCCACGAGTACTTCTTCTCTTGGCGGCAGATGCGGTCGACGAGGAAGAGGGTGTCGTACGAGCCGACGAGCGGCGGATCGGTGAAGCGGCGCCCGCGGTAGTCCATCCACAGGGCGGACTTTCCCGGGACGAGGCTCAAGCCGTGGTTGTCGAACTTCGGCCGCATGTGGCGGACGCCGGCGGCGTAGTTCCACATCCGCGGCAGGTGCGTGACCGAGGCGCCGAGCGCCGCGGCGCGGTCGATGAGCAGCCCGTCTGCCTCGAGGATCGAGCCGTTGAGCATCGGCTCCGGCGGCTCGCCCAGCTCGTCGCGTGGCCAGACCTCGCGCACCTTGTCGTGGTTGCCCGCGATGCCGCCCGACGCGATGAGCGTCGCCTCGGCCCGCGCCTCGAAGGGCTCGCCGCTCGTGGTCGTGCCGTGCGCGCCGACCACTGCGCCGCCCTCCCGATCGAGGTCCTCGACCTTGTGTCCGAACCGGAGCGTGAGGCGCCCGCGGTTCGGGTGCCCGTGCAGGCGCTCGATGAGCGGGTCGACGACGCCGACCCCGGTGCCCCACGTGATGTGGAAGCGCGGGACCGTGTTGCCGGGGACGTAGTAGCCGCGCTCGGTCCAGTTGACGGCGCGAAAGAAGCTCACCCCGCGCTCGACCATCCAGCCGCGCACGTCCGGAAGGCAGCGGTGTACGTAGGCCTCGGCCCAGCGGTACGGCCAGACGTCCGCCTCGTCGAGCTCGCCGTAGCGCCGCCAGTCGCTCCACGCGAGCTCGACGCTGTCGGCGATGCCGGAGCCCTGCTGCTCGGGGCTGTCCACGAAGAAGAGCCCGCCGAACGAGCGCTTCGCGAGCCCCCCGAAGCGATCCTCGGTCGCGCGGTCGAGCAGCGTCACGCGCTTGCCGGCGTCGAGCAGCTCGAGGGCCGCGGTGATGCCCGTGAGGCCACCGCCGATGATCAACACGTCTGATTCGTACTTCGTCGTCATAGCCCCGGTCGCAGCGTTCTGTAACGTCCCGGCGAGGTTCGCTGATGGCTCGCGAGACGGCAAGCCAAAGCCGCGCGCCGGGTGCGGGCGACCGGTCGCGGCGCCGTCAGTCCCCAGCCGCGTCGTCAGTCTCGGGAGCGGGGTAGGTGATCGTCGTGCCGTCGACCTTGGCGAAGGACGTCATCGCGTGTGGGCTCTTCTTGGTGGCGCTCATCAGGTGCGCGACGGCGACCCCACGCACGCTGAGCGCGTCCGCGATCAGCGACCGGTGGCATCGCCAGGGCACCGCCTCGGCGCAGAGGATGGCCGTCGGGGCTTCGTCGGCGAGCGCGATGAGGCGCTCGACCCCGCGCTCGAAGGCCTCGGTCTGCATGTAGTCCGCGTACCCGCGAAAGCTCGCGTTGCGCCAGCCGGTGTTGATGGAGTCCTTGCGGGTGTGCCGCAGCCCGCCGAGCGCTTCGAGGTGGACGTAGTCGATGCCCGCGTCCCGCAGCGCTCCGGGAAAGGTGTCCGCGTTGAACTGCGGGTTGTGGCGCGACTTGGGCACGGTCCGGACGTCGACGAGCTGCGTCACGCCGTGCGCGTGGAGGATCTCGACCAGCTCGTCGAGCGAGCGCGTCGAGTGTCCGAGCGTGTAGACCGTGGGCGTCACGCGGCGATGCTACCGCAGCTTCACCGCGGGCCGGCGCCTGTCAGAACGAGACGTTGCCGCCGAGATTGAGCGCGATCTCGTGGATGCGCAGCGTCGTTCGGTTCGGCTGAAAGTCGAGGTTCTCGCCCACCACGAAGCGATCGCCGACGCGTGCCCCGACGATGTGTCCTGCACCGTAGGCGTAGCGCAGCCCGACCGTCGTGCCGAAGCCGATCGTCCGCTCGCGCGACCCCGGCGCGAGCGCGTGCTCCTTCTCGTATTGCAGCCCGACCGTCCCGCCGTAGAAGTCGACCTTGGAGTCGAGGAACTGCGCGATCTGCCCTCTGACGGGGCTCCGGTCGGTGAAGAGGCCAGCCCCGATCGAGAGCTTCGGCGAGAGGGTCATCTTCCAGCCCGCGCGCGCGTTGAACAGGAGCCGCCTGTGGATGGAGAACTTCGAGTTCGACAACGGGTGCGCGACCTCTATCTCGGCCGACAGCGAGTGCTCGCCGAGCTGCAGCGCGAGCCCTGCGCGGAGGCGCGCTGGCACGGTCATCTCGAGGCCGAAGTCCGTGTGGTGCTCGTCCTGCACCGCAAACCCGGGCGCGAACGTGACGTCGCCGTTCATGTCGGCGTCCTGAAGCACCGCGCCCTCGGTCGTATACAACTGCCGTGTCGAGACGATGAGGAACGTGGGGGAGTCGATCGAGACGCCCAGCGAGACGTTGTCGACCGGTCGCCATTGAAGGCCGGTGCCGATCGCGATGCCGACGCCTTTGAGTGATTGCTGGATCGCCTCCGCGTACAGCCCGACGGAATTCGTGACGCCTGGGGTGGTGGAGACGGTGCCGCCGCCGAGCTGGAAGTTGATGAAGCTGCTGGCGTAGATCACGTGGAGGGTGACGCCGAGGTCGAGCCGGTCGCTGACGGCGCCGGCGAGCCCGAGGACCAGGTGGTAGCTGGCGCTGGTGTTCGCGAGGACCATCTGCCACCGGGTCTCGGCGCCCGACAGCGCCGACGGAATCGTGAGGTTGCTGGCGACGGTGTAGTCGAAGGACTCCGGCGCGAACACGCCGACGCCGGCGCGCAGCTTGTCGCCGAGCGGCCGCACGTACGACGCCGCGCTCGGGATGAGGACGAGCTCGTTGAAGTTGCCCTCGGCGGAGCGGCCGCTCGGTCCCGTCAGAAAAGCCGGGATGCGGTAGAAGCGCATCGCGTAGGCGCGCGCGCTGATGTCGAGCGTCCGCGTCGGCACGCGCATCAGCCCGGCCGGGTTGTACCAGAGCGCGGAGCCCGAGTGGACATCGGCCGTCACGGCGCCCCCGACGATGGCCGCGTCGTTGCCGAGCAGGACGCCGTCTTCGTTGCCGGCGTGCGCGGTCGTCGATCTCAGGCAGCAGGCGATGGCGAGCGCCAGCACGGCGCGCGATGCGAAGCGTCTCGGCCCCCTCATCCGCCCATCGTAGCCGAAATGCGCGGGGTGTCGGCAGTGGTAGATTGATCGTATGGCGTTTTTTCAAGCACCCCCTCAGCTCGGAAACCTCTACGACGACGACGCGCTGCTGCGGGAGTACGTCTCGCGGACGCTCCCGGCCGCGATGAGGGCCGAGGTCGAGCCCGAGTACCGGGAGATCGGCGCGCTCGCCGGCGGAGAGCTGTACCGCGCGCAGCTCGCCGACCGCGAGAACGAGCCGGTGCTCACGCAGTGGGACCCATGGGGCCACCGCATCGACCACATCGAGGTCTCGCCGCTGTGGAAGCGGGCTCAGGTGATCGCCGCGGAGCGCGGGTTGGTCGCCGCCGGCTACGAGCCCCGCTGGGGACCGCACGCGCGCGTGCACCAGTTCGTGCTCAACTACCTGCTCAACGCGTCGCTCGACGTGTACTCGTGCCCGCTCGCCATGACCGACGGCGCCGCGAGGACCTTGCTCGACTCAGGCAACCAGGCGCTGGTCGATCACGCGGTGCGTCGGCTGCTCTCGCGAGATCCGCGCACCATGTGGACGTCGGGCCAGTGGATGACCGAGCGCACGGGCGGCTCGGACGTGGGTCAGAGCGAGACCGTCGCGCGCAAGGACGCGGAGGGGCAGTGGCGGCTCTACGGCACCAAGTGGTTCACGTCCGCCACGACCTCCGAGATGGCGCTCACCCTCGCGCGGCCCGAGGGCAACCCGCCGGGCAGCCGCGGGCTCGCGCTCTTTTACCTCGAGCTGCGCGACGATGACGGGCTCCTGCGGAACATCGAGGTGAACCGCCTGAAGGACAAGCTCGGCACCCGCAAGGTGCCCACCGCCGAGCTGACGCTCGCCGGCACACCGGCGACGCTGGTGGCCGAGCCGCGCGATGGCGTGCGCGCGATCACGCCGATGCTCGGGCTGACGCGCACCTGGAACACCGTGTGCGCGGCGTCCGGGATGCGGCGGGCGGTCGCGCTCGCGTGTGACTTCGCGCGCAAGCGCCGCGTGTTCGGCGAGGCGCTCGTCGACAAGCCGCTGCACGTCGACACGCTCGCGGGGATGGTCGCCGAGACCGACGGCGCGTGCCTCATGGCGTTCTTGCTCACGGAGGTGCTCGGGCGGGTCGAGCATGCTCGGAGGGCGGCGGGCGGCGGTGCGCAGGGCGCCGGAGACTCCTACGACGAGCGGCTGCTCCGGGCGCTGACCTCGATCGCCAAGCTCACGACCGGCAAGCAAGCCGTCGCGGTCGCGTCCGAGGCGCTCGAGTGCTTCGGCGGCGGTGGCTACATCGAGGACACCGGCTTCCCGCGGCTGCTCGCCGACGCGCAGGTGCTGTCGATCTGGGAGGGCACGACGAACGTGCTCTCGCTCGAGACGCTGCGGGCGCTTACGGAGCCGGGCCTGCTCGAGGCGTTCGCGATCGAAGTGCATCAGCGGGCGGGCAAGGCCACCGACCCGGCGCTCGCCGGTGCCGCGCAGGCGGCGCAGACCGCGGTCGATCGAGCGGCGCTCTGGGCGGCGGACGCGGGGGAGGATCGACCGCGCCTCGAGGCGGGCGCGCGCCGGTTCGCGATGACACTCGGGCGCGCGCTCGAGCTCGCGCTCCTCGTCGAACACGCGGCCTGGTGCGGCTCCGACGGTCACGGCGAGCGGGCCACCGCCGCCGCGCGCCGCTTCGCACGAGAGGCCATCGACCTCACGCGCGACCTCGACCGCGCCGAGTCCGACGCGCTCCTCGAAGGCGCCGGCGCCTGAAACCCATCCCCGGCGAGCCCATGACGCAAGCCGCTCAGCGGGCCGCTCAGCACCTGCGTGCGCAAGCCGCGAC
>JAGQJE010000255.1 GCA_020430775.1 Myxococcales bacterium
CACCGCTGCGTCCGCGGCGCGCCGGGAGCGCCCCAGATCGGCGCGCCGCCCGCTGACCGGCCCGCGATCGGCCGACCAGGGCGGCCAGAACCCGCTCCACCCAGCCGGGCCACGAGGCGAACGCGGCGCCGCGGCCCCGAGCGCGGCGAGAGAGTCGGCGTACCCTCGGAAGGCGGCCGGGCGACGCGGCGTACTCTCGGAGGGTCGGCGCCTGCGGCGGCCGGCGGGCGTGGCCGGCCCTTGACGTCCAACGTCCGATTGGCCATGCACCGAGCGGCCTCGAGACGGAGCGACACGGGATGTGCGGGATCGCGGGAGTATGGAACCAGGATGGCGCGCCCGTAGACGTCGACCGCGTCGCGCGTATGCGGGACACGCTCACGCACCGCGGGCCAGACGACGCGGCCCTCAGCGTCGAGGCAGACGGCGCGGTCGCCCTCGCCCACCGTCGCCTCTCCATCCTCGACCTGTCGCCGGCCGGCCGCATGCCCATGCGCACGGAGGACGGCCGCGTCAGCGCCGTCTTCAACGGCGAGGTCTACAACTTCCGCGATCTGCGCGCGCAGCTCGAAGCGCTCGGGCACTCCTTCCGCAGCACCGGGGACAGCGAAGTCGTGCTCCGCGCCTTCGCCCAGTGGGACACCGGCTGCTTCGAGCGCTTCAACGGGATGTTCGCCATCGCCGTCTGGGACGATCGGACGCGCCGCCTCGTCCTCGCGCGCGACCCAATGGGGCAGAAGCCCCTCTACTATCTCCACGCGCCCGGACGCCGGCTGATCTTCGGGTCGACCCTCGCGCCGCTCCTCTCGTACGAGGGAGCGCGCGCCTCGGTCGACCGCGAGGCCGCCTACGACTACATGCGTTTCGGTTTCGTACCCGACGAGCGCAGCATGCTCGAGGGTGCGCGGCAGGTGCCGCCAGGCGCGTGCGCGGTCTTCGAGCGCGGCGAGGGGCCGACGATCACCCGGTACTTCGACCTCGCGCGCTACGCCGCTGAGCGCTCCACCGAGCGCCCGGCCCGCAAGTCGGTGCGCGAGCACACGGACGCGCTGCATGCGCTGCTCCAAGACGCCGTTGACCTCCGCCTCGTGTCGGACGTGCCCCTCGGCGCGTTCCTGTCCGGCGGCATCGACTCGACGCTCATCGTCGCGCTGATGGCGGCCCGAGACAGGGCGGCCGTGCAGACCTTCACGATCGGGTTCGACGACCCCCGCTACGACGAGAGCGCGCACGCCAAGCGCCTCTCCGAGCACTTCGGGGTGCGCAACACGGTGCGCGTCCTGAGCGGCCGAGACGTGCTGGCGCAGCTCCCGGACGTGGTGCGCTACTTCGACGAGCCGATGGCGGACTACTCGGTGCTGCCAACGCTCGCGGTCAGCAAGCTCGCCCGCGAGCACGTCACGGTCGCGCTCACAGGAGACGGCGCCGACGAGCTCTTTGCCGGCTACAAGTACTACCTCGCGCAGTATGCGTTCGAACGCTACGCCGCCGCGATGCCACGGGTCGCGCGCGAGCGGCTCGCAGGCCTGGCCGGACGGGTCGGGCACCCGGGCGTGGCGCGCGTCCTCCGTCGCTCCGGCGTGGTCGACCCCGCGCACTTCTTCGGGCTCGGTGGGTTCTACCGGGGCGCGACGAGCCAGAGCGCCGTGCCGCGCCTGCTCGGCGCCGATAACGCGCCCGAGGAGCGCGTCGCCGCGTTCCTACGCGCCCACCCCCTGCGCACGAGCGTCGAGTCGGGGATGCTTTACGACGCGCTGCACACGCTGCCCGGGGCTTGGCTGCACAAGGTAGATCGCGCGAGCATGGCGGTGAGCCTCGAGGCCCGCTCACCCTTCCTCGATCGGCGCGTCGTCGAGATGGCGTTCGGGCTGCCGCTGTCCATGCGCCTGCGCGGCCCCGACAAGAAGTACATCCTGCGCCGCCTCCTCGCCCGCTACGCGCCTCCGCTGCTCACCGAGCGCCCGAAGCAGGGCTTCACGGCGCCTGTCGCGACTTGGCTTCGGCGCGACCTCCGCGACGCCGTCGAGGACGCCCTCAGCGCGCGGCGCGTCCGAGACCGGGGGCTGTTCGAGCCTCAGGTCGTGCGCGCGCTGGTCGACGAGCACATGTCCGGCCGTCACGACCACGCGCAGGCGCTGTGGGCGCTGCTCGTGCTCGAGTGGTGGACCGAGCATCACCTGCACGCGGGCGCAGGCCAGGCGGATGCGAGCGGCGCTCCCGTGGGGACCGCCGCCGCGCAGAGCACGCGGGCGAGCACCGGCCCGCGCTGAGCGCCGCATCACCGAGACCCCATGCACGTCTACACCTTCTTCTCCGTCCACGAGTGGCTCTTCCATCCGACACTCGAACGCCTGCGCGACCGCTACGGCGCGCGGCGCTTCTCGGGGTTCGTCTGGGGCGAGGACCAGGCCGCGTTCCTCCGGGCGGGGTCGATCGATTACGCGCCTCTCCTGGTTTTTACGCGGGACGTCTTGCCGCGGCTCGCGCACGCGCCCTCGGCGGACCTCGACGCGCTCCGGCGCCGAGAGCGCCGCTACGGCGTCTCGATCCACCGCATGCTCTGGGCCGAGCGGCACCTCCTTCAGCGACGCACGTACGACGAGGCGCTCCAGCTCGCTGAGGCACTCTTCGATCTGATCGAGCGCACGCTCGATGAGGCGCGCCCGGACTGCATCTTCAGCGAGGACGTGTCTTGCCTCGCGAGCTACATCCACTTCGTCGTCGCGCGCGATCGCGGCATCCCCTTCGTGCGCGTCGGCGGCGCGCGGATGCCGGGGCTGCTGAGCGTCTATGACGGAGCCCCGCAGCAGTGGAACTTCACACGCGCGCGCTTCGCCGAGCTGCGCGAGCGGGGCTTGACCGACGCCGAACGCCGGCTCGCGAGCACGTTCGTCGAGGAGTTCCGCGCGCGTCCCCAACGCCCGAGCGGCATGGCCCAGCGGGCGAAGCTACCGTTCGCGTCGAGCGACGATCGCCGGCGCCTGGCCGTCCTCCGCGACAAGTACCGCACCGACCCGGACAACCCGACGCTCGTCGCGCCGGGGCGGTCGCTCCGCCACCGCGCGCTGCGCCTCGCGCGCAGCCAGGCCGCCGCGCGGGGCAGCCTCTTCGAGCGTCCCGTGCCGGGCGAGCGCTTCGTGCTCTTCCCGATCCACTTCCAGCCGGAGGCGTCTACGCTCGTCCAGGCCCCCTACTACCTCGACCAGGCCGCCCTCATCGACGACCTCAGCAAGAGCCTCCCTGTGGGGCACCGGCTCTACGTCAAGGAGCACCTCACCAACCGCGGGCGCCGCCCGCTCAGCTTCTACCGGCGCATCCGCGAGACGCTCGGCGTGCGGCTGCTCGGCCCCGACGAGGACACGTTCGCGCTCATCCGAGACGCCGCCGCGGTCGCCGTCATCACCGGCACCGTGGGGTGGGAGGGGCTGCTCCTCGGCAAGCCGGTCGTGTCGTTCGGCGAGGTGTTCTTCAACATGCACCCGGGCGTCTACCGCGCCGGGCGCCTGCCGAAGGACGAGTGGTACGGGCTCTTCGAGCGCGCCATCTATGGCCATCACCACGACGAAGAGCTCCTCTTGCAGTTCGTCGCGGCGATCCAACAGACCTCGCAGCCGGGCGCGATGCGCAGCCCGACGACCTTCCCCTCCGTCCTGACGCCCGAGCGCTTCGACCAGCTCGCCGACGCCATCGTGTGGGGCCTGCGCGAGGGCGGACACGGCGACCTCATCACCGAGACGCCGAGCGCTCAGGCCCGCGCGACCTGACCCCGCGGACGCCGAGATCGCCGTGCAGGCGCGCCCCCAACACCGCGGGGGCGTGAATGCGCGGCGAGGTCAAGGACGTCGGGCGACGGCGTACCCCTCGTACGTCGAGCCCGGCGGACGCCGAGATCGCCGTGCAGGCGCGCCCCCGCTACTCCGAGAGGGTGCGGCCGTGGTCGAGATACCACCGATACGTGCGCTCGAGCCCTTCCCGTAGCGGCATCGTCGCCTCGAACCCGAAGCGCTCCTTCGCTTTGCTCACGTCGAGCTTGCGCCGAGGCTGCCCGTTCGGCTTGCTCGTGTCCCAGACGATCTCGCCCTCGAAGCCCACCATCGCCCCGATGGTCGTCGCGAGCTCGCGGATGGAGGCCTCGGTCGCCGAGCCGATGTTCACCGGGTCCGGCGAGTCGTAGCGCTCCGTCGCCTTCACGACCGCTTCGGCCGCGTCGGTCACGTAGATGAACTCACGCGTCGGGCTCCCGTCGCCCCAGAGGGTCACCTTCGAGGCACCGGACTCCTTGGCGGCGAGGAACTTCCGCATCATCGCCGGGATGACGTGGCTGCTCTCGAGGTCGAAGTTGTCCCAGGGCCCGTACATGTTGACCATGAGCAGGTGCACGCCGTTCAGGCCGAACTCGTCGGCGAACGACTGGGTCAGCACGAGCATCATCTTCTTCGAGATGCCATACGGCGCGTTCGTCTCTTCCGGGTACCCGAGCCAGAGGTCCTCTTCTTTGAACGGCACCTCAGTGTACTTCGGGTAGGCGCAAACCGAGCCGATGCCGACGACCTTCCGCACGCCATGGCGCCGCGCCGCCTCGAAGACGTGACAGGCCATCAGGGTGTTGTCGCGCGCGATGCTGCCAGGGTGGGCGCGCATGTAGCCGATGCCGCCCCCGGTCCACGCGATGTGGATGACGACATCGGGCTTCTCCTTGGCGAAGAGCGCCTCGGTCTGCACCCAGTCGCGCAGGTCGCAGTCAGCCGAGCGAAAGGTGATCGGCTCGACGCCACGCGCGCGCAGCGCCTCGACCACGTGGCGGCCGAGGAACCCGGACGCGCCGGTGACGAGGACCCTGCTCTGCCTGTCGAGCGCCATCGCTACTTCGCCTCCGC
Source organism: Myxococcales bacterium (assembly GCA_020430775.1). Classification (GTDB taxonomy): domain Bacteria; phylum Myxococcota_A; class Polyangia; order Polyangiales; family Houyiibacteriaceae; genus JAGQJE01. The sequence continues at coordinate 4,878 of JAGQJE010000255.1, forward strand.
GTTGCCTGCCAGCGCGGCGTGGTGGTCGCGCTCGCGCCTCGCGCCGGCGGCGATCTTCATGTCGTTGTCCATCATGCGGTCGACGAGCTCCTCGAAGCCGATCGTCGGGGCCCACCCGAGCACCTCGCGCGCCTTGGTCGCGTCGCCCAGCAGGAAGTCGACCTCTGTCGGGCGGTACAGGCGCGGATCGATCTCGACGCGGACCTTCCCCGTGCTGGCGTCGACGCCCTTTTCGTCTGCGCCCACGCCCTGCCACGCGAGCCGCACGCCGATGTGGCCGAACGCGCGCTCGACGAGCTCGCGGACCGAGTGCGTCTGCCCCGTCGCGAGGACGAAGTCGTCGGGCTCCGGTTGCTGGAGCATCCGCCACATGCCCTCGACGTACTCGGCGGCGTGGCCCCAGTCGCGCTTGGCGTCGAGGTGGCCGAGGTGCAGGCGCTGCTCGAGGCCGTGCGCGATGCGCGAGACGACCCGCGTGACCTTGCGGGTGACGAAGGTCTCGCCGCGGCGCTCGGACTCGTGGTTGAAGAGGATGCCGTTGCACGCGTACATCCCGTACGCCTCGCGATAGTTGACGACGATCCAGTACGCGTAGAGCTTCGCCGCAGCGTACGGGCTCCGCGGGTAGAAGGGGGTCCGCTCGGTCTGCGGCGTCTCCTGCACCTTGCCGTAGAGCTCGCTCGTGCTCGCCTGGTAGAACCGCGTCCGCTTCTCGAGCCCGAGGATGCGGATCGCCTCGAGCAGCCGCAGCGTACCGACCGCGTCGGCGTTCGCCGTGTACTCGGGCGTCTCGAACGAGACCCGCACGTGGCTCTGCGCCGCGAGGTTGTAGATCTCGTCCGGCTGCGTGTCTTGGACGATGCGCAGCAGGTTCGTCGAGTCGGTCATGTCACCGTAGTGCAGGTGAAAGCGCGCGCCCTCGACGTGCGGATCCGTGTACAGGTGGTCGATGCGCTCGCTGTTCAGTGAGGACGCCCGGCGCTTGACGCCGTGGACCTGGTAGCCCTTGTCGAGGAGCAGCTCCGCGAGGTAGCTCCCGTCCTGGCCGGTGATGCCGGTGATCAGCGCCGTCTTCATCGCGTCCTCCTGCCCCGCGGCCCCGGCCCGCGGCCGGCGCCGACGACGGCCCGAGGCCCCTTACCACAGACCCCGAGCGGCGGCGACGTCGCGATGCGCACGCCTCGAGCCGCGCCGCGACCCGCCCTGCGAACCACGCCCCGCCCTGCCCAGTACCCTGCCGCGCTCGTCCCGTTTGACGCCTGCGGCGGCGCTGAACATGCTCGCCGGCGCATGCGCGTCTTGCACCTCTGCTACGAGCGGCTCCCCTCGCCGGTACACATCGGCGGCGGCGACGTCCGGCGCTGGCAGGACCTCTGCTCGCTCACGGCGCTCGGGCACGAGGTCCACGTCGTCGCGTGCGCGCCTGGGAACGAGGCGACCGACGCCCTCCGCGAGCGCGCCGCGAGCGTGCACGTCATCGAGCGCGCGGACCTACGCCGCATCGATCCACGCTGGTGGCTCGCGCGTGGGCTGAACCCGGAGACGCTCGCGCTCGCGCTGCCGAACCTGCACGGGCTGCGCGACGCGGTCGCACGCGTCGCGGCGCGCGTTCGCCCCGCGCTCACGTGGGCCGAGGAGGCCTCCGCCGTGCTCCTCGCGCCCGGACCGGCGGCGCCTGGCTGGGCGCCGATCGTCCACAGCCACCTCGACTTCATGTTCAAGCTCCGCCCGGTGCGCAGGGCGGCGCTGCTCCCGGGTGGTAAGCGCCTGCGTCGCCCGGACGCGCTCTCGCTCGCGCGGCTCGAGCGCCTCGAGGTCGATCTCTGCCGTCGCGCCGCCTACACGGTCTGCGCCTCGCAGTCGGAGGCCCGCTACCTCGGCGATCGCGGCATCCCGGCCTCGTACCTGCCCGTGGTCGGCCCGACCACCCCGCGCCCGCGCTTCGACCGGCTCTCAGCAGGCCGGCTCTTTCTCTTCGGCAACCCGAACACCGCCATGCGCGCCGCCCGCCAGAACCTCCGCGAGGAGGTCTGGCCCATCGTGCAGGCGCGCGGGCTCGAGCTCGACTGGCACCAGCTCGGCAAGACGCCGCGCCCCGGCGCGGACCCGTCGTGGCCTTGGGTCGAGCGGCACTGCACGGTGCACGGCTTCGTCCCGAACCTCGACGACGTGCTCGCGCCCGGCGACGCCTCGCTGATGCCCTACCCCTTCGACACGGGGGGCCGGGCCAAGTTCGCGGTCGCGGCAGGGTACGGCGTCGTGAACGTCGCGTACGAGAAGACCTTCGAGTGCGCGAGCGAGTTCACCCACGGTCAGGACTGCCTGGCGGCAAGAGACCCCGCGCACCTCGTGGACCTGCTCGCGGACTTCACCTCCGACGCGACGCTGCGACGCCGCCTCGCCGAGGGCTCACGCGCCGTGTACGAGCGCTGCCACACGCAAGAGGCCCAGCTCCCGGCGTACGAGGCGGTCCTGCGCAGCGCGCTCGCAGCGACGAGCCCCGCGGCGGACGTCGCGCGCGCCCGAGGCTGACACCCCCTGCTGACGCACGAGTAGCCGACCGCCGCCGAGCGCGGGCGGCTAGGCCCGCTGCGCGCCGAGCCACGCCTCGCATCGAGCGAGATCGGCGGCCACGTCGATGTCCACGCTGCGCTCGACGGGCATCTCGTGGACGTACACGGGCGGCACGAAGAAGGTCCTCGCCCGCTCGAACGTCTCGCAGCGCATGAAGTAGATCGCGCCGTTTTGCCGATACGCGGGCGGGAGCTCCTGGCGCGGCGTGCTGAGCGACCGCGTGTCGAGCACGGGCACGACCTCGCCCTGCCGCTCGACGAGCATCTTGTAGGGGTGGTGCTCGGGGCGGGTGACGCTGAGCGCGCAGTCGACGCCCCGACAGAGCGCCCCGGCGATCGCCGCGTCGACGTCGCCGGCGTCGCGCAGCGGAGAGGTCGGCTGCAGCAAGACGAAGTGGGTGAACGCCGCGCCGCGCGCGCGCAACGCCCGGAGCGCGTGCGCCACGACCTCCTCCGAGCGGGCGTGGTCCGTCGCCAGCTCCGCCGGCCGCTCGAGCAGGGTCGCCCCCGCCGCGAGCGCGACCGCCGCGATCTCCGGGTCCTCGGTGGTCACGACCGTCTCGGCGACCTGCGCCGCGCCGCGGCCGGCGTCGATGGACCACTCGATGAGTGGCCGCCCCGCGAGCGGCAGCACGCACTTGCGCGGGAGCCCCTTCGACCCGCCCCGCGCGGTGATCAGCGCGACGACCCGAGGCTCGCTCATCGCGCCGCCGCCCAGTCGAGCTCGACGAAGGCCTTCTGCCGCGGCGTCGCCCAGAGCGCCTCGCTGCGGAGCGCCTCCATGAACCGCTCGGCGCTCCGCCCGTCGCCGAAGTGGTTCGAGCCGACCCGCGCCGTCCGTCCGAGCGCCTCGCCGATGGCGCGCCCGATCGCCTCCGGCTCCGGCGCGGCGGACAGGATGCTCTCGTGCCGAAAGCGCCCGTGCTGCCGCGTGCCCACGTCGATCGCGGGCACGCCGTACACCGGCGCCTCGCGGACGCCAGCGCTCGAGTTCCCGACGATGTAATCCGCAGAACGCAGCAGGCTCAGGAAGTACTCGAAGCGGATCGACGGGAACATGCGAATTCGCGGATTGTCCTTGAACCGCTCGTATTCACGGAAGATGTCCGCCGCACCTTCGTCGTTGTTGGGATAGACGACGACGTGGTCGTGACCCGACGCGAGCACCGCGTCGACGAGGGCCTTCGCCTGCGCGCGCATCGAGCCGAGCTCGCTCGTCACCGGGTGAAAGAGCACGAGGCCGTAGCGATCGAAGGGGATCTGGTAGCGCGCCTTCGCGCTCGAGAGGGTCGGCAGGTCCGGCGAGCGCATGACGTCGATGTCGGGCGAGCCGATCTCGAAGATGGTGTCGGGGTGCTCGCCGAGCTGCCGCAGCAGGCGGCTCGCCTCGCGGTTCGCGACGAAGTGGACGTGCGACATCTTCGAGACCGAGTGGCGGATGAGCCCGTCGATGGTGCCCGAGTGCTCGCCTCCCTCGACGTGCGCCGTCAGCACGTTGCGCACCGCCCCGACGATGGCCCCTGCGAGCGCCTCGACGCGGTCGCCGTGGACGACCATCAGCTCGGGCGGGTCCTCGTGCACGTAGCGCGACAGGCCGACGATGGTGTTCGCCATGACGAGCTCCATCGGCTCGCCTTCGATCTGGTTCATGAACAGGTGCAGGTTCGAGAAACCGGCCTTTCGCACCTCTTCGACCGTGTATCCGTAGCGGCGCATCATGTGCATGCCCGTCACGAAGATCTCGCAGCGAAACGCGGGGTCCGCGTCGACGGCGCGCATCAGCGGCTTGAGCTTTCCGAAGTCGGCGCGTGTCCCCGTCAGGAAGAGCACCCTGCGCGGCTCAGTCGCCATCGCGGATGTCGTCCCAGTCGAGCTGGTGGTTCACCGTGAGCGCCCGAGCGGCGCGCTTGCCGAGCAGCCCCTCGAAGTGCTTCGCTTGGATCGCGCCGGTCCCCGGACGCTTCACCCAGAGGTTGTCCATCGTGAAGACCTCCCCCGCGGCGATCGGCGCGAGGGTCACGACGCTCGCGTACGCGAAGTCGATCGTCGGCTGCTCGGCGGCCAGGATCTCCTTACGGCCACCGCGCGCGAGGTGAATCGCGCGGCTGCCCTCGACGAGCTGGGCGAGCTCCTCGGGGATCATCGAGATCGGCACGTCGGGGCCCGGCCAGTCGCGCGAGGACGTGAAGTGCCGCTCGAGGATCGAGGCGCCGAGCGCGACGGCGCCGAGGCAGGCGTAGATGGTCTCGGTGTGATCGGAGAGGCCGACCACGGCGTCCGGGAACGCTTGCTGAAGCTCGACCATGGCGCCGAGCCGCACCTGCTCGTAGGGCGTCGGATACAGGCTCGTGCAGTGCAGCAGGCCGAAAGACACCCCGTGGGCGCGCAGGATCTCGACCGTCGGCCGGACGCTCGCGAGGTCGTTCATCCCGGTGCTCACGATGATCGGCTTGCCGTAGCGCGCGATGTGCTCGACCAGCGGGTAGTTGTTGCACTCGCCCGAGCCGATCTTGTACGCGAGCACGCCCATCGCCTCGAGGCGCTCGGCGGCCGCCCGCGAAAACGGCGTGCTCAAGTAGATGGCGCCCTTCGACTCGACGTACGCCTTGAGCCGGCGGTCTTCGGGCTCGCTCAGCGCGCAGCGCGCCATGATGTCCCAGATCGACTCGTCCGCGTTGCCGGGCACGACGTCGTTCGGGATCATCTCGTCCTCGATGACGTGGCACTGAAACTTCACGCACTCGCAGCCGGCCGCGACGGCGTCGTCGACCATCTGGACGGCCTTGTCGAGGCTGCCCTCGTGGTTGATGCCGATCTCGGCGATGACGAGCGGGGGATGGTCGGGGCCGACGAGGCGGCCGGCAATGTCGAGCGTCGGGGGCATGCGTCCTCTGGTTCGGGCTCTGTTCAGTCGGGCTTCCGGGAGCGGAGCGCGTCGGTCGTTTCGGCGATCTCCCGCTGCATCGGCTCCGGGAGCTGGCCGACGAGGTCCGGGTAGCGGCTCGGGCGGGGAGCGATGCCGGCCGCGACCTCGGCGGTCTTCGGCGTCGGGACGAGGCCGAACGCGTGCAGGAGGGGCTCGACCTCGGCCTCGGGCGCCCGCACGAGCGCGTCGTAGTCGATCACGACGGCACGCTCGACGCCGAGCGCCGCGGTCATCTGGACGAGCAGGTAGCGCGCGGCGCGCTCGACCTCGCGCGCGTCGAGCCACCACCGGTCGAGCTCGGGCGGGATGCACACCGGCACCTTCGCGCCGCGGACCTCGCGGTACGGCCACAGGTAGATCTCGGCGGTCTCGGGCGAGAGGTCGAACCACTTGCGCGACAGGAGCGAGCCGAGGACGTCGTTCGGCTCGCGGAGCAGCACGCCGAGGCGAAGCGTCGGGTACAGCCGCGCGACCTGCGCGAGCTCCGGCAGCACGCCCGGCGTTTTGACGACGAGGGTGCGCTCCGCGGCGAGGGCGTCGAGCTCGTACTTGCGCCAGCCCTTCGCCTGCCGGGCGGCGATCTCCTCGAGAGGGCGGTAGTGCCCCACCCACGAGTCGTCGTGCGGGTTGAGGTTGAAGTTGCGACCGGCGAGGTTCCCGAGCAGCAGCTCCTCGTGGCAGTACGTCTCGAAGAGCAGCCGCCAGGTGTCGAGCTGACCGGCGGCCCGCAGGTCGGGTAGCACCGACAGGAGCGAGTGCAGCGTCGCCGGCTCGTAGTCGTACTCGGCCCCGCGCGCGCTCCCGATGAGGTTCCCGACCAGCGTCGTCCCGGACCGCGGGCAGCCCGACAGGTAGATCATCCGCTCGACCGTGCCGCGGGCGTTCGACGACGTCTGGCGCATGGCGCGACACCTAGCACCGGCACCCGCCGCTGGCACTCCGCGGCGCCCCGTCGCAGCTTGTCCGCCGGGCTGTTGACCGCCGCGACCGCGGATGGCAATCAGCGCTCCGACCCCATGCCTTCCAAGAGAGAGCTCATCGCGACCATCGGCCTCGGCTACGTCGGGCTGCCGGTGGCGGTTGCGTTCGCGGACGCCTTCGACGGCGCGATCGGCTTCGACATCAGCGCCAGGCGCGTCGCCGAGCTGCGCGACGGGCACGACCGCACGGGCGAGGTCTCGCCGCAGGCGCTGCGCCGGTCGAAGCTCCGCTTCACGACCGACGCCGCCGACCTCCGCGACGCGAGCGTCTACATCGTGACCGTCCCGACGCCGATCGACGCCGACCGGCGGCCGGACCTCTCCCCGCTCCGCGCCGCGTGCGAGACCGTCGGCGCCGCGCTCGGCGAGGGCGACCTGGTGATCTTCGAGTCGACCGTCTACCCGGGCGTGACGGAGGAGGTCTGCGGGCCGCTCCTCGCCGCGCGGTCGGGGCTCGTCCAGGGCCGCGACTTCCAGCTCGGCTACTCCCCGGAGCGCATCAACCCGGGCGACGACGAGCACACCTTCACGCGCATCGTGAAGGTCGTCTCGGGCGACAGCCCGGCGGCGCTCGAGCGCGTCGCGGGGCTCTACGGGCGCGTCGTCGAGGCTGGGCTGCACCGCGCGCCGTCCATCCGCACCGCCGAAGCCGCGAAGGTCATCGAGAACACGCAGCGCGACCTGAACATCGCGCTGATGAACGAGCTGTCGATGATCTTCGACCGGGTCGGCCTGCGCACGAAGGACGTCCTCGAGGCCGCCGGCACGAAGTGGAACTTCCTGCCCTTCTCGCCAGGTCTCGTCGGCGGCCACTGCATCGGCGTCGATCCGTATTACCTCACCGCGAAGGCGGAGTCGGTCGGCTACCACCCTCAGGTCATCCTCGCCGGCCGCCGCATCAACGACGGCATGGGCGCGTTCCTCGCCCAGCGGCTCGTCAAGCTCATGGTCCGGCGCGGCGAGACCGTCCGCGGCGCGCGGGTCGGCGTGCTCGGCCTGACCTTCAAGGAGAACGTGCCGGACCTGCGCAACAGCCGCGTCCCGGACATCCTCCGCGAGCTGCGGAGCTTCGGCGTAGAGCCGCTCGTGCACGACCCGCACGCCGACGCCGACGAGGCCCGCGGGGAGTACGGCGTCGAGCTCTGCGCGCCGCAGCAACTCCACGACCTCGACGCGCTCATCCTCGCGGTCGCCCACCGAGAGTACATGGCGGCGCCCGCGGCGTGGACGCACGAGCGCTTGCGACCGGGCGGCGTGCTCATCGACGTGAAGTCCGCCATCGAGCCGCGGTCGCTCCCCGAAACGATCACCTACTGGAGCCTCTGAAGAGGCCGCTCTCGAGCGAAGGCGCTGTCGTGCGAACACTCATCACCGGGGCGGCCGGCTTCATCGGCTCCCACGTCGCGCACCGACTCCTCGACCGCGGCGACGAGGTCGTCGGCGTCGACAACCTCAACGCGTACTATGACGTCGGCCTGAAGAAGGCGCGCCTCGCGCGGCTCGAGGCCCGCGACGGCTTCCGCTTCGAGCGGGTCGACATCGCCGACGGGGCGGCGCTGTCGGACGTCTTCGAGCGGCAGGCCCCGGTCGCGGTGATCAACCTCGCCGCCCAGGCCGGCGTGCGCTACTCGCTCGAGAACCCGGCCGCGTATGTCGAGACCAACGTGGTCGGCTTCGGCCACATCCTCGAACGCTGCCGGCAGCACGGCGTGCGCCACCTGGTCTACGCCTCGTCGAGCTCGGTCTACGGCATGAACCGGGCGATGCCCTTCTCGGTCCACCAGAACGTCGACCACCCGGTGAGCCTCTACGCCGCGAGCAAGAAGGCCAACGAGCTGATGGCGCACAGCTACAGCCATCTCTTCGGGCTGCCGACGACGGGGCTGCGCTTCTTCACGGTGTACGGCCCGTGGGGCCGTCCCGACATGGCGCTGTTCTTGTTCACGCGCGCCATCCTCGCGGGCGAGCCCATCCAGGTCTTCAACCGCGGCGACATGCAGCGCGACTTCACCTACATCGACGACATCGCCGAGGGGGTGGTTCGCGTCCTCGAGCGAGCGCCGGTATCTGACCCGAGCTTTGACCCGCGGGCGCCCGACCCCGCGTGCAGCTCGGCGCCGTACCGGCTGTACAACATCGGCAACAACCAGCCCGTCGCGCTGATGGACATGATCGCCACCGTCGAGCGCTGCCTCGGCCGCACCGCGCAGAAGGAATTCCTCCCGATGCAGGCCGGCGACGTACAAGCGACGTACGCCGACATCGACTCGCTGGTCGAAGACGTCGGTTTTTCGCCGTCGACGAGCCTCGACGAAGGGATCGCTCGCTTTGTCTCTTGGTACCGGTCGTACTATCGAACGTAGCGAGCTTCGCGAGAGGACCGCCGGCAGCGGGAGCACGCCCGCGGCCGTCGCGCGACCTCCGCGCGACGAGGCCGCGCGGCGCATGGGTCGAGCGGCGCAGCGACACGTTCCGCCGTACCCTGACGGGACGCAGACTGGGGGACGAGGCATCAGGACATGCGCAAGCACGTAACGCGGCTATCTCAATTCGTCATCGACATCGTCGCCCTGTCGGTCGCGCTCGTGCTCGCGTTCGAGCTGCGCTTCGACTGGTCGCCGTCGATGGCCATGTGGGAGCGCGCGTTCGTGGTCGCGCCCTACGCCGTGCTGCTCGAGTATGCATGCCTGCGCCTGTTCCAGGTGCACCGGCAGGCGTGGCGCTACGTGAGCCTGCGGGAGATGACCCGCATCTTGCTGGCGGTGTCGACGTCGACCGCGGTGCTCGTCGCGATCCGCATGCTGAGCGGGCGCCTTCAGGGCGACTATCCGGCGCTCCGCCACGGGGTCATCCCCCTCGGCGCGATCGCGATCAACTCGCTGCTCGCGTTCCTGCTCGTCACGGGCGTGCGCGTCGCGCGCCGGATGGTCGCCGACGCGCGCGACGCCAAGCGCCGTACGCCGCGCCTGCGCCCCGTCCCGACGCTGCTCGTTGGAGCCGGTCAGGCCGGCTTGATGGTCGCCCGAGAGCTCGCCGCGCGTCCCGACGTGGGGCTCAAGGCGATCGGCTTTCTCGACGACGACCCCACCAAGACCGGCCTCGTCATGCACGGGCTGCCCGTCCTCGGCCGCACCGACGAGCTCGCGCGCCTGTGCAAGGCCCGCGGCGCCGAGCAGGTGCTCATCACGATGGCGAGCGTCCCGCGCCAGGCGATCCGGCGCATCCGCGGGCTCTGCGACGAGGCCGGGGTCCCCGTGAAGATCATCCCCGGCGTCTACGAGATCGTAGACGGCCGCGTGAACCTCTCGCGCATCCGCGACGTCGCGCTCGAGGACCTCCTCGGCCGGACGCCGGTGCAGCTCGACCTCGACCGCATCGAGGCCTCGCTGCGGGACGCGGTCGTCCTGGTCACCGGCGCGGGCGGCAGCATCGGCTCCGAGATCTGCCGGCAGGTCGCGCGCTTCCGGCCTGCCTCGCTCGTCCTCGTCGAGCACTCCGAGAACAACCTCTTCTACATCCACCGCGAGCTGAGCGGCGCCCACCCTACCCTCGACATCGTGCCGCGCATCGGCGACATCACCGACGCCGAGCGCATGCGTGAGGTCTTCACGGCGTGTCGGCCGGCGGTCGTGTTCCACGCCGCCGCGCACAAGCACGTCCCCATGATGGAGTGGAACCCGGTCGAGGCCATCAAGAACAACGTCCTCGGCACCCGCGTCGTGGCCGACCTCGCCCACGCGCTCGGTGCGCGCACGTTCGTGATGATCTCGACGGACAAAGCGGTGAACCCGAGCTCGGTGATGGGCGCGACGAAGCGCGTCGCCGAGCTGTACGTGCAGGCACGGGGGCGCGAGGGCGACACGCGCTTCGTGACGGTGCGCTTCGGCAACGTGCTCGGGTCGGCCGGCAGCGTCGTCCCGATCTTCAAGGCGCAGATCGAACAGGGCGGACCGGTGACGGTGACCCACCCCGACATGACCCGGTACTTCATGACGATCCCGGAGGCCTGCCAGCTCGTCCTCGAGGCGGGCACCTTCGGCTCCGGCGGCGAGATCTTCATCCTCGACATGGGCGAGCCCGTGAAGATCGTCGACCTCGCGCGCGACCTCATCAAGCTCTCGGGGTTCGTCCCGGACGAAGACATCGAGATCCGATTCCTCGGCGCGCGCCCCGGCGAGAAGCTCTTCGAGGAGCTGTCGACCGACGACGAGCACGCGAGCAAGACGGCGCACCCGAAGATCTTCATCGGCCACACGCGCACCGCCTCGCTCCGCACGGTGGGCGAGCGGCTCGACGCGATGGCCGAGGCGGTCCGGATGCAGCACACCCAGCGCGCGCTGCGGCTGCTCGCGCAGACGGTCCCGGAGGCGCGCCTCGACTCGCAGGCGTCGCTCGGCTACCTCGAGCGCGTGAGCTCCTCCGGGGCGCCGGCCCGCGCCGGCACCGAGGACGAGGCCGCGACGCATGACGACGAGGCGTCCGACTCCCGTCGCGGCGTCGCCTGACTCCCCCTAGCCCCGCATCTACATTGCGCGCCTCATCGAGCTCGGTAGACAGACCCCTCGATGGCTCCGACGCGCGCCGGGCGGCCCTGGTGACGCTCTGCGTCTGCGCGCTCGCCGCCCCCGAGCTCTTCGGGGGCGCCTTCCCGTGGGCGGTCGCGGTCACCGCCGCGTTGGTCGCGCTCACCGCGCTCGCCGTCGGCGTCTGGTGTGCGCGTGACCGCGCGCCTCGCGCCACCGTGCCCGTCGCCGGGTGGGCGCTCGTCGCAGCCGCCGTGTGGACGTCGCTCTTCGCGCTGCCGCTGCCGATGGCGCTGGTCGCCAAGCTCGCGCCCGCCGTCGCAGAGGCCGCGCTCGCCAACGCTCGGCTGCTCGGCGTCGCGCCACCGGCGTACGCGCCGCTCAGCCTCGACCCGGGCTCGACGCAGCTCATGATCGCGCAGTCGCTCGCCATCGCGGGCGGCTTCCTCGCGGCCTGGGCCGCGGCGATGCGCGGCCACCGCCGCGACGTCCTCACGTTCGCCGGCGGGTCCGTCGCGTTGCTCGCCGCCGTCGCGCTCGCCCACCTCGCGAGCGGCGCGACGGCCGTGTTCGGCGCCTACACGCCGAAGTTCACCCAGCCGCGCATCCTCTCGCCGCTGATGAACGAGAACCACCTCGGCGGCTTCATGGGGCTCGGCCTGCCCTTGGTCGCGGGGCTCGCCCTCTCCGCGGAGTCTCTGCGCGCGCGCGCCGCGTGGACGCTCGCGACGGTCGCGGTCGCGGTCGTCGGGCTGCTCGCGTTCTCCCGCAGCGGCTGGGTGAGCCTCGCGGTCGGGGTGGTCCTGCTCGCCGCCCTGGTCGCGTACGCGCGCGTCACCGCGGGTCGCTCCCGGCGCACCGCGGGCGACCTGCGCCCCGCGCTCGCGCTCGCCGCGGCCGTGCTCGTCGCGGCGGGCGCCGTCTGGCTCACCAGGGGCGCGGCCATCGAGCGCGAGCTGTCGATCACCTCGAACGTCGCGCCCAAGGTCGAGGTGATCGGGCATGGGCTCGCCGTCGCGCGCGATCACCCGTGGCTCGGCGTCGGTCGGGGGGCCTTTGCGGCCGCCATGGTGCGTCACTTCGGCACGCAACGCCGCTACTTCTACCCGGAGGATCTCCCCGCGCAGTGGGCGGCCGAGTGGGGCATCCCCTTCGCGATCGCGCTCTTCGCGATAGTCGCCACCTCGCTCGGCAAGGTCGCGCTGCGCGCGCCCCGGACCGCGCGGGCCGGCGCGCTGGCCGGCCTCGTCGCGCTCGGGGTGCACGACCTCGCGGACTTCTCGCTCGAGCTCTCCGGCGTCTCGGTCGTCGCCGCGATCGTGTTCGGTGCGGTCGTCGCCGAGCGTCGGCCCACCGGGCGCCGCCCTGCCGCGACCGTCGTCGCGCGGCGCACGACTGGCCGAGTCTCGCGCGCGCTCCTGCTCACAGTCGGCGTCGCGCTCATCCCCGCCGCCGGGCTCGCCGGCTCGCTCGAAGGCCGGGATCTCCTCGGCCTCGGCGCGCGGCTGGAGCGCCTCGCGTCGAGCGGCCACGACGACGCGCTCGGCGCCGCCATCGAGGACGGCCTGCGGCTGCACCCCTTCGAGCCGACGATCGCGCTCGCCGGGGCCCAGCGCGAGATGCGGCGCGGTGACGGGCGCGCCGGCGCATGGCTCAGCCGCGCGCAGGCCCTCGCGCCGCACTGGGACGCTCCCCACGTGCTCACCGCGGTGTGGCTTCTCGAACGGGGGCTCACCGATCAGGCGCTGCTCGAGGTGCGCGCCGCCGAGACGATCCGCCCGGGGAGCGCGAGCGCGCTCGTGTGCGACCTGCTCGACCGCACACACGACGCGACGCTCGCGATCCGCGCGGCGCCGGCCGAGCCGGACGCCGGCGCGCGCTTCCTCGACCGCGCGGCCCGCTGCCTGCCGCGCTTCGACCCGACCTCAGGGCGCATCGACGCGGCGGCGC
>JAGQJE010000256.1 GCA_020430775.1 Myxococcales bacterium
AGCCGGCGCGTCCGGAGCGAACCCCGCCGGCGCCCCCACGCGCGACGGCGACCCCTGCGCCAACGCCGCCGCCCAAGCCGGCCGAGCCCGCGCGCCCCGCCGACGATGGCGACGGCGTCGTGCGCCAGCTCGACTTCTGACAGCCCACGCTCGACCCGGCCACCCAGCACCGCGAACCGCGACCCGTTCCGATGCACGACGGCCGGACGGCGTCGTCGTGCGCCTGCGATGTTCGGTCCGGTGTGTGGACCTCTCGGCCCGATGCGGCGATAGTGCGCCGATGGCTTCCGTCCCCAAGCAGATCCGCGACCACGGCGCCATCGTCGTGATGAACGTCCCCTCGCCGCAAGCGCTGATGCCCTGCGCGGTCTCGGCCTGGCAAGGCGGGCTCGCGCTCCAAGCGCTGCCCGTGTCGTTCCCGAGCGTCGTCGAGGCGGGGCGTTCGATGCTCGCGCAGATCGCCGTCACGCTCGGCATGGCGGACGTCGTCGACGTCGCCGACGTGACGGCCGCCGTCGACGCGGGCGCCGCCTTCATCGTGTCCCCGATCGTCTCCCCGGAGGTCATCGGAGCCGCGCACGCGCGCGGGCTGGTCGCCATCGCGGGCGCCTTCACGCCGACCGAGGTCGCGGCGGGCGTGAAGGCGGGGGCGGACTTCGTCGCGCTGCATCCGGCGGGCGCGTTCCCCGACGTGACCTACTTCGAGCACGTGGCGCGCTCCTTCCCGACGGTCCCCCTGCTCGTCTCGGGCGGCGTCGACGCCGGCTCGGCCCCGGGGTTCCTCGAGGCGGGCGCCGCCGCGGCGGTCATCGACCGCGGGCTCTTCCCCGAGCGCGACGCCGAGTCGAACCAGCAGGTCGTCCAGACGCGCGCCCTCGCGCTCACGGAGGTCTGCGCCGACGCGATCGGGACCCCGCCGGCGTCGTCGGTTCGGCCCTTCGGAGCGTAGCGCCCGCCTCGCGTCCGCGCGCGCCGCGCTGCGCGATGCGCGGTCGCCGGCGCCGCGGCAGACTGCTAAGCCCTCCCCCATGTGGACGCGGCATCAGGCCCAGCTCGACGCGCTCGTGGCGAAGGTCGCCGAGCACGCGCGGCTGCTGCCGGCGCTCACGGCGCGTGAGAGCGCCCGCGAGCGCGCGCGCCTCGTGGCCTGCGTCGCCCGGGGGGATCGCGCCGAGCCTCGCTTCGACGCGACGCCCCGGAAGGTCGACCGCGCCGTCTGGCAGAGCCTCGCCGCCGCCCGCGCGCTGGCCGCGTCGAGCGTGTCGCCGTCGCTCTACCTCCGCCGCCTCGACGAGCTCGAGCTCGATCTGCGCCTGCTCGCGTGCCTCGGCGCGCCGCGCGAGGTGCGGCCGCTCGCGGCGCGACGCTTCGGCACCGGGCGTGAGCCCGTCGACATCAACGGGACCGCGGCGCCGCTTAGAGACGTCGCGCGCGTCCTGCTCGAAGGGCTCGACCCGGGGCGAGAGGCGCGGACCGTGCCCGCGCGCGCCCGGCCCGGGGGACCCTCGCTCGAAGGGCACGTGCGGCGCCTCGCGGCCGCCGCCGGGGTCGACGTGGCGGTCCGCATCGAGCCGCGGCTCGCCGCGAACGCCGCCGCGGGCGAGCACACCGTCTTCCTCGCCGACCGGTCGTTCGGCGCCCGCGAGGCGCTCCGCATCGCCGTGCACGAGGTGCTCGGGCACATCGTCGCCGCGTTCAACGGCCGCGCGCAGCCCCTGCGGCTGCTGTCGATCGGCACCGCGGGCTCGTTCGAGGACCAGGAGGGCCTCGCCATCTACCTCGAGGAGCAGGCGGGCCTGCTCGACCCGCACCGGGTCCGCACGCTCGCCGCGCGTGTGATGGCCGCCGCCTGGATGCACGACGGGGCGAGCTTCGACGAGGTGGCTCGGCGCCTGCTCCGAGACGAGGGCTTCGACGTCGCGGAGACCGTCGCCCTGTGCGAGCGGGCCTTCCGCGGCGGCGGCGTGGCCCGCGACGTCGTGTACCTGCGCGGCTGGCTCCGCGTGCGCGCCGCGCTGGCCGCCCGCGAGGCGACGGTCGACGAGGTGCGCTGGGGCAGGGTGGGCGTCGCCGACGTCCCCGCCTTGCGAGCGCTGGCCGAAGCCGGCTGGCTCCGGCCGCCGCCCTACACGCCGAGCTTGGCGCGGAGCCTCCGGTCGACCGAGGGCGGCACGAGGCTCGAGACGTCGCCGCCGAGCCTCGTCACCTCTTTGACGAGGTTCGAGGCGACGTAGAAATACGCGTCGTTCGCCATGATGAACACCGTCTCGACCTCTTCGTTCAGGTGGCGGTTCATGTTCGCCATCTGCAGCTCGTACTCGAAGTCGGCGACGGCCCGAAGGCCACGCAGGATCACGCCGGCGCCTCGACGCTTCGCGTAATCGACGAGCAGCCCGTCGAACGAGTCGAGCTCGACGCGGGACATGTCGGCGCCGATCTCCGGCAGCGCCTCGCCGATCATCTCGATGCGCTCTTCGACCGAGAAGAGCGGCTTCTTCTGCTCGTTGTTCAGCACCGCCACGATGACCCGGTCGAAGCAGCGCAGCCCGCTTATGATGATGCCGGTGTGTCCGTGCGTGATCGGGTCGAACGAGCCGGGGTAGATGGCCGTGGTCATCGAGGGTCCTCTCTATTGGGCGTCGAGGCCGAGGGCCGCGAGTATCACGCAAGTGTCTCCGTAGCGATAGCGTGACAGGGGCGCGACCCAGGGGTGGTCGGGCGGCGGGGTGCGCTTTCCGTGCTCGATGACGGCCACGGCGCCCTGCGCGGCGACGCCGCGATCGACGAGCGCGGCGAGCAGCGGCGGGACGAGCGCGATGTCGGTGTACGGCGGATCGGCGAACACGAGGGTCGCCGCGGCGGCGGCGCCGGCCCCGCGCGCGGCGCGAAGTTGGTCGGCCACGCGCGCGGGGGGTAGGCCGAGGTCGAGGGCGAGCGCCACGACGCGGTCGGCGAGCCCGAGCGACCGGGCCGCCACCTCGATGGCGCGCGCGCGCTTCGGATCGGCGTCGACGAGCGTCGCCGTGGCCGCGCCTCGTGAGAGCGCCTCGAACGAGAGCGCGCCCGTCCCGGCGAAGAGGTCGATCACGTGCGCGCCCTCGATCGCGCCGCGGGCTTCGAGCGCCGAGCCGACCGCCTCGCGCACCCGCTCGGACGTCGGCCGCGTGGCGTCGCCGCGTGGGCCCGCGAAGCGCCGGCCGCCGAGCGCGCCTCCGACGATCCGCATCTCAGTCCGGCGCCTTCGTCTCCGGGAAGGGCAGCGGGCGCGAGAGCTGGAGGATCCACTCGCGGGCGGGGCCACGGAGCGCGTCGAGGCCCGTCGCGTTCGGCGGTAGGTGCGCGTCTAGCTCCCGCACGCAGCGGCCGCTCGCCGCGTCGAAGAGCGCGAGGTGCACGTCGTACCCTCGCGGCGCCGGCGCGCGGCCGGGCTCCGGCGCAGCCTCGCCGCTCTCGCTCCCGCTCCCGCGCTTGGGCGCGCTCTCGGTTGCGCGCTCGCGACCGTCACCGTCACCCGGCCGGGTGGCCTGCGCGGGCGCGGCGGGTCGCGCGCGGATCCGGCCGATGACGAGCTGGTCGACCCCCAGGTCCTTCGCGATGGCCCCGAGGCACGCGAGGTCCGGCTTGGCGCAGCCCTCGAGGACGACCATCTGCGCGAGCGACACGGCGCCCTGATGGACGCGCCACTCCGGCACGAGCGTCGCGGCGTGCCGCAGCGCGTTGGTGACGTCGCGCGCCGTCGCAGGGTCGATCGCCTCGGAGCTCAGCCCGAGCACGGCCACCCGAGAGACCTGCGCGAGCGCCGGGCAGGGCCGCGCCGCGGACGCCGCGCCGATCGACAGCGCGAGGCCCAGCGTCCACGCGCTGCGCGTCACCGTCCGGCGCCGGTGGGGCCGCCCAGGCCGCTTCGTTGCGCAGTCGCTCAACGCCACAAGGCTATCGCGGCCGCCCCGATCGCGCCAAGCAGGTGACTGAGCCCCGCCGCGTGAGTGCGCGGGGGGCGGCTTGCGGCCTCCCTCGACCCCCCGGCGCCGGGCGCGCTGCGGGCGCGCCCCTTGTCGGGTAGGCTTCGCGTGGAGTGTACGCCCGCTCGCGCAGCATGTCTGAGCCCGCCATGAAGACCTGTCCGGCCTGCGGGCGGTGCTACGGGCGGGCGGCGACGTTCTGCGAGATAGACGGTAGCGCGCTCGACGCCATCGGCGGCGCCGCGGAGGCCGCCTCGCGCCTCGGCGAGGTGCTGCTCGGTCGCTTCGTGCTCGACGCCGTCCTCGGCCAGGGCGGCATGGGCACCGTGTACGAGGCCGTCGACCGCGACACCGGCGAGAGCGTCGCGATCAAGGTGCTGCACCCGCAGCTCACCCGCAACGAAGACGCCGTCCGCCGCTTCAAGCGCGAGGCGCGCATCGCGACCGCCGTCGCCCACCCGAACCTCGTCCGCGTCTTCCTCTTCGGCCAGCTCGACGACGGCAGCCTCTACCTCGTCATGGAGCGGCTGCGCGGCCGGTCGCTCGCCGCGCTCCTCGAGGCGGAGCGAGCGCTCGACGTCGGGCGCGCGCTGCACATCGCGCTGCAGGTCTGCGAGGCGCTCGGAGCGGCCCACGCGCAGGGCGTCGTCCACCGCGACGTCAAGCCGGAGAACGTCTTCATCACGGAGCGGCGGGGTGACCCGGACTTCGTGAAGGTCCTCGACTTCGGCATCGCGCGGCTCCTCTCGGCGACCGACACCCAGGCGACGGCCTCCGGCATGATCTTCGGGACCGCCCGGTACATCTCGCCCGAGGGCGCCTCTGGCGAGCCGACCGACGCGCGCAGCGACGTGTACTCCATCGCCGTCCTCACGTACCTGCTGCTCGCGGGGCGCACCCCCTTCGACGACGCCTCGCCGGTCGCGCTCCTGCTGCACCACGTCAACACCCCGCCGCCGCCGATCGCGGCGCTCGCGTGCGGCGGGCCCGTCCCTGGCGAGGTGGCGGAGGTGGTCCTCGGTGCGCTCGCGAAGGACCCCGCGGCGCGCCCATCGAACGCCGCCGAGCTCGGCGCCGCGCTCCGGCGAGCGGCGAGGCGCGAGGGGATCGACATCGCCCGCGCGACCGTCGTGCGCGCGCCAGCGAGCCCCTCGAGCACGTCCACCCCGGAGCCGCTCGGGTCCGGGGCGGACGCCGCGTCGCCCCCCGCGCCGCCGGAGAGCGACCTGGGAGCCCTGGCGGAGCCGACGCAGGTCGTGGGTACGGTGCCCGTGCATCTGCTGCGGTCGCGCGCGTCGGTTCCCGCTCCGGCGCCGTCGCCGCTCGGTAGGCCGTCGCCGTCGAGCGCCGAGGTGAGCGCAGAGCCGAGCGCCGAGGTGAGCGCGGGTGCGGCGATCGCGGCCGCGTCCGACGACTCGACGACGCTCGCGCGGGCGCCGAGCCCGTTCAGCGACACGACGGGCGTCGAGATCGCGGGGCTGCGGAGGCTCGGCCGGCGCCGGTCGGTTGCGACGCCGGACGCGCCTCGCTCGAGGTGGAGGCGTGCAGGCGTCGTGGTGGCCGCGCTGGCCGCGTTCGCCGTCGGCGCGGCGGCGGTCGCCTTCGTGGCGCCCGGTATTCTCCCGGCGCCGGAGCCGACCGTGCGCGCGAGCGCACCGGCGCCGCGGCCGACGACCCGGCTCCCACCGG
>JAGQJE010000257.1 GCA_020430775.1 Myxococcales bacterium
GATTCGAGGACGCCTCATGCGAACCGCTCTCAAAGCCCAGACTCTCGCGGCGCTCGTCGCGGCGGCGCTCCTGTGCTTCGGCGCGCCGCTCGCGCTCGCCGATGCGCCCGCCTCGCTGCTGGCCGGCGTGACCGCGGCCGAGGCGCCGCAGGTCGCTGCCCGTCTCGGCGACCGCATCGTCAGCGGTTCCGAGGCGGCCGCGGAGTCGAAGGTCGAGTGGGGCACGGCGATCGGGGTCGTCGACCGCCCGTTCGATGAGGTGGTGAAGGTCGTCCAGGACTACCAGCACTACGCGACCTTCCTGCCGCACTTCAAGACGTCCCGGGTGCTGGCACAGCGGGGTGCGCGCGCGCTGGTCTACATCGAGGTCGGCATCATCAAGGACACGGCGACGCTCTGGGGCCAGTTCAATATGAGCGCCGAGACCAACGGCGCCGCGCGCGTCGTCGAGGCCCACATGCAGCGTGGCAACCTCGACCACTTCGTCGCGCGCTTCGAGGTGACCCCGCTCGACGGCGGCGCCCGCGCACTCGTCCGGTTCCGCATCTTGGTCGACCCGGGCCTGCCGCTCCCCTCCTCGGTGTTCACGAACGAGAACGTCAAGGCCGCGCGCAAGACGATCGCGGCCCTGCGCGTCCGCGTCGCCGAGACCTCCTGAGGACGCAGCGGTCGCCTCGTTCGCGCTTGCGCACGTCGCGCCGCCTGCGTGCGTCGGCGCTCCGTCGGCTCCCCGCGCCGCGGCCGCTCGACACCTCGCCGGCGAGGTGTCGAGCGCTTGACTGCCGGTGTCCTCGTTGCTAGGTACGCGCGCCGCCAGGTACCTGACCCTTGCCGCGCGCGAGGGCTTGGCCCCACGCCTCGACGCGACTCAGAACCGCGCTCGGAGCCCCCGGTCTCGGAGCGAAGGAAGCCGATGCAACCCTTCTCGACTGTCCTCTTGGCGGAGGGCTCCATCATCGACCTCGACGCGACGTTCTTCGTCCAGCTCGTCGTCTTCGGGGTCGCCTTCTTCGTCTTGAGGGCGCTCGTCTTCAAGCCGCTCATCGCGGTCTTCGAGGCGCGCGAGGCCGCGATCGACGGCGCCAAGGCCGAGGCCCGCAAGCTCTCGGAGGAGGCGGTCGAGGCGGGCGCGACCTTCGAGGAGGAGCTGCGCAAGGTGCGAATTGCCGCCGGCGTCAAGCGCGACGAGCTCCGCGCCGATGGCCGCCGGCTCGAGCAGAGCATCCTCGAAGCGGTCGCAGCCGAGACCCAGCAGCAGATGCGCGAAGCGGCCGAGCAGCTCGATCGTGAGGCGGAGAAGCTGCGCGGTCACATCCACAAGAGCGTCCCCGAGCTCGGCGCACAGATCGCCTCGAAGCTGCTCCATCGGGAGGTGAGCTGATGTTGCGACGTCTCTCTCTCTTGGCCGTAGCGCTCCTGCTGCCCGCGGCGACGGCGCTCGCCGAGGGCGGCCACGGCGCAGAGCCCGACCCGGGCAGCACCATCGGGTGGCAGCAGCTCCACTGGACCGCCTTCTGGGGCTCCGTCTTCAACTTCGCGCTGCTCGTGTGGCTCATCTGGTACTTCGGACGCAAGCCGGTCCGCGCCTTCCTCGAGACCCGCCGGGCTGAGGTGCAGGCCGCCATCGAGGAGGCGACGCGCCTCAAGCAGGCCGCCGAGGCGAAGCGCGCCGAGTACCAGCAGCGCCTCGACAAGCTCGAGTCCGAGCTCGAGCAGATCCGCGCCGACATGGTCCGCGCCGGCGAGGCCGAGCGCGACCGCATCGTCGCCGAGGCGGAGCAGAAGGCCGCGCGCGCGCGCAAGGAGACGGCGTTCGTCATCGAGCAGCAGGCCAAGCAGATGCGCGCCGATCTCAGCCGAGAGGCCGTCGAGTCGGCGGTCGCGACCGCCGAGCGGCTGCTCAACGACAAGGCGACCGCGTCCGACCACGAGCGCCTCGCCAAGCACTACCTCGATCGTGTCGCCGAGGTCGGCGGGCAGGGCGCGGGGAGCCAGGCATGAAGTCGAACGCCGTCGGACGTCGCTATGCCAAGGCGCTGCTCTCGCTCGCCGACGAGCAGCACCAGACCGAGCGGGTCGAGCAGGACCTCGAGGCCCTGAGGGCCGCGTGGGAGCAGAGCGCGGAGCTGCGAGCCCTCGCCCACAACCCCATCATCTCGCGCGAGCTGCTCAAGCGCACCTTCACCGAGATCCTCGAGCGCGCCGGCGCCTCGGCGATGGTGAAGAACACCGTCAAGCTCCTCGTCGACCGCGGTCGCATCGGGGAGCTGCCCGCTGTGTTCGAGGCCTTCGGCGCGCTCGCGTCGGAGCGCAGCGGCAAGGTCGTCGCCCAGGTGACCACCGCCCACCCGATGCCGGACGCCTACTACGACGATCTCAAGCGCCAGCTCGAGAAGGCCACTGGCCTCCAGATCGTCTTCGACAAGCGCCAAGATCCGTCCATCCTCGGCGGCGTCGTCGCGAGGGTCGGCGACAAGGTCTTCGACGGCAGCGTCCGCAACCGGCTCGACGAGCTCAAAGCGTCCCTTCTGAACCCCTGACATCCAATCTACGCGCCGCCTCGGCGTGCCCGCCATCCCCTCTTTGAGGTGTGCCAGCCATGCAGCTCCGTGCCGAAGAAATCTCCAACATCATCAAGCAGCAGATCGCGTCGTACGACAAGACCGTCGACGTCGTCGAGACCGGCACCGTCCTGACGGTCGGCGACGGCATTGCGCGCGTATACGGCCTCGACAAGGCGATGGCCGGTGAGCTGCTCGAGTTCTCGGGCGGCGTCATGGGCATGGTGCTGAACCTCGAGGAGGACAACATCGGCTGCACCCTCTTCGGGCCGGACACGGGCATCAAAGAGGGCGACACCGTCCGGCGTACCGGGCGCATCGTGGAGGTGCCGGTCGGGCCGGCGCTCGTCGGGCGTGTCGTCAACGCGCTCGGTCAGCCCGTGGACGGCAAGGGCCCGATCGAGTCGGACCAGCAGCGCCGCGTCGAGCTGAAGGCGCCCGGCATCGTCGCCCGCCAGCCGGTGACCGAGCCGCTGCAGACCGGCCTCAAGTCGATCGACGCCATGATCCCGATCGGCCGCGGCCAGCGTGAGCTGATCATCGGCGACCGCCAGACCGGCAAGACGGCGGTCGCGATCGACACCATCATCAACCAAAAGGGCAAGGGCGTCTTCTGCGTCTACGTCGCGATCGGCCAGAAGGAGTCCACCGTCGCCCAGGTGGTCGACAAGCTGAAGCAGCACGGCGCGATGGAGTACACGACCGTCGTGCTCGCCGGCGCGTCCGAGCCTGCGCCGCTACAGTTCATCGCGCCCTACTCCGGCGTCACGATGGGCGAGTACTTCCGGGACAACGGCCAGCACGCGCTCTGCATCTATGACGACCTGTCGAAGCAGGCCGTCGCCTACCGTCAGCTCTCGCTCCTGCTCCGCCGCCCGCCGGGCCGCGAGGCGTACCCCGGCGACGTGTTCTACGTCCACAGCCGCCTGCTCGAGCGTGCCGCGAAGATGGCCGAGGAGTGGGTCGTCGTGCGCTCCGGTGAGCAGCCGACCCGCGACGGTCGCGAGATCTTCCGCGGGCCCGAGGCGCACAAGGCCGCCGGGGAGGCCGCCAAGGCGCGCGGCGCCGGGCACGAGGCCGCCAAACTCCCGGACTCCGGCGGCTCGCTCACCGCCCTGCCGATCATCGAGACGCAGGCGGGAGACGTCTCGGCCTACATCCCGACGAACGTCATCTCCATCACGGACGGGCAGATCTTCCTCGAGTCGGACCTCTTCTACTCGGGCGTCCGGCCGGCCATCAACGTCGGCATCTCCGTGTCGCGCGTCGGCGGCAACGCGCAGATCAAAGCCATGAAGCAGGTCGCGGGTACGCTGCGCCTCGAGCTCGCGCAGTTCCGCGCGATGCAGGCCTTCGCGCAGTTCGCCTCGGATCTCGACGCGGCGACGCAGCAACAGCTCGCGCGCGGTGAGCGGCTCGTCGAGGTGCTCAAGCAGGGCCAGTACACGCCGCTGCCGGTCGAAGAGCAGATCGTCGCGATCTACGCCGGTACCCACGGCTTCCTCGACAAGCTCCCGCCGAGCGCCATCGGCAGGTACGAAAAAGAGCTCATCTCCTGGGTCAAGGCCGAGAGGCCGCAGGTGCTCAAGGACATCATCCAGAAGAAGAAGCTCGACGACGCGCTCGAGAGCGCCCTCGACGACGCGCTCAAGACCTTCGCCGGCATCTTCGAGGCCGACAAGTAGCCGATGGCCAACCTGAAGGACATCCGCAAGCGCATCGGCAGCGTCAAGAGCACGCAGAAGATCACCCGCGCGATGAAGCTCGTCGCGGCGGCGCGCCTGCGCAAGGCGCAGCAGGCGATCACCGAGCTGCGACCCTACGCGCTCAAGACGCACGAGGTGCTCAGCTCGGTCGCCGCGCGGGCTGGCGAGAGCGAGGAGGTCCACCCGCTGCTCGCGCGCCGGTTGCCGAAGCGCGTGCTCCTCGTCGTCCTGACGAGCGACCGCGGCCTCGCCGGCGCGTTCAACGCCAGCATCTGCAAGGCCGCTCACACGCGCTGGCAGGAGCTGGAGGCCGAGGGCAGCGAGGTGCACTTCGCCGTGATCGGGCGGAAGGGCCGCGAGTACTTCAAGCGCCGCGAGGCGTCCATCACGCGCGACTTCACGGGCATCTTCGAGGACCTGACGACCGAGAACGCCGGTGAGGTGGGCCGCTACATCGTCGACGAGTACACCGCGAGCGGTCTCGACGCGTGCTACCTCGTCTACAACGAGTTCAAGAGCGCGATCAGCCAGCAGGTCGTGATCGAGCCGCTCCTGCCGATCACCCCCCTCGCCATCCCCGAAGAGCAGGCCGTCGACTTCATCTACGAGCCGAGCAAGCGGGCGCTGCTCGATCGGCTCCTGCCGATGTACGTCGAGGTCGAGGTGTACCGAGCGCTGCTCGAGTCGGTCGCGTCCGAGCACGGCGCTCGCATGACGGCGATGGACTCGGCGACGAGCAACGCCGAAGACATGATCGACAAGCTCACGCTCCAGTACAACCGCGCCCGGCAGGCCGCCATCACGACGGAGCTGATGGAGATCATCGGCGGCGCCGAGGCGCTCAAGGGCTAGCGGCCCGCTCGCGAGCGTGCGAAACGAGCGCGCCCATTCGGTGCGGGCGGTGCCGTCGGTGCGGGCGGTGTGGACGCCGCACGCGAAGCGAGTAGAGTGCGGCTCGATGCGACATACCGAGCGAGAGAAGCGCTGGATCGTCGAGCTCACGCAGGCGCGCCGGTTCGCCGCCAAAGAGCAGTACGTCGACGCCGCCGCCTGGGCGCGTAGGCTCTCCGGACGAATCGAGCAGGCGATCGCCGAGGCGCGAGACCCGGGCGAGCGGTTGCGGCTCGAAGGGTTCCGCGCGCTCGTCCAGACCGCGCGGGCAGATATCGAGCGAGCGCGTGAGGCGTGGACCGCTCGGCTCGCGGAGCGCGCGCGCGCGCGTCGTGAGGGCGCGGAGGCCGAGATGGCCCGCCCGCTCCCGCTCCCTCCGCCCGCTCCCGCGGGTTGAGCGCAGGGGGGCGTCGATGAGCCTCCACAGCCCCGCTTGCTCCGAGGTCTCGCTCGCGGTCGGCGAGCCGTTGCCGGGTACCGCGGCCTACAACGACGTCTTCTTTCTGCTCGAGCACTGCCGGCCGTGGGCGCCAAAGCCGCTCGACAGCGACCTCGCGCCGGGTCTGCGTGCGACGCTCGCGCGCTGGCTCGATCGCACCCCGCGCAGCCGGCTCCAGCTCATCCGCCGGCCGGAGACGCCCCGCGCGCGGGCGGCGACCGGCGGCGCCGCGAGCACCGCGCTCTACGTCGCCTCTACCGGCGGCGCGACGCGGTGGGTGCGCCGCTTCGCGCTGGGCGAGGGCGGTCGGGGCCTCGACGAGGCCGCGCTCGATCGCCTGGACCTCGACGCGCTCCTCGAGACCGGGGAGCACCCCCGCGCCGAACCCGTCGATCATCCGCTGCACCTCGTGTGTGTGCACGGACGGCGCGATCAGTGCTGCGGTCGCCACGGGCCGAAGGTCTACGAGACGGCGCGCGCGCACGCCCTCGGTGGTCGCGTCTGGCAGACGACGCACCTCGGCGGACACCGGTTCGCGGCGGTCACGCTCACCCTCCCGGACGGCCTGTGCTGGGGGCGGATGCGCGCGGAGCACGCGGCGCACTGGCTCGAGGCGACCGCACGCGCCGAGGTCCCGCTCGTGGATCACCTCCGCGGCCGGTGCGCCCTCGACCCCGTCGCCCAGGCGGCGGAGGTCTGGCTCCGCGCGAACGGGAGCCCTCTCGGCGTCGACGACGTTCGATGGACCGCGACGGAGCCGCTCGGCGCGGACCGCTGGTCGGTTCACTTCGAGACGCCGGACGGCGCGCGCGCGGTCGCGGTGCAGCGGCGCGCGCTCAGCGAGCCGCGGCCGAAGGGGTGCGGTGAGGAGCCGAAGCCCGCGTGGGCGCTCGACTGCGCCCGCGGCAGCGGCTGAGCGCCCTCGGCCGCCGGCTACTCCTCGATGAGGATGCGGTGCGCCGGTCGGTAGACGTACTCGTCGCGTTCGATCTCCGCGATGGCGTCGCGGATGTCCCGTTCGCGCGCGCGGTGCGTGAGGATGACGACGGTCGCCCAGCGCATCTCGTCGCTGCGGCCCTCCTGGAACATCTGCTCGATCGACACGTCGTGCGCGCCGAGGACGGTCGCGAGGAACCCGAGCACCCCCGGCCGGTCGGCCACGGAGAAGCGCAGGTAGTACCGAGCGCGGAGCTCGAGGATGTCGTGGACGGGGATGTCGGCGAGGCGGACCTCGCGCACGGCCCGCGGCGGGACGCGCCCGTGGGCGCCCGCCGCGTAGTTCCTGGCGACGTCGACGATGTCGCTCAGCACGCTCATCGCGGTCGGGAGCTGGCCGGCGCCGGGCCCTGAGAGCAACCCGGAGCCGAGCGCGGCCGCATCGATCTGCACGGCGTTGATCGCGTCGTGGATGTTCGCGAGCGCGTTGTCGCGCGGGATGAGCGCGGGGTGGACGCGGAGGTCGAGCTGCCCGCTCGGGGTCTCCCTCGCGACCGCGAGCGGCTTTATCGCGTAGCCAAGGTTGCGGGCGAAGGCGATGTCCTCCGCGGCCACCGTGTCGATGCCCTCGGTGTACACGTTCGCAGGCGTGACGCGCGCGCCGAAGGCCAGCGTCGCGAGGATGGCGAGCTTGTGGGCGGCGTCTCCGCCGTTGATGTCGAGCGCGGGGTCGGCCTCGGCGTAGCCCGCGGCCTGCGCTTCGCGGAGCGCGACCTCGAAGTCGACGCCCTCCTGCGCCATCCGCGACAGGATGTAGTTGCTGGTGCCGTTCACCACGCCGCGCAGGCGCGTGACGCGGTCTGAGACGAGCGACTCGCGCAAGACGCGGAGGATCGGGATGCCGCCCGCGACCGCCGCCTCGAAGTAGAGGTCGGCGCCGTGCGCGTGCGCGACCTCGAGCAGATCGCTCCCGTACTCGGCGATGAGCGCCTTGTTCGCGGTGACGACGTGCTTGCCGCGCTCGAGCGCCCGGCGCATCAGCGGCCCGGCGACGTCGAGGCCGCCCATCACCTCGACCACGACGTCGACGTCGTCCGCCTCGACGACCGAGGTGAGGTCGTCGGTGAGGAGCTTCGTCGGGACGATGGCGTCCCGCGGCCGGGCGATGTCCCTGACGCCGATGCGGCGGACCTCGAGCGCGACGTCCACGCGGCTCGTCAGGCGCTCGCGGTGGTCTCGCAGGAGCTGCAAGACCCCCGTGCCGACGACGCCGCAGCCGAGAAGGCCGATCCGGAGGGTGCGGGTCACGCTCGCTGCTTAGCAGTCGCCGACGCGGCGAGCCACCGTGCGGAGCGTGACCGGCGCACGCGGCGCCGCCCACCGGCGAGACGGGGCCGCGCGCGCCGCCGTCGTGCTCGGCGCGTGCGCGCGCGTCATACCTCGGAGGACGTGACGCCGGACCTCTACCCATGGCTGTCGGTGGTCGCCCTCGGGGCGGCGGTGCTCGTCGTCCACGCGTGGACGCTGTGGTCGGCCGCGAGCGGGGAGATCGGCCTGCGCCGGCGCCCCGCGTGGCTCTTCGCGGCCGTCGTCCTCCCGCCGGTGGCGCCGTGGCTCGCGTGGCGCGCCCGCGCGCACGCTGCGGCGCTCGCGTGGCCCGTCGTCGTCGCGCTCTACGTCGCCGTCCGGGTGAGCTCGTGAGCCGCGGTGGACCGGGAAGCGCGCCGCCGCGCTATCCTTACGTGCACGTGGACGTCGAAGACGCCCAGCGCGCGGAGGTCGTCGCGGCCGACCTCTGGGAGCTGGGGGCGCTCGGCGTAGAGGAGCGGGACGACTCGACGCTCTCGCGTGGGGCGCAGGGGGCGGTGACGCTCGTCGCCTCGTTCACCGATGACGCCGCAGCTCGGCGTGCGGTCGAGCAGCTCCGGGCGACGGCACCGGACTGCGGCGCCCACGTCGAGCACGTCGTCGGCGACGCCTGGCGCGACGCGTGGCGCGCCTACTTTCGGGCGACGCCCATTGGTGCGCGGCTGCTCCTGCGCCCGTCGTGGGAGCCGGTCCCTGCGTCGGCTGTCGGCCGAGTGGTCCTGACGATAGACCCCGGGAACGCCTTCGGAAGCGGGATTCACGAGACGACGCGGCTGGTGCTCGAGGCGCTCGACCGGCGCGTGCGGGGCGGCGAGCGCGTGCTCGACGTCGGCTGCGGCAGCGGCATCCTGGCCGTCGCGGCGTGCCTGCTCGGGGCCGCGGAGGCGGTCGCGATCGACATCGAGCCGGACGCCGTCGCGGTGACGCGCGACAACGCGACGCGAAACGGCGTCGCCGAGCGCGTCGACGCATCGACCACGCCGATCGATCGGGTCGCCGGGCGCTTCCCGCTCGTCGTCGCCAACATCCAGGCCGCGCCGCTCATCGCGATGGCGGGGTCGCTGCTGGCCAGGGTCGACGCCGGCGGCGTGCTGGTCCTGAGCGGCGTGCTCGCCGAACACCAGGACGCCGTGATCGCGGCGTTCGCTCGGGCCGACGTGGAAGAGGTCCGGGCGGACGGTGAGTGGGTGGCGATCGTACTTTCGCAGGGTGCCCGTTGACCACGAGCGGTCGCCGGCTCTGGGTCGCTTCGTTGCCGAAGTCCGCCGGCGAGACCGTGACGCTCGACGCGCGCGCGTCGCGCCACGTCGCCGTGCTCAGGCTCGGGCCCGGTGCGGCCGTCGTCTTGTTCGATGGGGCAGGCGGTGAGGTCGACGCGACGCTGAGCGAGGTGTCGGCGGACGGCGCGCGCTGCGTCTGCGCCGGGCCACCGCGCGTCGAGCACGACCGCCCGGGGCCGACGCTCGTCCTCGCGACGCCGAAGGGCGCCGAGCTCGACCGGATCGTCCGAGCGGCGACCGAGCTGGGCGTCCGGGCGATCCACCTCGCGACGACCGAGCGGACCGTGGCGCGACCGGGGGCGACGGGCGGGAAGCTCGACCGCGTCCGGCGCATCGTCCGCGAGGCAGCGCGGCAGTCCGAGCAGCCGTGGGTCCCTCAGGTGCACGCGCCGGCGCCGTGGTTCGAGGTCGTCCGCCGGCCGGAACCCCACGCGCACCGGGTGCTCTGCTGGGCGCGCGGCGGCGGCCCGATGCCCGCGCTCGAGGGTGATGTGTGGGTCGCGGTGGGCCCCGAGGGTGGCTTCACGCCCGCTGAAATCGCCGAGGCGGAGCGGGAGAGTTTCGTCCCGGTGCGGCTCACCGACCGCGTCCTCCGTGTCGAAACTGCGGTCGTCGTGGCCCTAGGTCTTGTCACGAGCGGTCCAACGCACGCATGATACGGGGCGGGGTACGTCCAGCGCCGCCGCCGCGGGGCAGGTTTCACGCCCCACCGCCGGCACAGGCTCGGGCGCCCTCGACACGGGACGGGGCGCCTTCTTGGCAGGGGGACCCACTCGCTCCGCATGTCCGCACTCGCTTCACTTCTGCTCAGAGACGGCCGCGTCACAGACGCCGTGCTCCGCCAGGCGCTCGAGCGCCTGGTGCTCTCGGGCCAGCGGCTCGACACCGTCCTGCTCGAGCTGGACGCGCTCCGCGAGAACGAGATGGCGGCCTATCTGGCCGCGGCCGGCGGGCTCGAGCCCGCGACGCGTGAAGAGCTCGATCGCGTCCCGATCGAGGTGGTCCGCCGCGTCCCGGTGGAGATCGCGCGCCGCGAGCGGGTCGTCCCGATCGGGGTGCGGCGCCGCACCGTCGAGCTCGCCGCGTCGTCGCCGATCGCGACCGAGCCGCTCGAGGAGGCGCTCGACGCCGAGGTGTCGGTGAGGCTCACGACCGAAGCCAGGCTGCAGACGGCGCTGTCGAAGTACTACGAGCTGCCGGCGCCCGCGCGGCTGCGCCGGCTCGCCGTGGAGCTGCGCGATCGCGAGCCGGGGCCGGTGCCCACCGTCGAGCCCCTCGCCGACGGGGCCGCGCTCACGAGCGGCATCGGCAGCGTGGACCCGGACCCCGAAGGTGCGCTCGCCGCGGTGCGCCCGGTCGACCCTGACGAGGCGGCCCGCGCGCTCGGCCAGGCGATGACCCGCTTCGAGGTCTTCGGTGCGCTCGCCGGCCTCGCGCGACGCAGCTTCCAGTACGCCGCGCTCTTCGTCGTCGAGGGCGGCCTCGCCGAGCTGGTCTACGCCGACGTGGGGGCCACCGGCGCCGAGCCCGAGGACCTCGTCTGCCACGTCCGCGAGTCCGACGCGCTGGGCCGCACGGCGACCGAGCGCCGGGTCTTCAACGGGGACCTCATGGAGGGGCGGCGCGAGGATCGACGGATCGCGCGGAGCCTCGGGCGCCGGTCGAGGCAGCCCTGTGCGTTCGTGCCCTTCGAGGTGAGCGGGCGGGTCGCGCTCGTGGTGTACGGAGACCGCGACGGTGCGCCGATCGACGACGACGCGAGCGCGGCGTTGCTCGCGCACAGGCGAGAGGTCGCCGCGGCGGTCGAGCGTCTCGTCGCGCGGGCGGTGGGCGGGACCGCGAACGAGTCGGACACGACCCCGCCGCCGGTCGGACGCTACGTCATGAGCCGCGCGGGCAGGGAGAGCGTCGGTCGGGTCGCCGGTGGGGTGCTCGAGGAGGTGCTCGGCGCTCCGAACGTCGCGGCGGCGCCCACGAGCCCGCCGAGCGCTCCGCCGCGGGAGTCGCGCGCCACCCTCGCGCGCATCCAGACCCGCAAGGTGGCGCGTCCGATCGCCGAGGTGGTGCAGGAGCGGCAAGCGAGACGCGACGAGACTCCCGCCGCGGGAGTCGTCGCCGGGGCGCTCACGAACGAGCGCAACGCGCCGGACCGCTCGACCGCGGTCAGCTCCGTCCCACCGCCCTCCGCGTCGGGAGGCGAGCCTTCGCTGGACCACCCGCCAGCGGCCAGCTCCGTGCCGCCGCCCGTGCCTGATGCGGTGCGCGAGGAGAGCCTCGAGCGCGCGCGCCGGTCGAGCGACGGCCCGTCCTCGCCCGCCCCGGATGCGGCGCCTGCCGAGGGGGAGGACCTCCCCTCCTTGCCGGCGCTGTCGTCCGACTCCGAGGAGTTCTCGGCGCTCTTGCCGACGAGCGATCCCTTCCGTCCGAGCGACGGTCCCGCGCCGGAGGCCGCAACGGCGTCTCGTGGCGGGGCTCGTGACGCGACGCCGCCGGAGGCCGCAACGGCGTCTCTTGGCGGGGCTCGCGACGCGACGCCGCCGGAGGCGCCCGGCGGGGCGGCGGAGGCCCCCGCGGCGCGCGTCGACGACCGCTCCGCGGGGGCGAGCGCCCCGTTGCCGAGCGTCGTCGTGTCGCTCGGGGCGTCGCACGCGGACGCAGTGCAGGCGCTGCTCGAGACCACCCCGCAGACGGTAGACGCGGCCGTGAGCCGGCTGCTCGAGATCGGCGACGAGATCCTCCCGGCGCTCGCCGACGCGTTCCCGGGGGCGCTCTGGTTCGACCGACAGGACAGCCAGGGGAGCGTCCCGCGCGCGCGAGACGTCTCGCCCGTGGCCCGCGCGTTCGTCGCCTTTCGCGAGGAGGCCGTGCCCTACGTCGCGCTGCTCACGCGCCGCGACGATCCGGAGGTGCGCTTCTACGCGACGCTGCTCGCCGGTGAGTGGATCCATCCGGACCTCGTCGAGCCGGTCGGCGCGCGGCTGCTCGACGAGGATCCTGCCACCGCGCGCCTCGCTGCACACATCTTCCGCGCGTACCGGCGCCATCGCCGCGACTGCGAGCCGGTGCTCGAGGGCGTGCGTGCGGTCGCCCGGGGAGACGCGGGCGACGCGCGCGAGCAGCTCGTGGCGGTGCGCGCGCTCGGCATCATCCGCGATCGCCGCGCGGTGGAGCTCTTGGTCGCGCTCCTCACCGACGACCGCCCGGAGCTCGTCCAGGCCGCCCACCGCGGCCTCGTCAGCCTCACGCGCCAGGACTTCGGCCGCTCGTTCCCGAAGTGGGCGGCCTGGGTCGATGCGCATGGGAAAGAGACGCGGGTCGAGTGGCTCATCGACGCGCTCGCACACCCGGACGAGACCATCCGCAGCGCGGCGAGCCGCGAGCTCGGGCGGCTGACACACCAGTACTTCGGCTACCACCCCTCCGCTGACAAGGGGCAGCGCGAGCTCGCTCAGGCGAAGTACCGCGCCTGGTGGGCGCAAGAGGGCGCCGCTCGCTACAGCCACCTCTAGCGCCCGGCGGGCACGCCGTCGCCGGTGCTTTGACGGGCTGCGAGCGGCGTCGGCGCGCCGGCTCGCGCTCGGCGCTGTGCGCGGGGGCTGCCAGGACGCTTCGATCCTCTGCTACATGGGTAGGATGCGGCGGGTTCTGCTCTTCGACGTCATGGGCACGCTGGTGCACGATCCCTTCTTCGAAGAGGTGCCCGCGTTCTTCGGCGTGAGCTTCGAGGCGCTGCTCCCGCAGCTCGAGCCCGGGCCGTGGGTGCAGTTCGAGCGCGGCGAGATCGACCAGGAGACGCTCCTTCGGCGCTTCTTCCGCGATGGGCGCGCCTTCGACCACGCCGGGCTCGTCGCGTGCGTCCGGGCCGCGTACCGCTACCTGCCGGGCGTCGAGGCCCTGCTCACGGACCTGTCGGCGGCGTGCGCCGGTGAGGGCGTGTCGATGCACACGCTGTCGAACTATCCGCCGTGGTACCGGATGATAGAGGAGCGGCTCCGGCTCTCCGACTACGTGCTGTGGAGCTTCGTCTCCTGCCACACGGGCGTGCGCAAGCCGGACCCGGAGGCGTACCTGGGTGCCGCCGGCGCGCTCGGCGTGGCGCCGGCGCAGTGCGTGTTCGCCGACGACCGGGGGAGCAACTGCGAGGCGGCGCGCGAGGTCGGGATGGACACGATCCGCTTCGAGGACGCCGCCCAGCTCCGTCGCGAGCTGCGCGCCCGCGGCCTGCGTGTGTAGCGATCGGAGCAGACGCTGCCCGGTCTCCGCCGAGCGCGCCGGCGGCGCGTCCCTGCGGGCGTGCGCCGCTGGAACTCGGGGCGCGCTCGTGGGATAGGCGTGGACATGTCGCTGGCGAGTGGCTTGACCGCGGTCCCGACGGATGAGCTCGAGGCGCTCCTGCGTGCGCTGCACCGCGGGCACCTGACCTTCCCGCTCAAGTGCTCCGAGGTGATGACGCTCGGGCTCAACGGCGTCGGTGGGTCGTTCGACGCGCTGCGCGGGCTCGACGAGCGCGGCGCCCGCGCGGTGGTCGTCGCGGTGCTCGCCGAGCGCCGCCGCCTGGATGCTACGCTCGCCGAGGAGAGCTGACGATGAACGACGACGCGAACGACACCAAGGGCGCACCGGCAGCGTCCCGCCGCCCGAAGCTGCCGCACATCGACGTCTTCGAGACGGGCGCGCTCGTCGACGGCATCCAGCAGCGGATGAACCGGCGCGTGTTCTTTCAGCTCTGGGTCTTCGACGTGCCGGCCGCGGGCGACGTCACCGAGGCCGCCCGCGCGCTCGAGGCCGCCCTCATCGACGCGGGCCTCGGCGGGGTCGTCTACGACGACGTGAGCGCGCCGCGCGGGCTCGGCCTGCTGGCGTTTACGGAGAACCCCGTCGACA
Organism: Myxococcales bacterium; assembly: GCA_020430775.1. Lineage (GTDB taxonomy): Bacteria > Myxococcota_A > Polyangia > Polyangiales > Houyiibacteriaceae > JAGQJE01. The sequence goes on from JAGQJE010000257.1 coordinate 14,066, forward strand.
TCGTCGCCTTGCGCACGTCGTTCACGGCCGCGCCCCTGTCGGGCCTCGTCTTCCGCCACGAGTTCACGATGTTCGGCCGCACCTACGCGGGCGGGTACGAACGCGACCTCGAGCAGTGGATCATCGACCGCCCGAAGCAGACCGTCCTGAACGAGGCGTGGCCGTGGGCGATCTGGTATCCGCTCCGCCGCACCGGCGCGTTTCAGGATCTCGAGGGCCCGCACAAGGGCCGAGTCATCGGCGAGCACGCGACGATCGGCCGGGCGTACGGCGAGCAGGACCTCGCCCACGACGTGCGCCTCGCGTGCCACGGCCTCGACCAGAACGACAACGAGTTCGTGCTCGGGATCATCGGCCGGGACTTGCACCCGCTCTCGCACGTCGTCGAGGCGATGCGGAGCACCGAGCAGACCTCGCGCTACATCGAGAAGATGGGCCCGTTCTTCGTCGGTCGCGCGCGCGCGCGCGTCGCCGAGCGGAGCGGTTGATGGCGGGCAGCTCGTTCGGGCGCGCGTTCGTCGTCACGACGGCTGGCGAGAGCCACGGCCCGGGCAACGTCGTCATCGTCGATGGCTGCCCGCCCGGCATCGAGCTGAGCGTCGAGGATCTACGGGTCGACCTCGACCGCCGCCGCCCGGGGCAGAGCAAGGTCGTCACCCAGCGCAAAGAGCCGGACGCGCCCGAGCTCCTCGCCGGCGTCTTCGAGGGGCGCACGACCGGCACGCCCATCGCGATCCTGGTGCGCAACGAGGACCAGCGCAGCCGCGACTACGGAGACATCGCGGACCGCTACCGGCCGGGCCACGCGGACTACAGCTTCGACGCGAAGTACGGCCTGCGCGACTACCGCGGCGGCGGGCGCAGCAGCGCGCGCGAGACCGTGGCGCGCGTCGCCGCCGGCGTCATCGCCAAGAAGGTGATCGCGCGCGCGTTCGGCGGGGAGGTGCTCGGCTACGTCGTGCAGATCGGCGACCTGCGGGCGACCGTGCCGGAGGATGTCACGCTCGCGCAGGTCGAGACGATGCCGGACGGGCAGCCGAACATCGTCCGGTGTCCGGACCCCGAGGTCGCGCCGGAGATGGTCTCGCTCATCCAGCGCATGCGCAAAGAGCAGGACTCGGTCGGCGGCGTCGCGGAGATCGTCGCGCGCGGCGTCCCGGCCGGCCTCGGCGAGCCGGTCTTCGACAAGCTCAAGGCCGACCTCGGTCGCGCGCTCTTCTCGCTGCCGGCGGTGGTCGGGGTCGAGTACGGCGCCGGATTCGCGGTCGCGACGATGCGCGGCAGTGAGCACAACGATCCCTTCACCACCGCGCCCGCTTCGGCGAGCGGGCCGGGGGGGCGCCGCATCGTCACGGAGACCAACCGCCACGGGGGGATGCTCGGCGGCATCTCGACGGGCATGCCGATCGTCGTGCGCGCAGCGGTCAAGCCGACGAGCAGCCTGCCGCGGCCGCAGCGCACGGTGACCCGCGAGGGCGAGCCAACGACCATCGCGACCCGCGGGCGTCACGACCCCTGCCTCCTGCCGCGCTTCATCCCGATGGCGGAGGCGATGGTCGCGATCACCATCGCCGACCACTGGCTCCGCCAGCAAGCCGTCCGCCACGGCTGACCCACTCGCAGCGACCGAGGGCGGACGTAAGCCGCTCAGGGGGCCGCTCAGGACCCGAATGCGTGAGCCGGGGGTTCAGAAGCGCTGCGAGCTTCGGGTTCTGACGTAAGCCGCTCAGGGGGCCGCTCAGGACCCGAATGCGCGAGCCGGGGGTTCAGAAGCGCTGCGAGCTTCGGGTTCTGAGTGGTTCGATGAGCGAGCGCGCCCGCACCGAGGGAGTGAGAGGTACTCTGCGTACCTCGCAGCGACCGAGGGCGGACGTAAGCCGCTCAGCGGGCCGCTCAGGACCCGAATGCGTTCAATAGGCGTTGTGGCGGGTGCGCCTCCCAAACACAGTCAGGAAGATGATCTGCAGGTCCCAGAGCAGGCCCCAGTTGCGGATGTACTCGAGGTCGTGCGCGACCCGCTGCTCCATCTTGTCGAGCGTGTCCGTCTCGCCGCGCCAGCCGTTGACCTGCGCCCAGCCCGTGATCCCCGGCTTGACCTTGTGCCGCAGCATGTAGCCCTGGATCTTCTTGCGGTACAGCTCGTTGTGCGCCACCGCGTGCGGGCGAGGACCGACGATGCTCATCTGCCCCGTGAGCACGTGCAGGAACTGCGGCAGCTCGTCGAGCGAGGTGCGCCGGATGAACCGCCCAAAGCGCGTCACGCGCGGGTCCTCTTTGGTCGCCTGTTGGACGACCTCGCCATCCTCCATGACGCGCATGGAGCGGAATTTCAGGACGTCGATGACCTCGCCGTTGAGGCCGTAGCGCCGCTGCCGGAAGAAGACGGGTCCGGGCGAGCTGAGCTTCACGCCGATGGCGATGATCACCATCGGCACCGAGATCAGCAGGAGGATGAGGCTGCCGACGACGATGTCTTCTAGACGCTTGAGCCAGCCGCCGACGCCGTAGAAGGGCGTGTCGTGGATGCTGACGACGGGGACGTCGCCAAACGCGCTCCATCGGGCGTGGAGCAGATCGAAGGCGTAGAAGTCGGCGGCCATGTACACCGACGCGGTGGTGTCGCCGAGCGCGCGGAGCAGGTCCGCGATGCGGGTCTCCGCGCGGAGCGGGAGCGCCACACAGATCGTGTCGACCCTCCCGGCGCGCGCCGCCTCGACGAGGTCGTTCATCGTGCCGGCGTACTCGCCGAGGGTCGCCGGCATGGGGTGGCAGCGCTCGGGCTCGCGGTCGTCGAAGAAGCCGAGCACGGACATGCCGAGCGCCGGGCTCGCCTGGATCTCGCGTGCGACGCGCTCGCCGAGGCTCGTCATGCCGACGA
>JAGQJE010000258.1 GCA_020430775.1 Myxococcales bacterium
CCGCGGAGGGCGCGGCCGGCGCGTCGCGGCGGGGCTCCCGTGACGGCACCACCGCCGGCGGGGTCGGCGCTGCCGGTGGCGTCGGCGCCGGCCTGCTGGCCGACCCGAACACGTCGATCGTCTCGCCCTTTCCGGTGTAGACCATGCTCACCGGCTTCGCGCGTCGGCTCGCCGGGTGGCTCGGGGGGCGCTTGTCCGGTGTGCGGTTGCCGCGCCGGTTTGGGCTGATCCGCTCGTTGCTGGTGGTGCGGGCGGAGTAGCCGGTCGGGTGGGGAAGCGGAGGCCGCGAGTGGGTCTTCGCAGGCGGCGGCTTCGCGTCCTCGGTCGACCCCGCCGCGGCCGGGTCGATCCCCGAAAACCGCAGCGTCGGCCGGCGCCCACGCTCCGGCTGCGGGAGCCCGTTCCCCGCGGACGGCTGCGGTGCAGGGTGGGTGGCCTCGTCGTCGGCCGCCGCCTCGGGTCGTTCCCCAGCGGCCTGGCGCGCCAGCTCGCGCAGGCGCTCGGCGGTCTCCCCCGCGGGGAGCGTCGTCGCGTCGTCCTCGAATGGGTCGAAGCGATCGTTCATACAGTGCCTGGTCCAACGTCCACGAACAGCGACTCAACGATACCGGGGTATCGCCCTCGACACAAGCACGAGCGCGATCGCCGGGCGCAGATCCGCTCGGCGCGCCAGGTAGAGTCACGCCCCTACTCGAGCCTGCGCCGCTGCCCGCCCGAGCGGCAGCGCCCGAGCTCGATCCTCTGCCGAAGCTCGCGCCTTCGGCCGACCCCGCGCCCGCACCCACACCCGCGCCCGCCGCCGCCCCTCTGAGAGTAGATCGCCGCCGCGGTCCCCGACGCGCGCACAGTCGCCGGCGCTTGCCTGGGCTGCTAAGCCACCCGGCGACATGAGCGCAACGACCGACGGGCAACGAATCCTGTTCACCGTGGCGGGGCCGGATACGCCGGGCATCACGGCGCGGCTCACCGGGAGCATCGCGGAGGCGGGCGCGCACCTGCTCGACATCGAGCAGGTCGTGGTGCAGGGCCAGCTCACCCTCTGCCTCCTTGTCGGCGTCGACCCGACCTCGCCCGCCGGTGGGGCGGTCCTCGAGACGCTCGCGGACGCGGCGCGGCAGATGGGGCTCGAGCCGAAGGCGCGCGTGCTCGAGACGCCCCCCCCCGACGTCGCCCGCGCCGAGCCGTCTCGGCACCGCTACGCGGTCACGGCCATCGGCGACGCCATCGACGCCCGCGGGGTGCACGACCTCGCGCGCGTGCTCGCGAGCCACCACGCGAACATCGAGACGATCCGCACGCTGAGCGTCGGTCAGATGAGCTCGCTCGAGGCGATCGTCTCCCTGCCGGATCCAGCGGACGGTCCAAGACGCGAGCGCGACGACGAGTGCGGCCGCGTCGCGAGCGGCCTGCGGCGCGCGCTGCTCGAGGCGACCGTCGGCGTCGACATCGACATCGCCGTCCAGCGCGAGCGGCTGACCCGCCGGAGCAAGCGCCTCGTCGCGATGGACATGGACTCGACCCTCATCGAGATCGAGTGCATCGACGAGCTCGCGCGGATGTACGGCGTGGTCGATCAGGTCGCCGCGATCACGCGGCGGGCGATGGCCGGCGAGCTCGACTTCGAGGCGAGCCTCCGCGAGCGGGTCGCGCTGCTCGCTGGGATGCCGTACGAGCGCGTCCTCGGGCTCGCGAGCCACCTCCCGGTGATGCAGGGCGCCGCGCGGATGCTCTACGTGCTGCGCCACCTCGGGCTCAAGACCGCCATCCTCAGCGGCGGGTTCACGTTCGCGGCGAGCGCGCTGAAGGACACGCTCGGCATCGACTACGCCTACGCGAACGCCCTCGAGGTCGAGGACGGCCGGCTCACGGGGACCGTCCGGGACCCCATCGTCACGCCACAGCGCAAGGCCGACCTCCTCGACACGCTCGCTCAGCGAGAGGGCATCTCGCTCGAACAGACCATCGCGATCGGCGACGGCGCGAACGACATCGGGATGGTCGCGCGGGCGGGGCTCGGCATCGCCTTTCACGCGAAGGCGAAGCTCCGAGAGGCGGCCGACACCGCCGTCAGCTCCGGTGGGCTCGACCGCGTGCTCTATCTGCTCGGGCTGCACGCGCGCGACGTCGAGGAGGTCCTCCGCGACGCCCCCGCCCACGTCCGCTGACGCCCACCTGTGCCGGGACACCGCGCCTCAGGCGCGCATCGTCACGCGGTGGCTCGCCGGGGACACGTCGCGCGCGCCGGCCGCCGCGCGACGCAGCAGCTTGTCGATGTGCGGCCCGAGCACGTCGATCTCGGTGCTGGCGTAGCGCTCGCCGCCGAAGCGGCGCACGGCCGCCGTCTGCGCGCCGAGGATCGCTACGTCCTGGCGGAGCACGCGCATCGCGAGCGGCTTCACCGCGCGGGCGACCCACGGCGCCGCGAACGGAAAGCGCGCGGCGAACACGCCGTACAGGCGCGTCTCGTAGTCGCTCACCGGCGTGAGCAGCGTCGTCGCGACGAGGTGCGTGTGCTCGCCGAGGGCGTACTCGACCTGCGCGACGGAGGGCAGGATGAAGCGGTCGAAGTGACGGACGACCCCGCCGCCGGGCCCGAGCACGCGCCCGAGCAGCCCGCCCGGGCGCGCCTCGCCCACGTACTCCGCCACGGCCGAGGTGGCGTCGCGCTCGACGATGACCTCGATCGTGCTGGGCTCGCCCGTGCCGCGGAAGAGCCCTCGGTGTACGAACGCGGTGTGCGGGACGTCGAGCGCGTTCTCGGCGACCGCGTGCACCGAGCCGGGCATCGTGAGCTGCTGCCGGACCGTCACGTACCGGGCGTCCGAGGCGAGCGGCAGGGGGTAGGGCGCCCGCGCGGGCGCCTCGTCCGCGACGCCGTAGACCCACACGAAGCCGTCGGCCTCGCGGGTGGCGAACGACGGGACCCGGCGGCCCGGGTGCGCCGCCGCGCGGCAGAGCCCGGGCACGGCCTGACAGGTGCCGCCGCCATCGAAGCGCCAGCCGTGGTAGGCGCACTCGAGCTCCGGCCCGCGCACCGCTCCGAGCGACAGCGGCACGTTCCGGTGCGGGCAGCGATCGAGCAGGGCGTGCGCCACGCCGCGTGCGTCGCGAAAGAGCACGATGGGCGTGTCGTAGAGCGCGCGCGCGAGCGGGCGCGCCCGCAGCTCGGAGGACTCCGCGAGGACGTACCAGTCGTCGTGTACTCGCGGAGGGTGGTCGGTCGCGGCCATCGCCCGGAGCATAGCGCTCAGTCGGTGCCCGGCGCGTCGCTCTCGTCGTCGAGGCTCTGCGCCCGCATCCGGCGCGCGCGCTCCTCCCACTTCGCGCGCGCCATCGCCCGCATGTCCTTGACCGCGTCGGCCTCGTCGACGATCTCGAGCCCGAGCAGCGTCTCGAGCACGTCCTCCATCGTGACCACCCCGTCGACGCCGCCGTACTCGTCGATCACGAGCGCCATGTGCTCGCGCCGCTGCAGCAGCCGCTCGAACACCTGCGTGACCGCGAGCGACTCGGGCACGACGACGAGCGGGCGGACCAGCGTCCCGACCTCGCGTCCGCGTTCGCCGCGCGCGCCGAGCAGCAGCAGGCGGTCCTTCAACACGTAGCCGACGACGTGCTCGCGCTCTCCCTTCCATACCGGGATGCGCGAGAACGACAGCGCGCTGCGATCCTCGATCGCTTCGCCGACCGTCGTGTCCGTCGAGAGCATGTAGACCACGGTGCGCGGGGTCATGATGTCCCGCGCCCGCAGCTCGGAGAGCAGAAAGAGGTTGCGGAGGATGCGCGACTCGGACTCGTCGATGAGCCCGTGCTCGCGGCCGACCGTCGCGAGGGCGGCGAGCTCTTCGCGCGAGAGCGTCTGGCCGCCTGCTTGCGCGCCGCGGCGGCGGAGCCCGGTCGTGATGCGGCGGCTCAGCCACACGAGCGGCGCGAGGACGACGATGAGCACCGGCAGCGCGCGCGACGCGAAACCGACGAGACTCCGCCAGTACACGGCGCCCAGCGTCTTCGGGACGATCTCGGCGACCACGAGGATGAGCAGCGTGAGGGCGGCGGACGCGATGGCGAGGGCGTTCGAGCCCCACAGGCGCTGCGCCTGCGCGCCGACGCCGGCAGCCCCGATGGTGTTCGCGATGGTGTTGAGGCTGAGCACCGCGGCGAGCGGTTGGTCGACGTCGCTCTTGAGCTTGCGCATGCGTCGCCCGACCGCGGGCCGGTCCTCCTCGAGCGTGGCGATGAACGACGGGCTCACGCTGAGCAGCACCGCCTCGAGGATCGAGCAGAGGAACGACGCGCAGACCGCCAGGCCGATGTAGAGCAGCAGCAGGCTCATGGCGCTCGAACCCGCGGCGAGGCGCCTGCGCCGTCGGCGGCGGGCTCTTGCGCCGCGTCGTCGTCCGGCGGGTCGGCGGCGAAGGCGGCGGTGATGTCGAGCGGCCCCGGCCCGACCTCCGGCTCGGCCCGCTCGCCGGCGACGTACGCCGTGATGAGCCGCGCCCCGCGCCCGTAGGTCAGGTACGACCACACCCAGTTGAAGAGGACGATGAAGCGGTTGCGGAACCCGATGAGGTACAGGATGTGGATGAAGAGCCAGCTCAGCCACGCGAGCAGACCCGACAGGTGCAGCTTGCCGAGCGCGGGGAGCGAGGTCTGGGCGACCGCGCGGTTGCGGCCGATCGTCGCCATGATGCCCTTGTCGACGTAGCGAAACGGCTTGCGCGGCTTGCGGCGGAGCTCGCGCGCGATCTGCTTGGCGACGTGGCGCCCCTGCTGGATCGCGACCGGCGCGAGCCCGGGCAGCGCTTGCGTCTCGCCCTCCGGGATGTGGCAGGCGATGTCGCCGATCGCGAACACGTCGCTGCGCCCGAGCACCGCGCAGCCGGTGTCCACGCGGATGCGACCTTGGCGGTCGAGGGTCACGCCGAGGCGCTCGGCGAGCGACGCGGCCTTCACGCCCGAGGCCCAGACGACGACCGAGGCGTGGACCTCCTCGTCCTCGATGCGCGCGCCTCGCGGGTTCACGTCGGTGACGCGCTGGCCGAGGCGCACCTCCACGTCGAGCGCCTCGAGCTGCTCGAGCGCGCAGTACGACAGCTCCGGATCGAAGGGCGCGAGCAGCCGCTCGCCCATCTCGACGAGGACGACCCGCACGTCCGCCGGGCTGAGCGTGTGAAAGTCGCGCGCGAGCGTCCGCCGGCCGAGCTCGCTGATCGCGCCGGCCATCTCGACGCCCGTCGGGCCGCCGCCGATGACGACGAAGGTGAGGAGCTCGCGGCGTCGCGCGGGGTCGCGCTCGCGCTCGGCCGTCTCGAAGGCGAGCAGCACGCGCTCGCGGATGCGGATCGCGTCGCGCAGGCTCTTCAGCCCGTAGGCGTGCCGCGCCCAGGCGTCGTTGCCAAAGTAGTTCGTGCGCGCTCCGGCCGCGACGACGAGGTAGTCGTACGCGAGCTGGTCGCCGCCCGCGACGCACAGCGTCCGCGCCTCGAGGTCCACCTCGGTGACCTCGCCCATGAGCACGCGCGTGTTCGCGTGCGCGCCGACGACCGAGCGCACGGGGACCGCGATCGAGCCGGGGGCGAGGCCGGCGGTGGCGACCTGGTAGAGCAGCGGCTGGAAGAGGTGGTGGTTCTCGCGGTCGACGACCGTGACCTGCACGGGGGCTCTCGCGAGGGCGCGTGCGCACTGCAGGCCACCGAACCCGCCCCCGATGATGACCACGTGTTTGGTCTCGGCCTGCGCCATGCCTCTGGTCGACTCCTCGGTGTCGGTGCACGGCGCCGCGACGCCGCCGCGCCCGTGTGGCCGCAAGCGTCGCGCAAGCGCGCCCGCGGATCCAGCGGGGCGCACCCGCGCGCGCTCGGGACGCGTCCGGTGCGTGCCTCAGAGCGTCTGGCGGTAGTCCGCGGCGAGCGGGAAGCGCGCGTGGATCTGGGGGAGGTCGTCCACCTCCTTCGGGTGGCACTGGAGCGTCGCCTCGAACACCGCGGTGCTCGCGTAGTTCACGATGTCCCAGCCCTGCTCCGGCGTGAGGTACCCGGCGCCGCAGCCATCGAAGAGGATGCTCGCGAGCTCGGCGTTCATGATGTGGTACTGCTCGCCGATCTCGAGGATGTTCTGGCCCGCGGCGTTCTTGATGGCGCACAGGTCGCTGAAGACGAGGTGGCCCGCGTCCGCGATCCCGACGAAGCGCTTCGGCGCCGGCGCCGCGTCGTATCCGGCGAGCGTCATCTTCGGCGCGACCACCCCGTCGTCGAGGCCGCCCATCACGAGGGTCGACTGGAGCGCGCCGCCCGGCATCACGCCGCTGCCGGCCATGGGCACCAGCACCTTCGCGACATCGCCGAAGCCCATCAGCGCGAACGCCCCGGCGCTGTGGCCCGCCATCCCGAGCTGCGCCATGTCGATGCGCCCGTCGAGGAAGGCCGCGTTGCCCGCGGGGTGGTCGAGGGCCTCGATCAGCGCGCGCGCCTTGACCTCGGGGTGCGAGGTGATGCCGCCGGCGGGGTTCGTGAGCACGTCACCGAGGAAGAGGCCCGGGTAGTCCGCCGCCACGACGACGAAGCCGCGGCTCGCCCAGTGGGTCATGAAGTGCAGCGACTGCGTGCGGAAGCCGGCCGTGCCGTGGATGAACACGATGACGGGGTATGGCCCGCGGCCCGCGTCGATGGGCAGGTCGCGGAAGCAGTCGCAGACCTGCGACGGCGCCGACGAGTCGGGGATCTTCGCCGCCTCGCTCGGAGAGAGCCACTGGCGGATGTCGTAGCTTGCGGGCGAGACGTCGGCGTCGGTGCCGGGCTCGGCCGGATACCAGATCTCGGTCGTCAGCCCGGCGACGATGGCCGTGCGCACGCCGACCGCCCACGCGCCTTCGGCGCCGGGGTCGCTCGGGTTCGCGTAGAGTGTGGCGTCGCCGCAGCCGCGGACCTCGGGGCGGCCGCTTCCGCAGCCCGCGACGAGCGCGAGCGCGGGCAGAAGCGCCCACAGCAGCCGGAGCGGTGCCCGATGCGGGCCGGCGATGGCGGAGGCGTGGTCCTTCATGCGCGTAGGGTCCCACGATACTCGACGGGGCGTCGACCGCCGTCGTCGGCGCCTTCCGCCGGCGCGCGCCTGAAGCGCGCGAAGCGACGCGGCGCGCGCCCCTCGCTGCCCGCGGGGTCACGTGGTTGCCGAACTCCGGCCGTCAACTGAGGCCCAGCGCGCGGAGCTCGTCGCTGAGGACCGCGGTCGCCCACTCGAGGCGGGCAGCCTCGAGCGCGGGGTTTGGGTAGACGGCGAAGGTGACCGCCTCGCTGTCGAACATGTGGGCGAGCGAGAGGAAGACCACCCCGAGGCGGGCGGCGCGCTCGCCGTCGACGTGCAGGACCTCGGGCACCGCGCGCAGGAGCGCCGCCTCGAAGCGCTCGAGCGGTGCGCGGACGTGGGCGCGCAGGTCGGGGTCGGTGCGGGCGGCGACCATGACCTCGTGCCACGCGGCGTGCGCCGGGCTCCGGGCCGTGTCGTGGACGAAGCGCACGGCCTTCGAGACCGCGCCGCCGGCCCGCATGTCCGGGAACGCGTCGACGAAGCGCGCGAGGTGCCTGCGCCCGATCTCGTCGGTCGCCGCGCCGATGACGGCGTGGCGGGTGTCGAAGTGGCGGAAGAGCGCACCCTGCGAGAGCCCGGCGCGCCGGCATATCTCGGCGACGGAGGCCCCCGCGTAGCCGCGCTCCGCGAGGGCGTCGATCGTCGCGTCGAGCAGGCGCGCGATGGTGGCCTCGCGCCGCTCGGCCTGGGTGCGTCGCACAGGTGCCGCGCTCACGCCGGGCTCACTCGGCCGCGAGGCTCGGCGCCGCCGCCGGTTGTGCGAGCGGCGCCGCCTTCTGGCCGGCGCGCAGGAACCGCCCGTAGCGCCGCGCCTCGCCGTAGCCCTCGACGAAGGCGCCCGCCTCGTAGACGACCTCGCCGCCGATGACGGTCGCGCGCACGGCGCGGTCGTTGCGCCGCACCATGCGCTCGAGGCCGTCGAAGAACGCCATCGGCGCCTCGTGGTAGTCGTCGAGCGAGTCGTCGAGGCCGCCCGGGTCGACGACCGCGATGTCCGCGCAGTCCCCGACGCGCAGGTGCCCCGCGTCGACGCCGTACCACTCGGCCTGCTCGCCGGTGAGCCGGCGGACGGCCGCCTCGAGCGGCAGCACGGGAGCGCCGCGGTCGATGGCGCGCTTCATCGTGCGCAGGAAGTAGAGCGGGAAGTTGTAGAACGCCATGTTGCGCACGTGCGCGCCGGAGTCCGCGAAGCCGACCTGCACGCTCGGGTGCGCGGCGAGCTTCGCGAGCACGTCGGGGCGGTGGTTCGCGATGGTGGTGCGCCAGCGCAGCGCCCGGCCGTGCTCGACGACGAGGTCGAGGAAGGCGTCGACCGGGTGGATGCCGCGCGCGTCGGCGACCGCGCCGAAGGTCTGACCGACGAGCGACGCGTCGGGCGCGGCGACGATCTCCGCGTCGTAGAAGTCGCGCTGCCACACGCGCGGGGACCACTTCTTCTCGTAGTCCTTCCGGAACCAGCGGCGGTACGCCTCGTCCTGCAGCAGCGCGTTGCGCTCGATCTGGTCGGCGAGGTGCAGCGCCGCTTCGCCCGCGCCGAACTCCTCGAAGACCACGAGGTCCATCCCGTCCGCGTAGACCTCGAAGGGCATCGGGACGGTCTGCCAGCGCAGGTCCGAGCCGAGGAGCTTGTTGCCGAGCGACGCGCCCGTGGTCGCCGCGCGCGCGATGAAGGGCGTCGCCTTCGCGTCGGCCGCGGTGATGAGCGCCGTCTTGAGCGGCTCGCGCACGCCCCAGCCCGCGCTCGCCGCGAGGAAGAGAAAGACGTTGTACTTGGTCGTGATGTTCGGGGCGCCCTGCAGGATGCGCCCGCGCTTGCGCAGGATGCGGTGGAGCTTTCGGTACTCGCCCCAGGTCGCGTAGGTCGAGGGCAGCTTCGCGGAACGGAAGCGCTCGCCGCCGACCTTGTCCCACGGGTTCGTCATGGTCGACATGCCGAGAAAGCCCGCGTCGAGCGCGTCCGTCAGCAGCGCCTTCATGCGCGACAGCTCGGCGTCGGTCGGGCGCGCGTCCGGGTCGACCGCGCGGCCGAGCCCCATCGTCGCGACGCGCATGTCCGAGTGGCCGATGTAGCTCGCGATGTTCGGGCCGAGCGGGCGGGACTCGAGGCCCTCGATGTACCCGGCGGGCGTGCTCCAGCGCTTGTAGCGCTCGAGCGCGGCGAGCACGTGCTCGCGCGGCAGCGCCTCGACGCGCGAGAAGAAGTCGGCGCAGTCCTCCGCCGACGACGCGATGGTGCTGAGCGAGCACGAGCCGATGCACACGGTCGTGACGCCGTGTCGCACGGACTCGGTGAGCCCCGGCGCGGCGAGCACCTCGGCGTCGTAGTGCGTGTGGTTGTCGAAGAACCCCGGCATCACCCAGGCGCCCTCGGCGTCGATGACGCGCTCGACCCCCGACTCGTCGAGGGGCTGCTCGGACACCGCGTCGACCCGACCGCCCCGCACCCGCACGTGCCGAATGGCGCCGGGCGCCCCCGTGCCGTCGAAGAAGAGCCCGTTCTTGATGATCAGCATCCGCGTCCTCCTGCGTAGAGGCAGGGTACGGTACTTAGAGAGTGAACGCTATCTATTGTTTCGAGGTGGCGGCTATGGCGATGCGCCGCAGGCCGCTCGGGCATGACGTCTCGCCAGAGCCCCGCGAGCGTCGCGGGCGCGTCGCTTACACATGGCGCCTCGTCCTCGCGTAGGCTAGCGCTCGACCCATGACGCAAAGCAAGCCCAGCCAGGACCCGACGGAGCCTACGGAGCCCACGCCCATCGCCGCTGATGAGTGGATGGGCGGTATGGCGACGTTCCCTAACGAGCTCATGGCGGACCCGCTGGCCCCCAGCCCCGACGGGCTCTTTTGGATCGACGCGGACGGCGCGCTCCTCGGGTCGACCGTAGACCACCCCGATGAGCTCTTGCGCGTCGCCAGCGAGAGCCTCCAAAGCACCATCGACGACCCATTCGTCGGCCCGCCGCGCGTCCCGGCGCGTGTACGTGTCACGTCGTCCGAGCTCGCCGCGGCCTTGCGCGCCGGTCATCCCACGCTCGAGATCGTCTGTGCACCGACCCCGAAGCTCGATGAGTGCCTGGCCGCGATGTTCCAGCAGATGACCGACGACTGGAGGGCCGAGACGTCCTACCTCTCGTCCGAGCGCTCGCCCGAGGCCGTCGCGTCGTTCTTCGAGGCTGCCGCGGCGCTCTTTCGTGCCGAGCCATGGAAGCGGCTGTCCTCGACCCAACGCTCCTTCCTGGTCACCGCGGAGCCGTTCACAGTGCGGGGTGCGGTCGTCTCGGTCCTCGGGACGGCGGACGACTCCCTCGCCGTCCTGCTCTTCGCAAACATCAACGACTTCCGCGCATACCTCGACGAGTTCGACGCGTTCGAGCAAGGCGAAGACGCTGACGCGACGCCGCACATCGAGCTGAGCTACGTACCAGACGCGAGCCTCGCGGCTCACCAGCGCAGCGAGATCGAGACCCACCAGTGGGAGGTCGCCTCGCCGAAGGGCACGCCGCGTCCGCTCGTCTTCGAGGTGACGGAGGATGGCGAACCGACGGCGCGAGGACTGAACCGCGCCGAGACGACGTTCGTCGAGGCGATCCTGCGGGCGCTCACCGCCTACCTGGGCGACGAGCGGGTCCTCGCGGCCGTGTCCCATCACGGCGAGCTCCCAGCCCGCGCGCACGTCGCTCAAACCAACGACGGCCCCATCGAGATCGTCTTGAGTCCCCTCGGCGACCCCGACGACGCGCAGCTCGACCTCTTCGACGACGAGACGCTCGAGGAGCGGGTGGGACCGGCATCGCAGTCGCCCCGCCGGGCGTCAACCCCCGGCGCTAGCGGCCCCGGACCGCGCCCGCCCTCTCAGAAGGCCGACGCGAAACGCTCCGCGCCGGCCGCCAGAACCAAGAAGAACAAGCGCAAAGCCCAGCGCCGAGCCCGCAAGAAGAACCGGTAAGCGCAAGCCACCCGAAGCGCAGGGCCGGGGAAGCCGGGCGGGAGGAGCGCGGCGGACCGCTCCGAGCGCTATCCAGACCCGAGGCCGCCTGCGAAGCGGAAGGGTTGGAAGCCTGGCGCCGTGTCTCGCAAGACCCTTCCGTAGGCGGTGTAGTCGATGGCCTGGACGACGACGCCGGAGTCGGTGTCGATGACCCGGCGGACGGAGCCTCGCCAGTCGGTGATGACGCGGTAGGTGGCGCCTGCGGTGACGATGAGGCCGGGGACGTTGCGGCCGCTGGTGTAGACGTAGAGCTGGCCGCGGCTTGGGCTCGCGGCGGGGCGCAGGGCGTCGAGGTAGACGAGGGTGTCGGTGACGGGGCCGCTCCCGACGCGGCGTCCGACGCGGCGGCCGGCGGCGTCGATGAGGTAGTGGACCTCGGTGCCACCGGGCCGCGTGACGGCCAGCAGGCGGCCCAGCTCGTCGTAGTGATACGCGGTGTGCTCGCCTGAGACTGTGTCGGTGCGGCTCTCTAGCTGGCCGGCGGCGTTGTAGGTGAAGTCGAGGTGGCCGTAGCGCAGCAGCCGGTCCTGCGCATCGAGCGCGACGTCGCCGCTCGCCTGAGCGCCCGACGCTTGGTGCCCGGGCGCTGCGCCCCGATCGCGCCTGCCGAGCGGTCGGCTGCGAGCGGGCTTCGGGTTCGATTCGGGTGCCAGGCCGAGCGCCCCCGCAAGACCCGACTGAGGCGCACTCTGCGTGCGTCGCAGGGAGGGACCGAAGCGGTAAGCCGGCCTGGGGCCCGAAGCGGGCCCGAATGCGGTTGCGAAGCCGAAGGGTTGGAAGCCGGGGTTGGTGTCGCGGAGGGCGCCATCGACGTGGACCTCGTGCAGGCGCCCGGCGTCGTCGTAGGCGTAGACGGTGGTGGTGTCGCCGTCGGTCTCGGCGCGGGAGTTGATGCGTCCCGCGGCGTCGTAGGTGAAGACGTTCGTGAGCGCGCCGCCAGGTTCTCGTCGGCACCAGCGAGCCGCGTGGCTACCTGCGGCCAGGTGTGACGCTCGCACCAGGCGAGACGATCGCTCCGGGCCTCGGCTAGGCCGAGGCGGACATCGTGAACTACGCGCAGCAGAACAGACTGCGACTGCTGGAGGTCGGCGCCACTCGGCCGATCTGTCCGGCGTGCGCTGCTGCGATCGAGGGGGCCGGCGCAAGAGCCGTAACACCGCTGAAGGTGCAGTGATGGATCCATTCCGACTTGATTTCGTAGCGCCTGTTGTGGCCGAGCGGTTCCGGCGGGCGCCTTCGGACGGACGCCGGCAGGCTGCACAGAGCAAGCCGTTGCGGCTGCCGGACTCACTGCGCCTGAAGTCAGCGAGGCGTTGGCGGTCCTTCGCGGAGCCGCTGCTCCCGACGCCTCGCTTCGCGCACGACTGGAGAGCCTGGCTGCAAGGTTCGACGACGAGTACTTCGAGCTGGACGAAGACGGCGGTCAGAAACAGCAGGCTCCCATTTGCTTCTCGAAGGCGCGAGCAACGTCCGCCCTGGTGTTCGCCCTGGCCGCCGACGACAAACAGCTCCACGAGGCGATCTACGAATCGCTCTCCGCGCTTGATGAGCCGGCCGAACTGGTGCGCATGGTCGAGCACGCCCTCGGCTAGGCTGCTGACGCCTTCGAGCCGGGCCCGCCCGCCTCCCGCTCGCGCCTCAACGCTCCACGAGCCCGGCGTCGCGCAGGCTTCGTCGCACCGCTCGGAACACGTCGTCGAACGGCGGCAGCGTCGCCATCTGCTGTCCGAGGCGGACGGCCCAGAGCTTCTTGTAGCGCGCCTCCTTTTTCGTGAGCTCAGAGGTCATCGCGTCGCGCGTGCGACCGCGGAAGGCGAGCTTCGCCTCGACCTCGGGGATCAGCGTCGAGAAGTCGATGAGCCCCTCGCTCGTGAGGTGCCAGAGATCGTAGAGGTCGCGCGGTTCGTTGCGAGCCTTATCGGTCAGCGCGACGAGCTTCTCGACCGCGATCTCTTCGAGCGCGTACACGCGCACCGGCGCGTCCTCGGGCAGATCCGCATACTCCTCGTAGCCGCGCAACACCGGCCGGTCCTCGACCGGTCGCACGAGCTGCTCGCGGATCGTGATGTCGACCTTCACCTCCTTCGGCGACGCCGCCGGGAGCGGCCCCTCGTAGGAGAGGTAGAAGGTGTGGCTGTTCTGGTGGCTCTTGCGGTCCGCGCGGGCGAAGCGCACGACGATGCCCGACGCCCGCTGGACCTCCGCGTACACCTCCTCGAGCCCGGCGAGGATCGCCTCGAGCTCGCGCGGCTCGGCGAGCGTGAAGTCGAGGTCCTCCGAGAAGCGGTAGTCGCCGAAGTAGCAGCGCTTGAGCGCCGTGCCGCCCTTGAACACGAGCGCCTCGCGAAGAGGTGACCGCGACAGGCCCACGAGGAACCATGCGAGGCAGTAGTCGCGCTCGAGGACCGCCTCGCCGACGCGGCGACCACCGGCGCGGGCCAGGCGGTTCGAGAGCAGGGACAGGTTGCGTTGAGGAATCATCGGTCAGGTCCTCACGAGGGCGCGCAGCTCGTCAGGTTCGACGTTGACGCGAACCCGCCACCGCGCGTTCCACGGCCCCTCGGCCGGCATCAAGGGATCGAGCGGCGCGTAGGTCGCGGTCAGCGCCGCGCGCAGCCGGTCGATCTCCGCGGGCGCCTCCACCTCGAAGGTCTCTAGAAGGAAGCCGAGCCGGCGGACGACGGCACCGACGCCGAGGCGCAGGGCGTAATCGACGAGCTTCGGCACGGTGATCGCGTCCCGGCGCATCCAGAAGCCCTTCGCGACCTCGGTCAGCCCGCCGCAGTGCTCCGGCTGCTTGAGGCCGTCGATGACGGTGCGCTCGAGGTCGCTGACGCGAACGCGCTCGGTCTTGGTCGCCCACAGCTCGACGATGCCGAACAGGTCTTCCCGCTTGCAGCGCACGAAGCGAAACTCCGTGCCGAGCACGGTACGCGGGCGAATCGCCTTCGGCGACGTCACGCACACCGCGAGCTGCGGCTGCGTGACCATCTGGTGCAGGTCCATCGCGGAGGCGTGCGAGACGTAGTACGCGGGCGTGTCGGCGAGCTCGCGTGCGACGACGTAGGGGTTGCCGAGGTACTCGCGTTCGCGGCCGAGCTCGAACGGCACCAGGATGAACAGGCCGGGCTTGAGGCGAGTGGCGAGGCCGCGGTTCACGAGGCCGGCGACGAGGTTGCGGGCGGACTTTGCAGACAGGCCGGTGATCTCCTCGACCTCGGCGTGCGTGAACAACGTCCGCCCCCGCTCGTGCAAGATCGCGACGAGCCGAGCGGCTTGGGGGCCGAGGGTCTTGCTCGGCTCATGGTCTGCGTGCGGAGTACCCATTTTCAAGGGTCATTCTGCGCGCAGAAGCCGCCGATGGCAAGCGCAGGATGATTGTAACGGTGCAATATGCCCATTTCGAAATAGCACACAGCACGTAAACCATGATCCGCGACGCCAGGCTCGTGGAGCGGTGAGGCGCGAGCGGGGCGCGCGTCAGCGCTTGGTCCGCTTGAGGCGCCGCAGGATGACCTGGATCTCCTTGGTGAGGTCCGGGTCGGTACCGAGGTCCATCAGCGCCGCATCAGCCCGCGGGTCTGCCGAGCGCTCGAGCGCGCTGAGCAGGAGCAGGCGGCTTGAGCCGTGCCGCGAGTCCCTGGCAAGGGCGATGACGTCGCCGATCACCTCGTCGTCCGAGGCGGCCGCGATCGCGGCTGCGAGCCCGCTTCGTACTCGATCTTCGGGCTCGTCGATGTACAGCCTGGTCAGCACGTTCCAGCCGGGAGCCTTTGTGTCGGGGACGGCCAAGGCCCGCGCGATGCCTTCTCGCACGGCCGCCGGATAGGGCCGCGGGAGGTGCGCGAGCAGGATAGGCACGGCCTTCGGGTAGGAGCCCGGCGTGTTGACCGGGTCCCATGCCGACTGCACCTGGAAGCCGGCGGCTCGCAGCTCGTCGACCAGCGGCGCCTCGGCGCGGCGGTATTCCGCCTCGCGTTTGAGGCGCTCCTCCTCTTCCCGTGCACGCTTCGCCACGAACTCAGGGTCGGCGTTCAGCTTCGCCATCAGCTCTGCGGCGGTGATCTTCTTCTTCGTCATGGGATATACCGCAGGTTGATCGCACCGTTCGCGACCTCTTGTGCGAGTGGTCCCGAGAGCTGCGTGGTCGGTCTCACCCAGAGGTCGAACCGGAGGCCGTTCGCGCTCGCATGCGCGGCGAAGCGTAAGCCCCCTACGGGCAACCTGAAGGCGCGCGGAGGGCACGTCGTGCAGGGTGTCGGTCGATGTCGACGCTTGCCGAGACCACGCCCGGACGTCCCCAATCGCCCCGCACGCTCTTGTCGCTA
>JAGQJE010000259.1 GCA_020430775.1 Myxococcales bacterium
CGCGGCGCCGCCCCCAGAGCAGCCCGAGGCCGAGCAGCCCTACGAGCGCCCAGGCAGCCCGCGGGCCCCGCTCGTGCGGTCCCGTCCCGGCGCTGGCGACCGGGCCGGCCGCCGCGCGCGCCACCGAGCACCCGCCGCCGCTCGACCCGCAGTCGGGCGCGAAGCCGCCGAGGGGCGTGAAGTCGCAGGTCTCCGGGAGCGAGCCCGGGGGGTACGCCGAGCAGATGGCGTCGTCGTCGTCGGGCGCGAGGGTGCGCTTGGTGATCTCGCCACGCGCGGCGCTCCCGAACATGGTGGCGCCTTGCACGACCGAGTGGGCGATGCCGAAGAAGTGCCCGAGCTCGTGCGTGACGACGTTCTGCAGGTCGACGGGCGTGCGTTTGGGCGGCATCGGCACGCACCCCTCCGGCGACGGGCAGATCTCGAAGGGGCCCTGCTGCTCGTTCAGCTCCATGTCGACGTCGTAGATCTGCCCGGTCGACGCGTTGTGGTGGACGGTCGTCACCGCGAACGCGTTTCGGTCGTACTGTCGCGCGGTCCAGTCGTCCCCGCTCACGAAGGCGATGACGTTCGCGTTCGGCCCGGACGGACGGAAGGTCTGCTGGTCGCAGAGCACGTCCTCGGCGGTCTCCTGGATGTCGAAGTCGAGCGGCGCGCCGTCGCAGGTCACGCTCGTCCACGTGGCGAACGAGTCGTGGACGATCCCGTCGATCTGGCTCAGCGTGAGGGGACCGGCGGTCGAGCCCCGCGCGTCGAGCGAGTAGCTGATGCAGCGGCGATCCCACCGGAGCGGCTTGCCCGTCTGCACGCAGCACTGATCGACCGGGATGCCGTCCGAGGCGCACTGCGCGAGCGTCGGGGGGACCGCGGTCGTGTCGGTGGTCATCGAGCACCAGGCGGCCGCCGGGCTCGGGTAGACCCCGAGCGCGAGCCCGGTCGCGAGCACGGCGAGGGTCAGCGTCCGCCGCGGCATCTCAGTGGCCCTCTTGCGCGGCGGCGATGGCCCGCAGCCGGCCGAGGAAGGCGTCGAGCGACGTCGTCTCGCTCAGCACGCCCGCGGCCTTCTGCAAGGTGCCGTTCGGCCCTCGGGTGACGAGCGCGAGCCCCCGCCCGCTCGGGTCGACGACGCGGGTCGCGCCTCCCGCGCGCGCCTTCGACCGGACGACGCGGACTGGAAACACCCCCTGCGACATCCCGACGGCGTACAGGTGGTCGCCGCCGCGTCGCTGCGCGAACACCACCGCGAGCTCGCCGTCTCGGAACGTCGGGGCGCCGTCGACCGTCGCGGCGACGTCGCCGACCACGCCGCCGAAGCGCCGCAGCACGAGCCGCGCGCCGGGCTCGGCGTCGCCCTTGACGACCTGCTCGATCTCGAGGGTGACGTCGGTCACGATCCGCCCGCGGGCGTCGTAGCGCGAGGCCTGCGACTCGACGCGGGCCAGCACGACGTATCCGGCGTCGCGGACGAGCTGCTCGAGCGTGCGCGCTTCCACCATCGAGGCGGACGCCGGCGCGCAGAGCACGGCGAGGGCGACCGCTGCGGCGCCGAGGGGCCAGGTCAAGCGCATCCCGGACAATGTGCGTGGCGCTCCGACCGGTCAAGCGAACGAGATTGACACCCGCGCCTACATCCACGTACTAATCGCGGTCATGCACGTACACGGCGAGACAGGTGTGAGCGGTCGGCGGCTTCGGATGCTTGGAGGGCTCTGTGTGCTCCTCGCGCTCGTTTCGGGCTGTGATCTCACCAAGATGACGGCGGACATGACCACCGGGGTCTTCCAACGAGCCGCCCCGGCGTTCGAGCAGTATTGGGACTACGACCTCGCCGGCGACGCCGCGCCCGCCCAGATCATCCAGCTCGAGGGCGTCCTGCGCATCGTGCCGGACAACAAGAAGCTCCTGCCGCAGCTCATCCGCGCGTACGACGGTTACGCCATGGGCTGGGTCGAGACGGCCGCCGACAAGGCGGAGATCCGGGGCGACTACGAAGAGTCCGCGAAGCAGAACCTCCGCGCCAAGCTCTTTTACGAGCGCGCGCGCGACCTCGCGATGCACCAGATCCGCCTCGACCACGAGGGCATCGACGACGCGCTGAAGATGGGCGTCGACGACTTCTCCGCGTGGCTGAAGAAAAACTTCAAGAAGAAGGGCGACGCCGAGGTGCTGCTCTGGGCCGGGTATTCGTGGGGCTCGTACATCAAGATGTCGAAGGACGACATGACGGCCGTCGCGGACCTCGCGTACGTCAAGGCCCTCGTCCAGCGCTCGATCGACCTCGACCCCGACTACTACCACTCCGCGGGGACGCTCTTCCTCGCGGTCGCGACGACGCAAGAGATGAGCGCCGACATGGACCAGGCGAAGAAGCTCTTCGAGGAGGCGCTCGCGAAGACGCAGCGGCGAAACCTCCTCGTCCAGCTCAACATGGCCCGCTACTACGCCGTGAAGCGCGACGACAAGGCGCTGTTCGAGAAGCTCCTGCACGAGGTGCTCGACGCGGGTGACGTCCTCCCCGATGCGCGCCTCGGCAACCAGATCGCGAAGGCGAAAGCCGCGGTCTATCTCGAGATGGAGAGCAGGCTGTTTTGAGGTACGCGCCCCGCCCGAGCATGCGCCTCGGCGCACCGCGCGTTGAATCTGACGGGCGCCTCCGTCGTCCGAATCCAAGTTCGAGAGCCGTCTGCGCTCGCCACGAGCCCAGTCCAACCCGTTGAGAGGCCGGAGATGAAACCGAAACTCCTTGTATTTTCCATGCTCCTCGCGTGCGCGCTGATCGTGCCCGGGGCGACCCCGCGCACCGCGGACGCCCAGCCGGCCGTCGCGCTGCGCATCGCGACGCTCGCTCCCACCGGCTCCTCGTGGATGAAGGTCTTCAACGCGTGGAACCGCACGCTGCAAGAGAAGAGCAATGGCACGCTGAGCCTGCGCTTCTATCCGGGGGGCAGCCAGGGCGACGAGCGCGACTTCATCCGCAAGATGCGCGCCGGGCAGATGGACGGCGCCGCGGTGACGAGCACCGGCCTCGGGATGATCGTGCGCCCCGTGCTCGTGCTCAGCGCCCCTGGCCTGTTCACGACCTATGAGGAGGTCGACAAGGTCCGCAACGCCCTGAAGGACGACTTCGAGCAGGAATTCTTGAACGCCGGCTACAAGCTCCTCGGCTGGGGCGACGTGGGCAAGCTGCGCCTCTTCTCGAACGAGAAGATCCTCAAGCCGTCGGACCTCAAGCACGCGCGCCCGTGGGCCTGGCGCGACGATCTCATCTTCACGAACTTCCTCAAGGTCGTCGGGGCGAACGGCATCAGCATGGGCGTGCCGGAGGTCTACCCCGCGCTGCAGACGGGGATGGTGGACACCGTGCCCGCGTCGGCCATCGCCGCCGTGTCGCTGCAGTGGTACACGCGCCTCAAGTACGTCAGCGAACAGAACATGGGCATCCTCATCGGCGCGACCATCCTGCGCAAGGAGAGCTTCGACGCCCTGACGCCCGAGCAGAAGAGCGTGCTGATGAGCACCTCGGAGCGCGCGCACGCCGTGCTCGCCAAGCTGATCCGCCGCGACGACGACACGTCGTACGACACCATCCTCAAGCGCAACATCACGGCCGTCGACACGAACCCCTACCGCGCGGAGTGGCAGGCGGAGCTCGACAAGACCCGCAAGATCCTGGTCGGCCGGGTGTACCCAGCGCCGCTGCTCGCGAAGGTCGAACACATCCTGAACGAGAAGTAGCCGCCCCCGGCCAAGGGCCGCGAGCTCGCGGCCCTAGACGACGCCCCGTTGGCCCTCGCCACGGGGCGTCGTTTCGTGTGCGGTGCGCGATTTTTTTGTCGCATCGCCGCGCGGAGGCGGCGGCGTCGCGTGGTACAAGGGGACGCCCCGCGTTTGGTGAGGCTCCGGCGCGACGCGCCCATGCCCTTCAGCGTGCCGGGGCCGAGGTGTTATGACGACGGCACAATCGAACCCCGGTCTGCTCACGCGGCTCGACGACGGGCTCGCGCGAGGCGAGGCGGCCATCGCGACCGTGATGCTGCTGCTGATGATCCTCGTCGCCGCCGCGCAGGCGACGCTGCGCAACCTGACGAACCTCGACTTTGCCTGGGCGAACGTCGCGCTGGCGCACCTCACCTGGGCCGACTCGTTCCTTCAGAAGGGGACCCTCTGGCTCGCGTTCCTCGGCGCCTCGCTCGCGACCCACAGCCACAAGCACATCGCGATCGACGTCCTCCCCCGCCTCGCCCCGCGCAAGCCGCGCCTCGTCATGCGAGGCCTCGTCAACCTCGGTACCGGCGTCATCTGCTTTTACCTCGCCCGCGTGTTCTTCGCCTCGGTCCTGAACAACGCGAAGGACATCCCGCTGCAGTTCTCGGTGCTCGGCGCGTCCGGCGCGACCGTCCACATCTGCGACGCGCCGCTGAAGCTCGTCACGGGAGCCGGGCTCGAGCGACCGGACGTCTTCTGCGCGGTTCGGGCGATCCTCTCGAAGTTCGGCGCGCCCATGTCGACACCCGAGGTCGCGCTCCAGCTCATCGTCCCGGTGATGCTCCTGCTGATGGCGGTGCGCTTCGTGGTCGGCGGCTTCGTCTCGTTCGCGGCGCTCGGGCGCCCTCCACGACAAAAGGACGGGCCCGACCCCAGCGCCCGAGCCGGCGCCGGTAGCCAAGCTCAGCCGGCGGAGGACGCGCGATGAGTGCCGGCGTCGCGATCCTCTTCGTCATCTTTGCGCTCATCGGCGCGCCGCTGTTCGCCATCTTCGGCGGCGCCGCGATGGTGCTCTTTCACAACCTCCCGAACACCAGCATCATGGGGGCGGCGAACGACGTCTTCAGCGAGAAGTTCGCCGACTCGCCGCTGCTGGTCACGATCCCGCTCTTCACCTTCGCGGGCTACCTCATGGCCGAGAGCGGCACGCCGCACCGCTTGGTGCAGCTCTCCCGAGCGTGGTTCGGTTGGCTTCCAGGCGGGCTCGCCATCGTCTGTCTCGTCGCGTCGGCGTTCTTCACGACCTTCACCGGCGGCAGCGGCATCACCATCGTCGCGATCGGCGGCTTGCTGTACCCGGCGCTGCTCTACGACCGCTACCCGGAGAAGTTCTCGCTCGGTTTGATCACCTCCGGCGGGTCGCTCGGTCTGCTCTTTCCGCCGAGCTTGCCGATCATCCTGTACGGCGTCGTCGCGGGCGTGCAGATCGAGAAGCTCTTCCTCGCGGGCATCGTGCCCGGCACGCTGACCGTGGTCGCCCTGTCGGTGTACGCCGTGTACACGGGCAAGAAGATGAAGATGAAGCGCGAGCCCTTCCAATGGGGCGCCGCGTTCAAGGTGCTCGGGGTCGCGAAGTGGGAGGTGCTGCTGCCCGTCGTCCTGCTCGGCGGGATGTACTCCGGGCTGCTGCGCATCCACGAGGCGGCGGCCTTCACCGCGATCTACACGTTGGTGATCGAGGTGTGGATCTACCGCGACGTGAGCTTCACGAAGGACCTCCCGCGCATCATCCGCGACTCGATGACCCTGGTCGGCGCGATCCTCGCCATCTTGGCCACCGCGATCGGCTTCACGTCGTACCTGATTCAGGCGCGCGTGCCGATGATGATCCTCGACATGATGAGCAGCGTCATCACCTCGCAGGTGATGTTCCTCATCTGTCTGAACCTCTTTCTGATCGTCGTCGGGATGTTGATGGACATCTTCTCGGCGATCGTCGTGGTCGTCCCGCTCATCGCGCCCATCGCCGAACGCTTCGGCGTCGACCCGTACCACCTCGGGATCATCTTCTTGCTGAACCTCGAGATCGGTTACCTGACGCCGCCGGTGGGCCTGAACCTCTTCATCTCGAGCTTCCGCTTCGAGAAGCCCATCACGACGGTCTACCGCTCGGTGATCCCATTCATCGCGCTGCTCATCGTCGCGCTCGGGCTGACCACGTACGTGCCGCAGCTCTCCACATGGCTGCCGGACGTCGTGTACGGCGCCGGCGCGACGGAGGTCACGCCGCTCGGCGGGCCGGGAGGCCAGCCGGGGGTCGCACCGACGCTGAACGAGCTCGGCGGCGGCCCGACGGCGGAGCAGCCGGCGCCCGACGAGGGCACCGGCGGCGGGCTCGACGAGCTCGAGGGCGAGGGCGGCACGAAGGACTCGACCGGCGGGGGCGGGCTGGACGAGCTGGAGCACGAGACCGGCGGGGGCGGCGCGAAGGGCTCGACCGGCGGGGGCGGGCTGGACGAGCTGGAGCACGAGACCGGCGCGGGCGGCGCGAACGACGCCGCGCCGCGATGACTTGAAGGCCGTGCGCGCGCGGAAAATACTCGGCGAGTGATGGGTGCGACCACCGGCCGGGTCCTGGTCGTCGACGATGAGCCGAACGCCCGCGACGCGCTCGCGGAGCTGCTCGCCGACGAGGGTCACGACACGCGCGCCGCGGCCGACGGGGCCGAGGCGCTCGAGCTGCTCGAGGACTACGACCCCGACGTCGTCCTGACCGACCTGAAGATGCCGGGCGTCGACGGCATCGAGCTGATCGAGCGCGGCCGGACGCTCGCACCGCACGCCGCGTTCATCGTGATGACCGCGTTCGGGACCGTCGAGACCGCCGTCGCCGCTATCAAGCGTGGCGCGGAGAACTACCTCACCAAGCCGCTCGACATGGACACGGTCTCGGCCCTCGTCGGGCGCGCGATGAGCCGCGCGCAGCTCTCCCGCGAGGCGGCGCGCCTGCGCGAGCAGGTCGACACGCGCCTGTCCATCGGCGGCGTCGTCGGCTCGCACCCCTCGATGCAGCGCCTCTTGAAGATGGTCGAGCAGGTGGCGCGCAGCCGCGCGAGCGTGCTCATCGAGGGCGAGACGGGCACCGGCAAGGAGCTGGTGGCCGCCGCGATTCACCACGCCTCGCCCCGGCGCGATGGGCCCTTCGTCCGGCTGAACTGCGCGGCGCTCGTCGAGTCGCTCCTCGAGTCGGAGCTCTTCGGACACGAGCGGGGCGCCTTCACGGGGGCGGTCTCGCGTCGTCGTGGACGCTTCGAGCAAGCCGACGGCGGGACGCTCTTTCTCGACGAGGTCGGCGAGATGGGCGCCGCGACCCAGGTGAAGCTCCTGCGCTTCTTGCAGGAGCGCGAGTTCGAGCGGGTGGGCGGCGCGGAGACGCTGCGCGTCGACGTCCGGGTGGTCGCCGCCACCAACCGGGACCTCCGGCGCGCGGTCGACGAGGGGCACCTCCGCGAGGACCTCTACTATCGGCTCAACGTCGTCCGCCTCGAGGTCCCGCCGCTGCGGGCCCGGCGCAGCGACGTGCCCGCGCTCGCGCACCACTTCCTTCGCAAGCACGCCGAGGCGAACGGCTTCGAGGTCCAGGGTTTCACCGACGAGGCGCTCCGCGCTCTCATCGCGTACCCGTGGCCCGGCAACGTCCGTGAGCTCGAGAACGCGGTCGAACACGCGGTCGTGCTCTGTGAGGGGCGGACGATCGGCCTCGACGCGCTCCCCGAGCTCGGGCGGGGGCGGGACGACTCAGGGCGTCACCCGGGGCCGGCGGACGGGCTCGATGCGCGCGTGCCCGGCCTGACGCTCGCCGAGATCGAGCGGGTCGCGATCGAGCGCACCCTCGACGCGGTCGGGGGCTCGACCGCGAAGGCCGCCGAGCTGCTCGGCATCAGCCAGCGCAAGGTGCAGTACCGCGTCAAGGAGTGGTCGGAGCCGTGACGGCGCCGGGCGCTGCGCTCAGGGCCGGTCCGCCGGCTGGAGCGTGAAGCTCGCCACCGCGCCCGGGCCGTCCTCCGCCGGGCCGAGCCGCGCGCGGCCGCCGTGCCAGCCGACGATCCGCTCGACGATGCTCAGCCCGAGGCCGGTGCCGGTGGCCTTCGTCGTGTGAAAGGGCTGGAACGCTTCGCTGCCCTCCGCCTCGGTGAGGCCCGGGCCGGTGTCTCGGACGCGCACCTCGACCGACGCACGACGGCGTTCGCTCGCCTCTGTGCCGTCGGTATCGGCGCCGGCGCCGGCCGACGGTGGCGGGTGTGCCGCGCGCATCTCGAGGCGGATCGTGCCGCCCGGCGTGCCCTCCATCGCCTCGAGCGCGTTGCTGATGAGGTTGAACAACACCTGGCGCAGCTTCGAGCGGTCGCCGACGACGAACGTCGGCTCGCGCACGGTCTGCATCAGCGTGTGCCCAGCCGCCTCGATGAGCGGCCGCTCGTACGCGGCGACCTCGTCGAGCAGCTCGCGGAGGTCGAGCGGCGCGAGCTCGAGGCGGCGTGGACGGGCGAGGTCGAGGTACTCGTTCAGGAGCGCCGAGAGCCGCTCGAGCTCCGTCGAGACCACGGCGGCGCGTGCCTCGATGCGTGCTCCCCGCTCGGAGTCCTCGAGCTTGCGCGCCGTTCGCCGCAGGAGCTGGAGCTGGAGCGACGCGGCGTTCAAGGGGTTGCGCACCTCGTGCGCGAGCCCCGAGGTGATGCGCCCCATCGCCGCCACGGACTCCGCCTCGATCCAGCGTCGCTCGAGTTCGATGCGCTCGGTGCGGTCGATGCCGACGGCGAGCAGCCGCACCGCCTGGTCGCCGGCCTCGCTCACGCCGCCAGGCAGCGGCGTGAGCAGCCACCGGACCGTCCGGACGCGCCCGTCGCTGCACCGCAGGCGCCGGTCGTGGTCGCGGATCGTGCGACCGCGCAGCACGCGGTCGAGATCGCGCGCCATCGCGGCGCGCTCGGCCTCGACCGCCCAGGCGTCGACGAAGGGCCGCCCGTAGACCGTGCTCGGGCGAAAGCCCGTCAGCTCGTGCCCGTAGCGGTTGCAGAAGACGACCCGCCCGTCCGCGCTGAGCCCGGCGATGATCGCCTCGACGTGGTCGACCACCCCGCGATAGAGCGCGACCGAGTCGCGCAGCTCCTGCGCGAGGGAGATCCGGTCGCGGCGCACCAGCACCTGCAGGACCGCGCGGCTGCTCACGGCGAGCAGGTCGTCCGGGTCGACGGGCTTCGGCACGCTCGCGAAGGCGCCGTGGCGCATCGCCGCGATGGCGGCCTCGAGGCTCGCCTGGCCCGTCATCCAGATGCACTCGACCTCCGGGGCGATCGCTTGCAAGGCGGGGAGCAGCGGCTGAGCGGCGCTGGTCTCCGAGAGGGCCGTGTCGATGACCGCGAGCTCCGGCGCGTCGGCCCCCGCGAGCCGCAGCGCCTCATCCGCGCCCCCAGCGACCGAAACGCGCGCGCCGGCGCCGGCGAAGATCGCGCGCAGGCGCGCTCGGGCGGGCGCGTCCGCGTCCACGACCAGCACGTGGGCGTGGGTCAAGGGTGGAGGCGCGCTGGGACGGTCCGGTGGCGACATGGCGAAAGCGGGGCCTCGGGCCTTGCTCGGGTTGTCGTCGATGCCGACCCCCCGCGCAACCCCGCCCCCGATCTCGATCCCGCGCTCGGGCTGCTATGCTCCCCCGAATGAAGATCGCCGACCGGGAGCTGACAGACCACGCCTTTCGCCTGTGTCAGCAGCTCATCCGCATCGACACGACCAACCCCCCCGGCAACGAGCGAGCCGCGGCGGACCTCGTCGCGACCGAGCTCAGCGCCGCGGGGCTCTCACCGACGCTGCTCGAGAGCGCGCCCGGGCGTGCGAACGTGGTGGCGCGCTTGAAGGGCAACGGCGAGAAGCCGCCGCTGCTCCTCACGGCCCACCTCGACGTCGTCGAGGCCGAGCCCGACGCGTGGACGCACCCCCCCTTCTCCGGGGAGGTCGCGGACGGCTGCCTGTGGGGTCGCGGCGCGATCGACATGAAGAACATGGCGGCGATGAGCCTCGCGATCCTCGCGCGCCTCGCGCGGGAAGGCGTGACCCCGAAGCGCGATCTCATCTTCGCCGCCGTCGCGGACGAGGAGGCAGGCTGTCGCTACGGGTCCCTGTGGCTCTGTGACAACCACCGCTCGCTCGTCGAGAGCGAGTTCGCCATCGGCGAGGGCGGCGGGTTCAACCTCTTCGTGGCGGGCAAGAGCTTCACCACCGTGCAGGTCGCCGAGAAGGGGGTCGCCTGGATCAAGGCGCGCGTGCACGGCCAGCCGGGTCACGGCTCGATGCCGCGCGAGGACTCCGCCGTGATCCGGCTCGCCGAGGCGGTGGCGCGCCTCGGCCGTCAGGGTCTCGAGCCGCACGCGACCCCGGTCGTCCGGGACTTCGTCGCCGCGCTCGCGGCCCGTCAACCCGCCGGGGTCCGCCAGCTCATCACGACGCTGCTGCGACCCTCGCTCGCCGCCCCCGTCTTGAAGCGGCTGCCGGACGCGTCGGTGGCGCGCGCGCTGCGCGCGATGCTCGAGAACACCGCCTCCCCGACGGTGCTCCGGGCCGGCGCCAAGACGAACGTCATCCCGGGCGTCGCGGAGGTCGAGATCGACGGCCGCATGCTGCCAGGTCAGTCGGTCGACGACCTCCTCCGCGAGCTGCGCGCGGTCCTCGGCGAGGAGTTCGAGCTGGAGGTGATGCACACGCTGCCTCCGGTCGTGACTGAGCCCCGCGGGAGCGACCTCTACGACACGATCTGCGCCGTCGTCGGCGAGCGAGAGCCGGACTCGCCCGTGGTGCCTTACCTGCTCCCCGGGTTCACGGACGCCAAAGCGTTCACGTCTATCGGCGCGCGCTGGTACGGGTTCGCGCCCGTGAAGATGCCGCGGGAGATCCGCTTTGCGGATCTGTTCCACGGGCACGACGAGCGGATCCCCGTCGAGGGGCTCGCGTGGGGCACGGAGGTGCTCGCGGAGGTCGTGACGCGCTTCATCACGGCCGGGTGACGCAGGCGCGCCGGGTCAGCCGAGCTGGCCCCGCGTCCGGAGCAGGGCGATGATCTGCTCGACCGCGGCGTCGATGCGGGTCTCGTGCAGCCGCACCTCGAGCTCGAAGTGCTCGGGCGGCTCGAACGCGCTCTGGTCGGCGTCGGGGCGGCGCTCACGGCACAGCGCCGGGTCGGTGTTGACGAAGACCTGAACCACGCGCTCGGCGCCGACGCGCGAGCGGAGCTGGGCGCGGTCGTCGTGCTTCGGGCTCGGGAAGGCGCAGATGGTGATGAGCCCGGCGTCGGTCGCGGCCTTCGCGGCGGAGATCATCGAGCGCAGGTCTTCGTCGCGCGGGTCGACGACGGTCGCCGTGTGCCCAAGGTCGAAGAGGCGCCGCTCGAGCGCGAACGCCAGCGTCCAGCGCCCCGAGCCCGGCAGGCCGGTCAGCCACACCGTCGCGCCGGACTGGCCGAGGCGTTCCCGGCGCTCCGTCGGGCTGACGAAGGTCTTCGGCGCGATCGCCGAGCCAGCGTGCAGCTCCTTGAGGGCGTCCTCGATCCCCTGGCGGGCGCCGCCCTTCCCGATGACCATGCCGGCGGCCACGGTGTTGTTGGTGAGCGAGTCGATGACGATGAACGCGCCGGTCTCGCGGTTGTCGGCGTAGTCATCGACGTAGAGCGCGCGGTGGCAGCTCACCCGAACGCGCGCGACGTCGTTCAGCTCGAGCCCCTCGGCCGGCGCGGGCTCGAGCGTGTCCATATCGACGCGGTGTTCGATGTGCTCGATCTGCCCTCGGACGACCTGCGTGGTGTGCTTGATCAGGTAGGCCTTCTCGGTGTCGAGCGGGCGCTCGTGCATCCACACCAGGTGCGCGTCGAAGCGGCGCGTCACCGTCGGCAGCGCGCTCGGGTGCACGAGCATGTCCCCGCGGCTCAGATCGATCTCGTCGTTGAGACGAACGGTGACCGACTGCGGCGCGAACCCCTCGTCGATGGGTCCGTCGAAGGTGTCGACGGCGCGGACCGTCGAGCGCTTGCCGGAGGGCAGCGCGAGCACCTCCTCGCCCGGCTTGATGACGCCCGAGCCGACGGTGCCGGCGAAGCCGCGGTAGTCGAGGTTCGGGCGGATGACGTACTGCACCGGGAAGCGCAGCTCGTGCAGGTTGCGGTCGTCCGCGATGGGGACGGTCTCGAGGTAGTCGAGGACGGTGGGGCCCTCGTACCACGGGGTCTTGGCGCTCGTCGTGACGATGTTGTCGCCCTTGAGCGCGCTCACCGGAAAGAACGTGACGTCCTTGAAGCGCAGCGAGGAGGCGAAGTGGTTGAAGTCCGCGGTGATGTCGTCGAACACCTTCTGGCCGAAGTCGACGAGATCCATCTTGTTCACGCAGACCGCGAGGTGCGGGATGCCGAGCAGCGAGGCGATGTACGCGTGGCGACGTGACTGCTGGAGCACGCCGTAGCGCGCGTCGATGAGGATCAGCGCGACGTCCGCCGTGGAGGCGCCGGTCACCATGTTGCGGGTGTACTGGATGTGACCGGGGGTGTCCGCGATGATGAACTTGCGCTTGTCGGTCGCGAAGTACCGATACGCGACGTCGATCGTGATGCCCTGCTCGCGCTCGGCTTTGAGCCCGTCGGTCAGCAGCGCAAAGTCGATGTCCTCGCCCTCCATCGAGGAGGCGCGCCTGACCGCGGCGAGCTGGTCCTCGTAGACCATCCCGGTGTCGAAGAGCAGCCGGCCGATCAGCGTGGACTTGCCGTCGTCGACCGAGCCGACCGCGACGAAGCGCAGCAGCTCTTTCGTTTGATACTTGGCGAGGTACGCCTCGATGTCTTCGCGAATCAGCTCGGTTTCGGCCGTCATGCGTCTTCCTGCGGTGCGGCCCAGCACGCGCCGTGTGGACCGCGGAGTGAGATGGAGAGGGGGCGAAGCGCGGCGTGGCCGCGAGGGTGCGACGGGCGGCTAGAAGTATCCCTCGCGCTTCTTGAGCTCCATCGAGCCCTCCTCGTCGAAGTCGATCAGGCGCCCCTGGCGCTCCGAGAACTTGTTGAGGAGCATCTCCTGGATGATCTTCGGGAGCGTGTCGGCGTCCGACGGGACCGCGCCGCTCAGCGGGTAGCAGCCGAGCGTCCGGAAGCGCACGCGCTTCATCTTGGGCTGCTCGCCGTCTTTGAGGCGCATGCGATCGTCGTCGACCATGATGAGCGTGCCATCGCGCACGACCACCGGTCGCTCCTTCGCGAAGTACAGCGGCACGACGGGGACGTCCTCGACCCAGAGGTACAGCCACACGTCGAGCTCGGTCCAGTTCGACAGCGGAAACACCCGCACGGACTCGCCCTGGTTGATCTTGGCGTTGTACAGCCGCCACAGCTCGGGGCGTTGGTTCTTCGGATCCCACTGGTGGTACTGGTCTCGGAAGGAGAAGACGCGCTCTTTGGCGCGCGACTTCTCCTCGTCGCGGCGCGCGCCGCCGAACGCGCAGTCGAACTTGTACTTGTCGAGCGCCTGCTTGAGCGCCTCGGTCTTCATTACGGTCGTGTACTTGTTACTGCCGTAATCGAAGGGGTTCATGTTCTGCGCGACGCCGTCTTGGTTCGTATAGACGAGCATCTCGATGCCGGGCTGCTTCGCCAGCTCGTTGCGGAACGCGATCATGTCGCGGAACTTCCACGTCGTGTCGATGTGCATCAACGGGAAGGGCAGCGGGCCGGGCGCGAACGCCTTCTGCGCGAGGCGCAGCATCACGGTGGAGTCTTTGCCGATCGAGTAGAGCATCACCGGCTTGTCGCAGGCGGCGGCCGCCTCGCGGATGATGTGGATGCTCTCGGCTTCGAGTTCGCGGAGGTGCGTGAGCTTGCGCGCGTCGATCTGCACGGGTGACGACCTTTCGATGGGCTCGTGCGCTCTAGCAGCACGCCGCGAAGTCGGCAACGGGCGGGCGCGCCTGTCGCTCCGCCGAGATGAGTGATTCCCAGCGGTTGAGCGTGGGCGCAGGCAGCGCAGGCCGCGCTTGGACGCGAGGCACGGCCAGCGTGGTATACGCGAGCGGCATGGACACGCCGGCGCCGATCGTGTGGATGGATCTCGAGATGACCGGGCTCGACCCCGAGCGCGATCGCATCATCGAGGTGGCGGTCCTGGTCACCGACGCCGAGCTACAGGTGGTGGCCGAGGGGCCTGAGCTCGTCGTACACCAGCCCGAGGAGCTCCTCGCGGGCATGGACGAGTGGAACACGCGCCATCACACGGAATCTGGACTGGTCGAGCGCGTGCGCGCGTCGCCGACGAGCGAGCTACAGGCCGAGGAGGCGTTGCTCGCGTTCTTGAAGGCCCACACCGAGGAGCGCGCGGCGCCGCTCGCGGGCAGCTCCATCCACCAAGACCGGCGGTTCCTCGCCCGGTACATGCCGCGCGTCGACCGGTGGTTGCACTACCGGCTCATCGACGTCTCGAGCGTCAAGGAGCTGGTCCTGCGGTGGTACCCCGAGACCTACGCGCAGCGACCGTCGAAGAAGGCCGAGCACCGGGCGCTCGACGACATCCGAGAGTCGATCGCGGAGCTGCGCTACTACCGTGGCGCGGTGTTCAAGGCACCGGCTGGGGCCGCTTAGCCGTCCCGGCGGTGCTGCCGCCGGTGATCGCCGCCGGCCCCCCGCCCGACGCGTTGGGCGCGACGGCAGGCGGCGCAGCTCCGGAGCCGATGGGCGCCACCGTGCCGGCCTGCGACGGCGAGGGCAGCGGCGCGCTCGGGTCGCTCAACCACGCGGGCGGGCTCGCCTCGTTGTCGCCATGCCACCGCGCGGCGACGCCGAGCGCGCCGACGGCGGGCCGCCAGGTGAGGAGCACGACCTCCCCCTCTCCGGGCTGAGTCTGCGTGGGGCGGCGCTCGGTGAACACGGCGAGGACGCGGCCCGTGCCTTGCGGCGTCAGCGCGAGGTTCGCCGTGCAGCACGGGGCCACGAAGCGCGCCAGCTCCTCGGTGTCGACGCCGCGCTCGGCCATGAGCACGACCACGCGCGCGCTCGGGTCGCTCCGCGCCGGCAGCGTCTGCACGTACAGCAGCAGCGGGGTCCCGTCGGGCGCCGTCCACAGGACCTGGCGCGCCGCGTCCTTCGTCCACAGCTCGTGCCGCTCCTTCAGCTCGGGGGGCGCCGGTGGCTCGTCTCCCGCCGGGCGGGTCGTGTCGAGCAGCACCCCGCCCGTGCTCTCGTTGTAGACCTGCACGGCGAGCGGCTCGATGAGCACGCCGGCGAGCGCGCCGGCGGTCGCCGCCGTCGGGTCGGTGAATGTGCGCCCCAGCCGAAACACGAGGCGCACGCGCAGGCGCGCGACGGCGTTGTGGTGCAGCCAGCGGGCGACGTCGTCGCGGGGCACCTCGACGAAACGCTCCGCGATCACCCGGCGCGCGGGCTCGCCGTCCGCCACGGGCTCCGTCGACACGACCGCGGGCACGCCTTGGGCGCGTTCGCTGATTCCGAGCACGCGCACGCGAAAGCCGTCATGGGTGGGCTCGTAGGGGCCGAACGAGACGCGCTCGAGGGCGCTCAGCGACACGAGCCAGGTCCGCGCACGGAGGTCCCGCGCGGCGTCGCTCCGCTCGCGCTCGCAGCGCTGGCGGGCGGCGAGCGGTGCATCGTCCGGGCAGGGCTCGAGCATCGGCGCGGCGAGCCGGGCGAGGCCGTCGGGCACCTCGGACGCGGCGCGCGCGAGCGACTCGAAGCGCTGCGCC
>JAGQJE010000260.1 GCA_020430775.1 Myxococcales bacterium
CCCGGCGGCACGCTGCTGATGCGCAAACGCCACCGCGTCGAGTGCGCCCCGCTCGACGCGAGCTGGTGCCACCTCGCCATCCCATAGCCCGCCCGCGAGCCCCCCGGCGACCGGACGCTCGCACCGCTGCGTCCGCTGCCCGCCGGAAGCGCCCCAGATCGACGCGCCGCCCGCTGACCGGCCCGCGATCGGCCGACCACGGCCGCCAGAACCTGCTCCACCCAGCCGGGCCACGAGGCGAACGCGGCGCCGCGGCTCCGAGCGCGGCGAGAGAGTCGCTCTACCCTCGGAGGACCGGCTTTCCCGGGCGGCGGCGCGGTGGCCGCCATCGCGGCCGCGGCGTCGAGAGGCGCGGCCTACTCTCGGAAGGGCGGCCGTGGTCGTTCGGTGCTGCTCGTCTCTATCACGCCCGACCGCTCCGGCCGACGGCCACACCGCGCCGGCCCTTTCATGGCGGGGCTGATGCTGCGCGCAGTCGCGCACCTGCTCGCCACCACTCGGAGCCGACCCGCGCTGCAAGCGCGGGCGTTGCACATCGCCGCGCAGGGGGCGATGCTCACCGCGCGCGGCCCGGCCTGCCGCACCCCACGCATGAGTGAACGCCCTAAGAGCCCGGACGGCGAGGACCGGCGCGAGCGCGCCGAGGGCGACGACGCGGCGCCCGAGGCCTGCACCTGGGAGGACGCTGTCCTCGAGGGCGACGTTCGCATCGAGCGCGCCGTTCGGCGGGCGGCGCGTGGCCTCCGCTTCGAGGCGGTCGCGACCAGAGGCGGGACGCGTTTGACGGTACTCCGCCTCGACTCGGACTTGAGCGGCGCCGGCCTCGAGCGCCTGCGCGAACCCATCGAGACGGCCGAGGCACTGCACCACCCACACATCATGCCGGTGCGCGCCGTCGGCCGGATGCCGGACGGGCGACCCTTCATCGCGATGGTCCGGGTACCCGGCAAGAGCGTCGGGTCGATGCTCCGCGTGGGGCCTCTGCGCACCGATCGCGCTGTGCTGATCGCCACGCAGTGCGCCGAGGCACTAGCGGCGACCCACGAGGCGGGGGTAGTGCACGGGGAGTTCACGCCGGAGGCGGTCTTCGTGGCCCAGCAGGCGCAGAGCGACGAGGTGCAGGTCAGAGGTTTCGGGCTCGCGACGCTCTCGGATCCGCCGGAGACGGCGTTGCCCTTCCGCGCACCAGAGCAACCGCCGGGCGAGCCGCCGCGCGACCGCCGCGTGGACGTCTACGCGCTCGGCGCGCTCCTGTACGCGATGCTCACCGGGGCGCCGCCGCCTCCCGAAGCCGCGCAAGCACTGGGGGACCCGGACGACTCGCTCATCGACGTCGACGGCGTGCCTCGCCCCGCGCTCACGGGCGTGCTGCGAGCGGCGCTCGCGCGGGACCCCGAGGACCGGCCCCAGACGATGCGCGCGCTCCTGCTCGCGCTCCGCGCGGCGACACCGAGGCTACCCGCGCCTCCACGGTTCATCTCGATCGCGGCGCCCCTGTCCATCCCGCCCATGTCAGCGGCCCCGCCACCGACCATCGGCCTCCTTCCCAACGCCGGCTCCGGCCTCAGGGCGAGCGCGGCGGACGCGACGCCGAAGCGCGGGTGGGCGCGCGCGCTCATCCTCGCGTACGTGCTAGCGCAACTCCTCATCCCGCTCAGCTATTACGTCGGACACGACCGCTACGACGAACGCTTCGCATGGCGGATGTTCTCCGGCATCCGCGTGCAGACCTGCCGCGCGACGGTGACGGAGACCGTCTCCGGACGCGAGCAACCGGTAGACACGCGTCGCGCGCTGCAGCCGGCCTGGGTGGCCTCGCTCCAGCGCAACCGCGCGGAGGTCATCGAGCGCTTCCTGCAGAGCCGCTGCGCGCTCCGTGGCGTCGGCGAGGCGACGCTCGTCAACACCTGCCAGGACGCCGACGGCCGCGCGCTGCCGCCGCAGCGGTATGTCGTCACATGCCCGGTCGCAGGCGCGACGCCAGCCGCGAGTGCCGCAAAGGCAACACCGCCATGAAGCGCGCCTTCGATCGGTACTTCTTCGGGCCCGTCGACTCTGTCCGGCCCTATCTGCTGCTCCACATCGTGCTCGCCATGGTCGGCCTCGACTGCTTCGTCGAGCTTGTCCCGCACGGCTGGCGCTACGGCGTCGACGGATTCAACGTCGCGCACTTCCGCGTGCTCGATGCTCTTGGGCCGACCCCCACGGCGGGTCTCTACGTCACGGTCGTGGCGCTCGCGGGCGGCGTCGCGCTCACGATGGCGCTGACTCGCCCGACCCGCGTGGGGCTCGCGACGGTCGCCGCGCTCTATACCTACGGCTGGGCGATGAGCATGCTGGACAGCTACCAGCACCACTACCTGCTCTCACTCGTGCTCGGGTGCTTCGTGTTCTTCCCGCTGCGCGGCGCGCGCGAAGTGCTCGGCGAGCACGCGCTCGGCCTCGGCGACGATTCCCGAGAGTTCGACCGCACCGCGCCCGCGCCGGGCTACGTCGTGGTCGGCGTAACCTTCGCGATTGTGTACTTCTACGCCGCAGTCGGAAAGCTCGGCGCCGAGTGGCGTGACGGGTCTGCGCTGCAACGGATCGTGCCCCTCGGCGGCGCGGCGCAGCGCAACCCAGATCGCACCCTACCCTCCGTCGACGACCTACTGCGTTGGGCGAATCATCTCGGCCTGGGCGACGCGGGCGCCTGGCGCGCGCTCGCGCTGAGCGCGGTCGCCCTGCAGCTCGCGTGCTGCGTCGCGTACCTGCTCGTGGTGCATCGCGACGCGTGGCGTCGCCCGTGGCTGAGACAGGCGTTCTCCATCGCCGGACTCGCACCGCTCGCCTTTCACGTCGGCGTCTCTAGCCTCGACCTGTCGATCGGCTGGTTCACGGGCTACATGATCGTCGCGGCGCTCGTCTTCTTCGCTCCGGCGAGCGCGCTGGCCCTCGCGGCCGACTGGGGGACGGTGCCGGTCAGGGCCTTGTACCACCTCGGCGCGGCGATCCTCGGACGCCTCGACCGCGCCAGCCTGAGCGTGCGCGTGCTCCACACCAGCGTGGTGGTGCTGGCCGTGGGGGTCGGGCTCGCCGTGTGGCGCGCGGGCCGCGCTGCGGACCTTCCGGGGATTCCATCGGCGGCCGCGCTCGCCGCGCTCGCGCTCGTCGTCGGCGTCGCGTGGCGCTCGTGGCGGGCGGCGCGCGCGACGGTGCACACTCGCAGGCCCGCCCCGGCGGTCGTCTACGCGTCCGCGCGGCCCACCCCGCCGGCGGTGCGACCGGCGGCCCTCGGCGGGGCCATCGCGCTGGTGCTCGGCGCGGCTATCGCCGCCAGCGTGGCCTCCGTCGCGCTGACCAAGACGCGCGTGCGCTTCGACTACTACCGCTGGGCCGGCGCGGACGCGCGGCGCCGCGGCGACTATGAGCAGGCGCTCGGATTCTACGAGAAAGCGAACGCGTACGCGCCCCTCGGAGAGAGCCGCGATCGGATCGAGCGCGAGCTTCGCCAGCGCGTCGAGGACGGACGGGCCGGCGGATGAGCCGCCAGGCCGCGTCGAAAACGGCGACGCCGCGGCGCGTCAGCCCTTCGAGATCTTGCCCTCTTTGTGCACCGTGTGCGTGCGGCAGCCAGCGCAGTACTTCTTGATCTTGAACTTTTCGGGCATCGTGCGCTTGTTCTTGTCCGTGACGTAGTTGTCACGGCCGCACGTCTCGCAGCTCAGCTTGATCAGGTCCCGCATCGGTCTTCGGCTCTCCGGTAAAAGCGGCGGGGAACATAGCGACCCCGGCCACGAGGTCAAGCCGCAGCGCTGCCCCGTCGGAAGGGGGCGTCGCAACGCGCCCGGCGGTGGCGCCGCACGACGGGACGGGCGCTACACCAAGCGCCGCGACCGAGATGGTACCGGCGGCGGAGCCCGAGACCCCCGCCGCCCCCGTCGCCACGACGGAGTCCAAGCGCGGCGCCCGCGGCGGGTCACCGCGAACCCGCCGAGGCTCCGAGAGTAGACGGCGCGGGCGGGGCAGCCGCCGCGCGGTGCTCGGCCGTCGATCGCGCCGAGTCAGAAAGATCGAAAGGTACTGGATGCGGCCGCGACGATCATGCGACGACGGAACATTACGTTTACAACGGCATCGAGGAGATTCAATCTACTCTCGGAGGGCTTTTTTTTGCGGGGGACGGGGTTCGGGGCGGAAAGATCCAGTGACAGTGATCGCGCTGGATCCGGCGGACCCGGCCGTGGCGCCCTGCTTCGACCCCGCGGGCGACCCGCCCTCGTCCGGCCGTGGGCTCAGGGCGACGGGGCGCCGGCGAGCAGGAGCGGTTCCGTGGCGCCCCGGGCGCCGGGTGCGCCGGGATCGCCGGGCGAACTCCCACCGCGGCCACCCTCGCCGCCGACCCCGACCCGCTCGACGTCGGCCGCGGCACGCACCTCGGCGGCGTACTGGCTGGTGTCGGACGGGTCGCCGCCCAACGACGCCGGCTGAATGTAGACGCCGTAGCTCGGACCTCCGCAGCCGCCGCCGCCACCGCCGCCTGCTCCTCCGGCGCCGCCGTCGCCCCCGTCACCGCCGCGCCGGCTGCACCAGAAGACGGCGCCGCCGCCGAGCCCACCCGCACCCGGCGCGCCACCCAAGGCCCCGACGCCACCGTCGCCCCCGCGACCGCCGGTCCCCGTCACGACGCGGAGCCCTTCGAAGCTCGGCCCCCTGCGCTGCCCCGCCGCG
>JAGQJE010000261.1 GCA_020430775.1 Myxococcales bacterium
CCACCAACTGCCCCGGCAAGGACCCCGCCTGCGGCGGCACCCCCGCGGCCCCCACGCACATCACCTACACCCCCGCCTGCAGCGGCAGCGCCTGCGCCACCACCGCCTCCACCGAGGCCTGCACCGCAGGCTCCCCGAGCTGCAAGGGCGGGAGGGTGACCACGCAAACACCCATCTGCGACCCGGTGAAGGGCTGCGACGTGACCAGCGGTACCCAGACGTGCTCGGCGCCCGACCGCTGCACGGTCGTCACGTCCGACCACATCGCGCAGCTCCAGCAGTACATCCCGGCATGTGACGCGGCCGGACAGAGCTGCGACCCCAACAGCTACGGGCCGCCAGTGGGCTGCCCCAGCGCGTACACCTGCAGCGGCACCGTGTCTTCTTTCCACTCCGCGGAGTGCAACGGCGCGGGCACCGCCTGCGCGCTCGGACCCGCCAGCTACCCCTACGACTGCGCGAGCCGCAACGGGCAGCTCATCCAGTGCCTCAACCTCGGGCGCCCCGCCGAGCAGGTGTACACCAACTGCCAGTGCGACGCGTCGGCGACGAGCTCCGCCGACCGATGCAAGTGCGAGAGCGTGGCGCGAGCCTGCCCGGACGACACGCGCACCTTCTGCAAGAACGGCAGCGTGTATGGCTACTCCGCGTACTGCTCGAGCGGGACTGGATGCACGACCAAAGAGGTGCTCGTCAACGACTGCACTCGCCCCGGGTACTACTGTTGGACGATCGACGCGTCATCCGCGGAGTGCCGATACCTGGGCTAGAGCGCGCCTTCAGGTCGGTCGTCGGTCACCCGTGGCGCCGCCCGCCAGCCGTGCGCGGCGTCACGGTCGGACCTCCGGCGCTCGCGTCCGAGCGTTTCTCACGCCGGCTGGTACGCTGACCGGGTGGATGGCGCCTACTTTCGGCGGCGGGGCGACGCGTTCGAGGCGACCGAGCTGACGCGCGGACCCTGGAACCCCGCGCACCAGCACGGCGGACCACCGGCGGCCCTGCTCGGGCGCGCGATCGCCGCGCGCGCCGGCGAGGACGCCTTCGTCTGCCGGCTCCATGTCGACCTCCTTCGCCCGGTGCCGATCGCGACGCTCCGGGTCGAGGTCGAGACGCGCCGCGAGGGCCGGGCCGTCCGGCGCTACCGCGCGACGCTGCTCGACGCCGAGCGCACCCCGCTCGCCGTCGCGACCGGCCTCGCGCTCGCGCGCTTCCCGGTCACCTTGACCGCCCTCCCCGGGTCGGGCGCGCCCTTCCCCACGCCCGACGAGAGCGCGCCCTTCGCGCTGCCCTTCTTCGGCGAGGAGATCGCCTACCACACCTCCGTCGAGATCCGGCGCGCGGCCGGCGTGTGGGGCGAGGGCGACTTCACCGCCTGGATGCGCGTGCGCTGCGCGGTCGTCGAGGGAGAGGCACCCACCCCGCTCGAGCGGGTCCTGGTCGTCGCGGACGCGGGCAGCGGCATCGGCGCCCGCTTCGACGCCGACGGCCACACCTTCATCAACGCGGATCTCGACGTCGCGCTCTCCCGACCGCTCGCCGGCGAGTGGGTGGGAATGCACGCGCGCACCGACGCGAACGCGGACGGCACCGGGCTCGCCGACACGGAGCTCTCGGACCCGCGCGGGCGCTTCGGCCGCGGGACGCAGGTGCTGGTCGTGCGGCCGCGCTGAGCGACGGCGCGCACGCTCAAAGAACGCGGCGCAGCGCCCCCTCGAGCGACCCGACGTACCCGCCGCCGAAGAGGTTGACGTGCACCAGCAAGGGGTAGAGCTGGTACAGGGCCACGCGCTCGTCGGCGCCGGGCGCGAGCGGCGACACCTCCTCGTACGCCGCCATCAGCCGCGGGCTCACGCCGCCGAACAGGCGCAGCATCGCGAGGTCCACCTCGCGGTGGCCGCCGTAGACCGCCGGGTCGATGAGGCAGGGCGCGCCACGCTCGTCGACGTGGACGTTGCCGCCCCACAGGTCACCGTGCAGCCGCGCGGGCGGTTCCTCCGGCCCGACGAGCCTCTCCATCTGCGCCGCGACGCGCTCGAGCTCGCGCAGCAGCCGCCCCGGCAGCAGCCCCCGCTCGCGCGCCCGCTCCATCTGCGGCCGGAGCCGCCGCTCTCGATAGAAGTCGGCCCACGTCGGTAGCGGCGCGTTCCGCTGCGCCAGCGTGCCGATGAAGTTGTCGGCGTCGAGCCCAAAGCGCGGCGCCCCGGCCCGGTGAAGCGTCGCGAGCCCCCGGCCGAGGCGCTCGTCGAAATCGGGCGCGCGCGGCGCGGGCTCGACCCACTCGAGCGCGAGGAACCACGGCCCGTGCTCACGCTCGGCCTCGCCGCGATCGGCGCACGCGCACACCTCGGGCACCCGCAAGGCGCCGGCGTCGCGTAGCCACCGGAGGCCGCGCGCCTCGGCGGCGAACATACCGGCCGGCGCGCGCGCGTGCGTCTTGACGAAGAGCACGCGCCCGTCCGAGAGGCTGGCGCGGTACGCGTCGTTGATGTCGCCGCCGCCCACCGCCCCCGCCGCGACGACGCGAGCGCCGAGCGCTGCCTCGAGCGCCGCGGAGAGCGCCGCGGAGAGCTCCCCGTTCATGCGCCGCTCATCGCGCGCGCTCGAGCCCTTCGCGCAACTGCGCGAGCAGCCCGCGGCACGCCGCCTCACAGATGTCGAACACCTGCTCGAACCCGTCGTCGCCGCCGTAGTACGGGTCCGGCACCTCCGCGCCGGCGGGCGCGTCTGCGTCGAAGCTGCGCAGCAAGCGGATCTTCGCGCGCGCGGCGGTGTCTGGGGCGAGCGCCTCGAGCGCGCGCACGTTCGCGCGATCCATCGCGAGGAGGTAGTCGAAGCGCGCGAAGTCCGACGGTGTGACCTGGCGCGCGCGGCTGTCCAGCGTGAACCCGCGCGCCCGCGCCGTCTCGCGTGCCCTCGGGTCGGCGCGCTCGCCGACGTGCCAGCCGCCCGTCCCGGCGCTGTCCACCTCGACGCGACCGTCCAGCCCTTCCTCGCGCAGCAGGTGGCGCATGATGCCCTCGGCGGTCGGCGAGCGGCAGATGTTCCCGAGGCAGACGAAGCACAGCCGGATCATCGCGCCATGGTACCCGCGGACGCGCCGCGGCGCGCGTCGACCGCGAGCGCGCGCTACCGGACGACCGGGCGCAGCTTGATGCGCACCGTGGTCACGCCCGGCTCCAGATCGACGTCGAGGTCGTGCGGGAAGTAGCCCGGCGCCTTGATCGTCACCTGGTGCCGGCCGAGCGGCAGCGCGCGCGGGCGCACCTCGAGCACGCGCGCCGACCCGAAGTAGGCGTCATCCACGTAGACGGTCGCGCCGTCGGGGTCCGACACCACGCGCAGCTCGGCCGGTCGCTCGTCACCGCGCGCGACGCCGCGGGTCGTCGCGCAGCCGGTCGCCGCGCACGCCACCACGCCGAGGACCACCGCGACGACCATCGGCCGTGTCGACGCCCGCACCGCTACTCCCACTCGATGGTCGCCGGCGGCTTGGACGAGATGTCGTAGCAGACCCGGTTGCATCCGCGGACCTCGTTGATGATGCGGGACGACATGCGCGCGAGCAGCTCATGGGGCAGGCGCGCCCAGTCGGCCGTCATGCCGTCCCGCGACTCCACCGCGCGGATCGCCACCACGTACTCGTAGGTGCGTTCGTCGCCCATCACGCCCACCGTCTTCACGGGGAGGATGACGCAGAAGCTCTGCCAGAGCCGCTCGTAGAGGCCGGCTGCGCGGACCTCCTGCTCGACGATGGCGTCCGCCTCGCGGAGGATCGCCAGCTTGTCCTCCGCGACGGGGCCCGGGCAGCGCACCGCGAGCCCCGGGCCGGGGAAGGGCTGGCGCCAGAGCAGGTCGTGCGGCATGTCGAGCGCGGCGCCGACCTCGCGCACCTCGTCCTTGAAGAGCAGGCGCAGCGGCTCGACCAGCGCGAGGTGCATCCGCTCCGGGAGCCCGCCGACGTTGTGGTGGCTCTTGATCACGGCGCTCGGCCCCTTGAACGAGACGCTCTCGATCACGTCCGGGTAGAGCGTGCCCTGCACTAGGAAGCCGACGTCGTCGAGCTTCTTCGCCTCGCGGTCGAAGACGTCGATGAAGACCTTGCCGATGATCTTGCGCTTGCGCTCCGGATCGTCGACGCCGCGCAGGGCATCGAGAAACTCGCGCGACGCGTCGACGTGCACGAGGTTCAGGTGCGCGTGGTCGCGGAAGGTGTGCACGACACTCTCGGCCTCTCCTCTGCGCAGCAGGCCGTTGTCGACGAAGATGCACGTGAGCCGGTCGCCGATCGCGCGCGAAAC
The DNA here is from genome assembly GCA_020430775.1 of Myxococcales bacterium. Taxonomy (GTDB): domain Bacteria; phylum Myxococcota_A; class Polyangia; order Polyangiales; family Houyiibacteriaceae; genus JAGQJE01. The sequence goes on from JAGQJE010000261.1 coordinate 4,299, forward strand.
GAGCATCGCCGCGACCGACGAGTCGACGCCGCCCGACAGCCCGCACACCGCGCGCCGCGAGCCGACCTGCTGTGCGATGGCGGCCACCGTCTGCTCGACGAACGACGCCGGCGTCCAGTCCGGCGCGCACCCGGCGACGTCGAACAAGAACGCGCGCAGCATCTCGACGCCGCGCGGCGTGTGCGCGACCTCCGGGTGAAACTGCACGCCGAAGATGCGGCGCGCCGGATCGGCGACGGCCGCGAGGTCGCAGTTCTTCGTCCGCGCGAGGACCTCGAAGTCGGGCGGGAGCGCGACGACCCGGTCGCCGTGGCTCATCCACACGTCGACGCCGTCCGTCTCGACGTCCGCCGCGGCCGTGCGCGCGAAGCCGCGGAGCAGGCCCTTCGGCTCGAGCACCTGCAGCCTCGCCGGGCCGTACTCGTGCTCGCCCGCCGCCTCGACCGTGCCGCCGAGCAGGTGGGTCATGAGCTGCATCCCGTAGCAGATGCCGAGCACCGGGACGCCGAGCGCGAACACGCCCGCGTCGACGGTCGGCGCGCCGGGCGCGAAGACGCTCGCCGGACCGCCCGAGAGGATGACCGCGGCCGGCTCGAGCGCGCGCACCGCGTCGAGCGACATCGTGCAGGGGTGGATCTCGCAGTAGACGCGCTGCTCGCGGATGCGCCGCGCGATGAGCTGCGTGTACTGCGAGCCGAAGTCGAGGATGAGGACGGGGCGGGACATGCGGGCTCCGGTTGCGGCGTGGGCGTGCGCTCGGGCGCCGGCGCCCTCCGAAAGAGGGGCGCCGCGGCCGCTCGGGTCAGCGCTCGATGCGGTAGTTCGGCGCCTCCTGAGTGACCACGACGTCGTGGACGTGGCTCTCGCGCAGGCCCGCGGTGCTCATCTGGACGAAGCGCGCGTCGGTCTGCAGCGACTCGATCGTGCGGCACCCGGTGTAGCCCATCCCGGCGCGCAGCCCGCCCGTGAGCTGGTAGACGACGCTCGCGAGCTTGCCGCGGTAGGGCACCCTGCCCTCGATGCCCTCCGGCACGAGCTTGCCCGCGTCGACGACCTCGCTCTGCTGGTAGCGGTCGGCCGAGCCGCGCCGCATGGCGCCGATCGAGCCCATCCCGCGGTAGCTCTTGAACGTGCGCCCCTGGTACAGCACGAGCTCGCCGGGCGACTCGTCCGTCCCGGCGAAGAGCGAGCCGATCATCACGGTGCTCGCGCCGCAGGCGATGGCCTTGACCACGTCGCCCGAGTACTTGATGCCGCCGTCGGCGATGATCGGTACGCCGTGCTCGCGGCCGACCGCGGCGCAGTCGGAGATCGCCGTGACCTGCGGGATGCCGATGCCGGCGACGATGCGCGTCGTGCAGATCGAGCCCGGCCCGATGCCGACCTTGACCGCGTCGGCCCCGGCCTCGATGAGCGCACGGGTCGCCTCGGCCGTCGCCACGTTGCCGGCGACGACCTCGACCTCCGGGTGCTCGCGCTTGGTCGCGCGGACCGCGTCCACGACGTTCTTGGTGTGCCCGTGCGCCGTGTCGATCACGATCACGTCGACGTCGGCGGAGACGAGCGCCTCGACGCGCACCCCGCGATCGGCGCCCACGCCGACCGCCGCGCCGACGCGCAGCCGGCCGATGTCGTCCTTGATCGCGTCCGGGTAGAGCTCCGCCTGCAGCAGGTCCTTGATGGTGATGAGCCCGACGAGCTCGCCCTCGTCGCCGACCACGAGGAGCTTCTCGATGCGGTGGCGGTGCAGCAGCTCACGCGCGCGCGCCTGGCCGACGCCCGGCGGGACGGTGACCAGCTCGCGCGTCATCAGGCGCATCACGGGTTGCTCGAGGTTCTGCTCGAAGCGCACGTCGCGGCTCGTCAGGATGCCGACGGGCTTGCCGTCCTGGACGACGGGCAGGCCGGAGATCTCGTGCTTGCGCATCAGCGCGAGCGCCTCGGACAGCGGCTGGTCCGGACGCACCGTGACCGGGTCGACGATCATCCCGCTCTCGGCGCGCTTCACGCCGAGCACTTCGCGCGCCTGCTCCTCCGGAGAGAGGTTCTTGTGCAGGATGCCGAGACCGCCCGCGCGCGCCATCGTCACGGCCGTGCGCCACTCCGTCACCGTGTCCATCGCGCTCGACACGATGGGGATGCCCAGCTCGAGCCCGCGCGTGAACCGGGTACGGAGGTCGACGTCGGTCGGCACGAAGTCCGCGTATCCGGGCACCAGCAGGATATCGTCGAAAGTAAGCGCCGCGCGCAGCCGGTCCTCGATCACCTGGAGCCTCCCACGAAATTGGCGCGCACTATAGCGCCCATTTCGCTGGACGCTCCCACACCCGAGCCCCTCCCGCACCCCGCCCCACCCACCGCGAGGCGACGCGCGACGTCGCCTCCCTCACCGCCAACGCCACCGCCCGGTCGGGCACGAGTGCGGGCGCGGGTTCGGGGTCGGGCGCGGGCACAGGCGCCGGATCGGGGTCGAGATCGCGTTGCCGCGCTGCCGAGGTACTCACGGTACGCCGCCGTTGGGTTCAGTCTTGCCCCCGCAAGACTGCAACCAACGGCGTCCGACCACGACGCCAACGCCAACGCGTGAGGCGCCGCTTCGGTGCCGAACCTCGCGGGGTGGGAGCCAAAGTTTGCTTCGCCGCGACTCAGGCGCGGCGAAGTGAAGTTTGGGAGGGGGCGCGTGCCCCCTCCCTGAGCCGAAGGCGAAGGCATTACCAATCCGACCACGACGCCAATGCCGATACGTGAGGCGCCGCTCCGGTGCCGAACCTCGCGGGGTGGGTGCCAAGGGCGGATTCGCCGCGCGCTGCGCGCGGTGAATTTGCGCTTGGGAGGGGGCGCGTGCCCCCTCCCCGAGCGACAGCG
>JAGQJE010000262.1 GCA_020430775.1 Myxococcales bacterium
CCCCTCATCGGTCCCCAGTTGCGTTCGTTGCGTCCTGATTCACCTCGCACAGCGACCAGCACGTCCCGCCGATCCACTCCCGGTCAGGGGGCGGCGACCGGCTCGCTCCGCCGATCCACTCCCGGTCGAGGGGGCGCCCGGTCGAGGGGGGCGGCACGGCCGGCCCCGCCGATCCACTCCCGGTCGGGGGGAGGCACGGCGCCGGCCGCGAATCCACTCCCGGTCGGGGGACAGGCGTGTTGGCCGGTCGGTGGTTGACCGCTACGCTCGGCGCTGCCGCGGAGCGTGATCGGGGGCTCCTGCCCACCTCCTCGTGGAAAAGCGGGGGCGGGATGGCGCGCGGCTGGTACGCTCAGTGAACAAGGACAAGGAGCAGCGGCATGCCGACGTGGGGCGAAGTGCAGGAATTCGCGCGCTTGAAGTACCGCGTGGCGAACGACACCCAGGATAGCTTCGAGATCGCGTTCGAGTACGAGAACGACCGCCGCCAGATCGTGAAGGTGGGTCGCTTCGAAGCGGTCAACCGCGAGTGGTGCGACATCAGCTCGAAGTGTTGCAGTCGGGCGCAGCTCGATCCGGAGGTCGCGCTGAAGAAAAACTTCGGTTTTGCGCTCGGTGCGCTCTGTCTCGAGGGCGACGTCTATGTCGTTCGTTACAGCGTTCAGATGGCCTCGATGGACATCGACGAGTTCGAGCTACCGCTGTACGTGGTCGCGAGCACGGCGGACCGCATCGAGGAAGAGTTCGCGAAACGCGACGAGTTCTGACCGCGGCCGCACCCCTACCGCGCCGCGGCGATCCACGCCGCGTAGTCCCCTGTGTACCCGGCCTGCTGCCACAAGGCTCGCACGGCTTCTCCGAGTCGCCGCTGCGCTTGGGGCGCCACCGGCCCGCGCCGCATCGCCTCGTCGACGGCGTCACGGACCACAGGCGGAACCAGCGCCGCAGGCCGCTCCGACACAGCCTCCCCGACGCCCAGGTATCGGCTGAGCACCTGGTCGGCGACGTCGACCGCGTTCTTGCGGCTGTCCTTGATGTTGCCCTTGCCGGTTAGCACGTTGCCGAGCCCGTACGTCCCCGGCAGCCCTTCGACCGCACCGGTGTGCCAGTCGGCGAACTGATACAGCTCGCCGCGCATGGGCACGCCGGTCATCGGCGCCGGCACGCTCCCGATCGAGCTGATGACCATCGGCGCGCGCACCTCGAACGTGGACCCAGCCACACGGCGCACGCGCCCGTCGATGACCTCGGTTCGCTCGAAACGAAGCCCCGCCAGGCGGTCGCCTTCCGCGATGACCTCGACCGGCGCGGCGCACTCGACGAGGCGCACCAAGTACTTGCGCATGACCCGGTCCATGACCTTGCCGCGCGCCACGCGAAGCTTCGCTTGTTGCTCCGGGGTAGGGTCGTCCATGGAGGCGAGCGGCATGTCTTCTTTGCTGCGGCGGTAGTAGAGCGTCACTCCCCGCACGCCGAGCGCGTCGACCGACAGGCCGTGCGCCTCGAGCACCTTCGGGATGCCCCGCTGCTCGAGGTCGACGATGTCTATCTCGATGCCCCGCGCGGCGAGCGCTCGCCTGTACAGCTCGAGGTTGACGATCTTCACGACATCGATGGACGCGAGCCCTCCGCCGACGACGATGGTGCCGTCGTGTACCTCGTAGCGCGGGCCGTCGTACCCCGGCTCGACGTAGTGGTTGAACCAGTACACGAACGGGTTCTGGTAGACTAGGCCCTTGTCGACGAAGCGCTCGGCGCCTTCGATGGGAAGCGGTCGGTCCCGCCACGCGCCGCTCGCGAGCAGGACCGCGCTCATGCCGAGGTCACCGAGGAGGGAGGTCAACGCCACCGACTCACCGACGCGCGTCTTCGGGACGAAGATCACCCCGTCCGTCGTCAGGTTCTCATCGATGCGGGCGTACTCCTGCTCTCGGAGCTTCACGTGCCAGCGCGGGAGCCCGTCCTCGATCTTCCCGTACGGCCGCGCGCCCTGCTCGAAGACGACCGCGATCGCGCCGCGCTTCGCGCACAAGGCCGCCGCTTCGGAGCCGGCGACCGCGCCGCCGACGACGCCGATGACGTGCGCAGGCGCGCGGGCCTCCGTGAGCTTGTCGAGCGGGTTCACTGGTCGAGTGTCCATCAACCCCTCACCTCGTGCCAGGATTGTCCGTCATCGACCTGCCTCGTCGCGGTGACCACCAACAGCTCACTTCCTTCGTCGAACGCGGACTCGTCGAACCCGCCGTGCAGCACCAGCAGATCGAGGCCTGCGCGCTCGAGCATGGGCGCGACCTGCTGGCTCAACAGGTAGTGGTGGCGGATGCGGTATTCGGCGGACATCGGCGCCGGTCGACGCGCGGCGGGACGTGCCACGTAGCGGTAGAAGGCGTCGATGCATTGCTCGTCGGGCGCCCACACCGTCCGCTCGCGGACGTCGTACCCGACCCCATCGACCGTCACCGCGCACACCGGCTCCTCCTCTTCCGCCGCGAGGGCGGTCCGATCGGCGTCGGCGTGGAACGCGTCGGCCGCGTACGCGTCGAACACGAGCAACCCGCCGCGGTGCAGGTGCGCGCTCGCGCAGCGCAGGCAGCGCTCGACGGCGTCGTCGTCGGGCAGGCAGTACACGCCGTTGAAGGGGATGATGACGCGGTCGAAGCGGGTCCCGAGCGCGAAGTCGCACATGTCCCCCTCGACGAACCGCGCCGCGGAGGCGGGCCACGCGCGCGTCGCGTGCTCTATGAAGGCTCGATCGCGCTCGAGCCCCGTCACGTCGAAGCCCGCCCGCGCGAGGGCGTGAGCGACCCTGCCGGTCCCGCTGCCCAGCTCGAGGACCGACGCCGCCCCCGCGCACGCGCGCAGGTAGAAGTCGACGTCGCCATCGACGCCGCCGTGCGTCGCGGCGTACAGCGCCGGCGGGTAGGCCGGACCGTCTGGCCCCCGTTCGAGCGTCACACGAAGCGGTCTGCGCCGCTCACGCCCCGGCTCTGCAGGTCGTCAGCGAACTGGTACTCGGGGTCCACGAGCCCGTTGATGCGCTCCATCACGGCGTCGACGTAGCCCTGAAACGCGACGCGGTGTGTGCGCTCCGCCTCGGCGGTGAAGGGCTCGTAGTCGGCGTCGATGTGGAACTCGGACATGTCGGCGTAGCGGATCGGCTCGCCGAACCGATAGACGATCCGACCCCTCTTCGCGATCGGTGAGCCACCCGGGTGCACCCGGTCCGAGCCGCTGCAGCCGACCGGCACGATCGTCTGCTTGTAACGCAGAGCGATCTGCGAGAGGCCGATGTGTCCGCGCGACAGCCGCACCGAGCGCGTCCCTTGAGGGAAGACGAGCAGGTCGAGACCGAGCTCGAAGGTGCGCTCATTGAGCGCCACGAACTCGCGCATCATCGCGCGGAAGAGCTGGTCGACCGCGTGCGCGTAGTCCTCGACGCCCGGGTCGAAGCGGCGCCCGAGGAGGTCACGCGGCCGTGATCGGATCGCGTGCGGGATCGCGTCCAGATCGACGTCCTCCGTGTCGGCGTCCTCGGCCACCAGGTCGACCCACCGGCGCGCCGCCGCGTACTCTCCATCGGTCGGGGTGCGCCCGAGCGTCGACAGAAAGTCCCGCGTGAGGATGTAGCCCTTCGACGGCGTCGGGATGTTGTTGGTGCGCTCCATGAACTGCCCGATGAAGGCGTTCTCGTAGTACTTCCCCTTGACCCAGGTCGCAGTGTAGCGCTCGAGCGAGCGCCAGAGCTGGTACTGAAACGGGAAGTAGTTGTACCGGTCGGTGTGGTTCATGGCGTACACGACCGGATGCTCGGGGAGGTGCTCGACGCCCTCGAAGACGATGTCGACGCCGGGCAACGCCTTGTAGTTCGGCATCAGGAGCGCATAGCCGACGAGCTGCTGCACCTTGGGTCTCGGAGAGAGCCGGATGCGCCGCATGCGGGCGAGGTCGAGCATAGCGGCCTGTGTGCGGAATTGTCTCAGCTTTGTCAACAACCTCCACGTCGCGGCGTGCCAGCCGCGCGGCGGAGCGAGCGCCACCGGCGCGGCACCGAAAAGTTGTCCGCGCGATGCCGCGCCGGTAGGGGGAGGGGGACGGATGTGCAGTGCGCGCGTCCACCGGAGGGCGGCATGACCGACGTAGTGGGCGGCGTGAGGGGGCTCGAGGCGCAGGCGCGGCGCGTGGCGAAGCGGCGGTCGCAGCAGCCCTCGACGGCGCATCTGCTCCTCGTACTCTTGCGCTCCGATCCGCTCGCCTGCGCGGTGCTCTCCGGCGAGGGCGTGCGGGAGTCGGAGCTGCTCGCCGCGATCCGCACGGTCGAGGAAGAACCGGAGAGCACCCTCGAGCGCGCGCTCGAGCGGGCCGGCGCCCTCGCGACCGGTTACGGGCACGCGTCGGCCGGGGCGCTGCACGTCTTGCTGGCCGTGGCGCGCGACAAGCGGACCGCGGCCCACCGGGTCCTCGCGCGCGTGGGCGCGTCGCCGCACGTGCTCGAGGGCGCCATCGTGCGCCACCTCGGCGTCGATTCGCTCGCGCTCACCGCGGGCGCGGCGCCGGCCCCACGACCGCCCGCGTCTTCCCGCCAGCAGGACGGAGCCGCTGGAGGCGCCCAAGCCGCTCGCCCGTCGCGACCGTCCCGCCGCCCCTACGGCGCCGCGCCGAGCCGCCCGGTGGTCTCGCCGCGTCCGCCGGAGCCCGCCGCCGATCGCGCGGGACCGGCGGGCCAGGGCACAAAGAGCGCGACCCGGTCCCGTCGTGCGACGCCGGCGCGGCCGTCGAAGGCGCCTTCATCGAAGAACACGCGGCGGGTCGCGGCGACCGCCTCGGACGACGCCGCGCCGGAGCTCGGGCCGCTCGAGCTCGACCCCCGCGCGTTCCCGCTGCTCGCCGCGAGCGGTCGCAACCTCACGGCCGCCGCGGCCAAGGGCGAGATCGATCCGGTCATCGGCCGCGACCGCGAGATCGAGCAGCTCCTCGATGTGCTCGCGCGGCGCCGCGCGAACAACCCGGTGCTCATCGGCCCACCCGGCGTCGGCAAGACCGCGGTCGCCGAGGGCCTCGCGCTGCGCCTCGCCGCGGGCGGGGACGGCGTCCGCGGCCTCGAGGGTCGGATACTGGTCGAGTTTTCGGCGGGCTCGCTCGTCTCCGGTACGGGCGTGCGAGGCGCGCTGTCCGAGCGCATGCGGCGACTGCGCGACGAGGTCCGCCGCAGCGACGGTCGCGTCGTGCTCTTCTTTGACGAAATGCACGCGCTGGTGGGCGGCGGGGGCGG
>JAGQJE010000263.1 GCA_020430775.1 Myxococcales bacterium
CCGCTCGCCCCCGGCCCCGCGCCCGGCTCGCGCCGCGCGCTTCGGCTCAGTGGTGGGCGGGGGCTTGCAGGGCGTCGAGGGCTTCGAGGTCTGCGGGGAGGTCTACGTCGAAGGCGAGCGCGTCGAGGGCGAGGGTCTCGAGGACGGCGCCGTCGCGGGCGGCGGCGTCGCGGTGGCGTCGGGCGCTGTCGGGGTGGCCGAAGCAGGTGCGTTCGGCGGCGCCGGCGGCGCTCGCGGTAGGGCGCGGCGGGAGCCTGAGGCCGAGCGCGTTGGTGCCGAGCCCCGCGCGGTCCGGCACGAGCACGCGGTCGCTGCGGTCGAGCGCTTGCACGACGGTGTCGATGGCTTCGGCGGTCGCCAAGGGGAGGTCGCTCATGAGCACGATCGCGCGTCCGGCGCCGCGGGTCCGCAGCGCGCGCAGGCCGGCGTCGACCACGACGCCGAGGCCGCGCGCGTCGGGCGGGTCGCGCACGGCGTCGAGGCCGCGTTCGGTGGCGTAGCGCTCGACCTCGGGCGCGTCGGTCACGACGAGGACGCGGTCGACGGTCGCCGCGCGGGCGGTCGCGTCGAGGACGTGCTCGAGCATCCGGCGGGCGAGCGCCGTGCGGGCGCGCGCGTCGAGCGAGGGCGCGAGGCGCGACTTGGCGTCGCGGAAACCCTTGGCGGGGATGAGCGCCCAGCAGCTCACAGGTGCCGCTCGGCGAAGTCGAGCACGTCGCGGGCGAGGCGCTCCCGGTCGGCGCGGCCGCCCATCACCGTGGCGGCCCCGAGCGCGGGGACCTCGAAGCCGGCCTCGTCGCCCGCTTCGACGACGACGGCGTTCAGCAGCTCCCCGTAGTGTCCGAGCGCGGCGCGCGCGGACGCCGGGCGCCCCTCGAGGTCGGCGATCATCTGCGCGAGCGGCCCCTTGACGGCGCGCCCTCGGACGATGGGGCTCACGGCGATGACGGGCCGGCCCGAGAGCGCCTCGCGGACGCCGGCGAGCGCGAGGATGGGGTCGATGGAGACGTAGGGGTTCGACGGACAGATCACGACGAGGTCGGCGCGCTCGATCGCGTCGACCACGTCCGGCCCGGGCTCGGGCGCCCCCTCGAAGCGCACGCGCTCGATGCCGGGCGTCGAGCGCTCGCGGACGAGCCAGTCCTGGAAGGCGAGCGTGCCGTGCGCGCGCGTGTCGATCATCGTGGCGCGCGGCTGATCGCACATCGGCAGCACGCGCGTGCGCACCTGCAGCCCCTGGCACATCTGCGCGGTGGCCTCGGTGAGCGAGCGGCCGCTCGCGAGGGCGTCGGTGCGGAACAGGTGGGTCGCGAGGTCGCGGTCGCCGAGCTGAAACCACCCCTCGGCGCCGTAGCGGCGCATCGCGTCGAGCGCGTGGAACGTCTCGCGCGCGAGCCCCCAGCCGCGCTGCTCGTGCGAGAGGCCGGCGAGCGTGTACATCACCGTGTCGAGGTCGGGGCAGATGCGCAGGCCCCAGTGCGTGAAGTCGTCCCCGGTGTTGACGACGGCGGTGAGCGCGCGCGGCGGGAGCACGCCCGCGAGCCCGTGGAGCAGCCGCGCTCCCCCGACGCCGCCGGTGAGCGCGACTACGCGGCGTCCGGCCGATGGAGGCTTCGAGCGATCGTGCGCGAGGGGAGGTCGGTGGGTCATGCGTAGAGGTCTTGGTCCTGCGGTCGCAGAAGGTCCGAGGCGGCGCTGTCGGTCTCGTCGAAACGCAGGCCGCGAATGAGCGTGGCCGGGGTGCCCTCGTCGGCCTGGCCCGCGAGCAGGTCCGCCGCCGCGGCGAGCTGGTCGGCGAGGCCGGTCATCGTCGCCTCGAGGGGGCGGCCGAAGAGGTCCTGCTTGCCGCGGTGGTCGACGAGCGCGGGCACGCCCGAGACGCCCACCGCGGCGCCGACCGAGCCGAGCCGGAACGGACGCCCGAGCGAGTCGCTGAGGACGACGCCCACCGGCCGCGCGCCCGTGTGCGCCTCGACGGCCGCGCGCAGCCGCCGCGCGCTCCCGTCCGGGTCCTCGGCCATGCGCAGCACCCAGGGGCCGCTCCCGGCTCCGGCGCTCGCGGGGACCGCGTTGCTCGCGTCGACGGCGGCGTTGGCCGAGACGAAGCCGAGCCGGTGGCGCACGATGAGCGCGCCGCGGTGCGCGCGGGAGATGTGGGCGGTGTCGCGCAGGATGACCTCGACGAGGCGTGGGTCCTTGTCGACCTCGACGGCGAGCCGCCGCGCCGCGTCCCCGGGCTCGACCGCGCCGAGGTCCACGTAGCGACCTTCGGCGCGCGAGACGAGCGTCGACGCGATGACGAGCACGTCGCAGGGCTCGAGCGCGATGGCCATCGCGTCGAGGGCGGCGCACAGGGCGCCGGCGACGTCGCATCCGGCCTCGACGATGGGGAGCCCGCGGAGCGCGATGAGCTCGATCTTCGGGCCGACCGACAGCGCGGGCGCCACCGCGTCATCCCTCCCGAGGGAGCCCCGTGATCCGGATGCCGGCGCCGGTGACGCCGTAGCGACGGTTGATGTGGAGGAGCACCGGCGTCAGCGACTCGAGCGCGATCGCGTTGCGGAGGACGCCCGCGTCGACGCCGCGCAGGCCGAGGTCCGCGACGAGCTCGATGACGGTCGCGCGCGCGTCTTGGTCGTCCGAGCACACGAGCACGTCGCAGTCGAACGCGTGCTCGGGGTCGCCGAGGTGGTCCGAGCTGATGTGGTGCAGCGCGGCGACCAGGCGCACGCCGTCGCCGACGATGGCCTTCGCCTCGAGCGCGGCGGCCTGCCCCTCGGGCAGGTGCACGCTGCGCACCTTCGGCGGCTTCAAGGGGATGGTCAGGTCGATGGCGATGCGCCCCTCGAGCGCGCCGGCGAGCTGTTCGAACATGGCGGCGTGCCCGGCGTAGGGCACCGACATCAGCACGACCTCGGCGTCGGCGCAGGCGCCCTCGTTGTCCGCGCCGCGGAGCGCCACGCCGTGCGCTTCGGCCAGGGCGGCAGCCACGCTCGCGCCACGGGCCGCGTCGCGCGAGCCGATGCAGACGTCGTGGCCTGCTTTCGCCCAGCGCACGGCCAGCCCCGAACCCTCGCGCCCCGTACCTCCGACGATCCCGATGCGCATCGACGCCTCCTGCGGCGCGGGTCTAGCAGCCGGGCGTCCCGGGCGCCACGGGCGCGGGTGCTCCGGCGGGCCGCTAGGCGGCGTTCAGCTCGGCGACGAAGCGCAGGGTGTCGAGGTCCGAGGAGCCGACCATCATCGTGCCGATGGGCGCCTCCTTCCAGCGGGCGAAGCGGTCGCGGATGCGGTCCTTGGGCCCGACGAGGTAGAGCGCGTCGACCAGCGCGTCCGGCACGGCGGCGACGGCCTCCTTGCGCTGGCCCGCGAGGAACTTCCGCTGGATGTCCTCGCACGCGGCCTCGAAGCCGACGCGCGAGAGGTAGTCTTTGTAGAAGTTCTTCGACCTCGAGCCCATCCCGCCGATGTAGAGCGCGAGCTGCTGCTTGAGCGGCCCGATGACCTCGTCGATGGGGCCGACCGCGACGACGACGGTCGGCGCGAGGTCGAAGTTCGCCATGCTCTTCTGGCGGCCGGCGGCCCTGGCGCGCTCGAAGCCGAGCTCGAAGTTGTCGACGAGCACCTCGGGCCGCTCCGGGTGCATGCAGGTCATCAAGCAGCCGTCGGCGAGCTCGGCGCTCATCTGCTGGGACTTCGGCGCCATCGAGCCGGTGTAGATCGGGAGGTCTGCGCGGCCGTGCAGCATGCTCTTGAGCGCCTTGCCCTGGCCCGTCGATCCCGGACCCTTGTAGGGGATCTGGTAGCGCTCGCCGTCGAACTCGAGCGGCGCCTCGCGCTCGAAGATGGCGCGGACGATCTGGACGTACTCCCGGAGCCACGTGAGCGAGCGGTTGAAGGGGACGCCGTGCCAGCCCTCGACGACCTGCGGGCCCGAGGTGCCGAGGCCGAGGATGAAGCGTCCGCCGGAGAGCGCGTCGAGCGTCATCGCCGTCATGGCGCAGTTCGCGGGTGAGCGGCCGGCGAGCTGCAAGACCGCGGTGCCGAGCCGGATCTTCTCGGTCTGGGCCGCGACCCACGTCAGCGGAGTGATCGCGTCGGTCCCCCACGACTCCGCCGTCCAGATCGAGTCGTACCCGAGCCGCTCGCACTCGCGGATGCGCGGCAGGTCGATGAGGTCCGAGAGGGTGGTGCCGAGCTGGGGGCCGGCGTATCCGAGGGTGAGGCCAAGGCGCATCGTCGCTCTCCGTTGCTGGGCGTGAGTGAACCATCGCTGCGCCGCGCGGGCAACGCTTCGCTCGCCTGTCGCCGCTCGCCTGTCACCGGTCGCGTGTCGCCGCTTGCCTGTCGCCGCTCGCCGCGACTCAGGGCGGCGGCGTGCTCGACGGCACCCACGCAGCCTGCACCTCGACGCGATCGCGGCCGCGCTGCTTCGCGGCGTAGAGCGCGCGGTCGGCGCGGGAGAGCATGGCGCTCGTCGAGTCGTCAGGGAGCGCGGCGGTCACCCCGAAGCTCGCCGTGACGCGGGGCAGCCCGGTGACGCGGTCGCTCGCGAGCACCGCGCGCAGGCGGTCGGCGAGGCTCGCGGCGGTCGAGAGGTCCGTGTCGTACGCGAGGATGAGGAACTCCTCGCCGCCGAGGCGGCCGAAGTCGTCGCCCTCGCGGAGCGCGGCGTTCATCACGTCGGTGATCCGCTTGAGCACCTCGTCGCCGGTCGGGTGGCCGAGCTTGTCGTTGACGCGCTTGAAGTGGTCGATGTCGAACAGGATCGCGCTGAACGGGCGCGGGTTGCGGGCGCGGCGGGCCAGCTCCTTGTCGCAGGCTCGGAGGATGTTCCGGCGGTTGGCGATGCCGGTCAGCTCGTCGGTGTTGGCGAGGCGCGTCAGCACCTCCTGCGCGGCCTGCATCTCACCGTAGCGGTGCTTGAGCCGCGCGAGCAGGAAGAGCCCGGTCGCGAAGAACGCGTTCACGGAGAGCAGCCCCGTCGAGGCGGCGGTGACCGCGAGCTCCGGCGCGCCCCCCGACCGCCCGTACGTGAAGTAGTGCGCGAGCACGAAGGCCGCGAGCAACGCGACGCTCGCCGTCGCGAGCCCGACGGCCGCGCGGAGCTCGAAGGTCACGAACACGCCGAGCAGGATGGCTGGGGTCCAGGGGCTCACCCACAGGAGCACGGTCAGCGCGTCGTGAGGCCGCGGCGACGCCAGCAGGGCGTAGCTGAGCAGCGCGACGAGGGTGACCTCGCAGCCGAAGAGCGCGGCCGCCTCGATGACGCGCATCGGGACGCGCTCGACGAGCGAGGCGATCGCGAGCACGCCCACCCAGCCGATGACGACCGGCACCGACACGATCCACACCCAGCTCCCGCTCGGCAGAGGCCAGTCGAGCGCCCACACGGACAGCGTGGCGAGCAGGACGACCGCGAAGATGCCCCCGTAGACGCGGCGCTTGACCGAGTCTAACCACCCCTCGTCGTCTGTGCGGACCTCACCCATCCTCGCGCCTTGTCGCTGCCCCCGGGGAGAGGCGTCGCCGCGGGGCCGCTCCCGCCCCCTCCTGAAAGCTAGACGGCGCGGCGACCCTTGGACAAGCGCGCTGAAGCGGGTTTCACGGCTCCACGTGAGCCCTCATACGAACGCTCAATAGGTGAGGAAGCGAAGTACCGTGCGGTTGAATTCCGCGGGGCGCTCTTGGTTCGGCGCGTGGGCGGTGTCGCCGATCACGTGCAGCCGCGCGTGGTCGCCGAGCGTACGCCGCAGGCGCTTCGCGATGCCGACCGGGAAGATGCGATCGTGCTGGCCCCAGACGATGAGCGTCGGCGCGCTGATGTGTCGGGTGCGCAGCTCGTCCGCCTCGATGCGGCTGACGAGCGCCTCCATGACGCGGCGCTTCTCCTCGACCTGCGTCGTGAACATCCGCCGGTACGCGTCGCGCAGCGCGAAGCCCGGCGCCGGCGGCGGCGAGTGCCAGGCGACGCCCATCAGGCGCCGGATGCCCTCCGGTGCGGCGGGGCACAAGAGGTCGGCGATGTCGTCCACCTGCATACGCGCGAGCATCGCGTCGTACTCGTGGCGGAGCATGACGTGGGCCGGCGTGTCGATGAGCACCGAGCGGCGCACGCGGTCGCCTCGGCGCGAGGCGAGGTCGGCAGCGACGAGGCCGCCGAACGAGATGCCGGCGAGGTCGAAGCGCCGCACGCCGAAGTGGTCCATCAGCTCGAGCATCGCGTCGATCTGGCGGTCGAGGTGGTAGTCCTCGTACCGGCACACGCTGCGGCCGAAGTAGACCAGGTCCGGCACGAAGAGCCGGAAGTGGCGGGAGAGCGCGCGCACCTGCGGGAACCACTGCCACTGCGCGTCGCTGCCGAAGCCGTGCAAGAGGAGCAGCGGCGGGCGCTCGCAGTTGCGGCCCACCCACGCGTGCAAGGACGCGCTCGGCAGCTCGATCTGGTGGCTCTCGAGGCCCGACGAGCGAAAGACGCCGCGCATGTAAGCGTCGGGGACCGCGAGCGGGCTCAGCGCCTCGCTCACGCGCCGGCTGAAGCTCTCGAGCCGGCGGGGTCGCGCCGGTGCCGGTCGCGGCACCGATACGACCGGCGAAAGGGGTGGCTGGGTCTGGGTCGAGTCCTGCGCCGATGTCATCGCGCCCCTTTGGTGTGGCCTCGGGTTCAGCCGGCGCCGGTCAGGCCCGCTGGCTGCTGACCGACAGAATCTCGCCGGTCATATACGAAGCATAGTCGCTCGCGAGAAAAATCATCACGTTGGCGACCTCCCAGGGCTGGGCGCCGCGGCCGAACGCTTCGGCCTTCTCGAGCTCGGCGAGCAGCCCTGGCGGGGTGACCTTCTCGAGGAAGGGGTGCAGCGCGAGGCTCGGCGCGACCGCGTTGATGCGGACGGAGCTCTGCTCGGCCGCCTCGACGGCCGCGCAGCGGGTGAGCGCCATCACGCCGGCCTTCGCGGCGGCGTAGTGGGCCTGGCCCTCCTGGGCGCGCCAGCCGAGCACGGACGCGTTGTTCACGATGGCGCCCGTGCCGCGCGGCACCATGTGCTTGAGCGCGGCGCGCATGCACCGAAAGCACCCGTTGAGCGTGACGTCGAGCACGACGCTCCACTGCTCGTCGGTCATGTCGACGAGCTTCGCGTAGCCGCCGAGCCCGGCGTTGTTCATCAGGACGTCGACGTGGCCCATCTCCCGGATGGCCGCGTCGAACATCGCCTGCACCTCGGCCTCCTTCGTCACGTTGCAGAGCACGGTCTTCGGGGTGACGCCGGTCTCCGCCGCGAGGCGCTCGGCCGCCTCGCCGAGACGCCGCTCGTGGATGTCGCTGATCATCAGCGCCGCGGCGCCCTCCTCGGCGCAGCGCCGCGCGGTCGCGTAGCCGATGCCGGTCCCCGCCGCGGCGGTGACGAGGACGGTCTTGCCTTCGAGGAGCTTATGGCCGGTGGGGTAGGTGGGGATGGTCTTCATCGGTTGGGCTCCCGGGGCAGGCCGAGGCCGCGCTCGGCGATGAGGTTGCGCTGGATCTGGCTCGAGCCGGCGTAGATGGTGTCCGAGCGCGCGAAGAGGAAGGCCTTCTGCGCGGCGGTCAGCTCGTAGGGCGCGCTCTCGGCGAGCTCGCTCTCGGCGCCGAGGACGTCCATCGCCAGCTCGCCGAAGTCCCGGTGCCAGTGCGACCAGTAGAGCTTGCTGATGAGCGCCTCACGCGAGAGTTCCGCGCTCTGGTCGGCGAGCATGCGCATGGCGTTCAGACGCATGATCTTGAGCCGGATCGCCGCGTCCGCGAGGCGCTGTCGCAGCACGGGGTCCTTCCCGGCGCCGTTGCGCTTCGCCGCCGCGATGACGCGGTCGAGCTCGTTCTGGAAGAGGTGCTGCTGGCCGAGCGTCGAGCCGCCGCGCTCGAAGGCGAGGGTGCCCATCGCGACCTTCCAGCCATGGTTCACGCCGCCGACGACCAGCTCCTTGCGGGTCTTGGCGCCCTCGAAGAAGACCTCGGCGAACTCCGCGCCGCCCGTGATCTGCTCGATGGGCGCGATGGTGATGCCCGGCTGCTTCATCGGCACGAGCAGGTAGCTGATGCCCTTGTGCTTCGGCGCGTCCGGGTCGGTGCGCGCGAGCACGAAGCACCAGTCGGCCCAGGGCGCCATCGAGGTCCACACCTTCTGCCCCTCGAGCACCCACTCGTCGCCGACGAGGCGCGCCTTGGTCTGGAGGTTCGCGAGGTCCGAGCCGGCCTCGGGCTCCGAGTAGCCCTGGCACCAGATCTCCTCGCCGCTGACGATCTTCGGCAGGAAGCGCTCTTGCTGCGCGGCGTCGCCGAAGTGGATGAGCGTCGGCCCGAGCAGGGTCTCGCCGATGTGGCCGATGCGCCCGGGGCCGCCGGCGGCGACGTACTCCTCGTTGAAGACGACCTCCTCGGTCAGCGTGGCGCCGCGCCCGCCATGCGCCTTCGGGTAGGCGATGCAGTTGTAGCCGGCGGCGCCCATCACCCGGCCCCACTCGAGCCGGTCCTCGATGGCGTAGTGCTCGTCGCCGGGGCCGCCGCGGCCGCGCAGGTGCGCGAAGCGCCCGGAGAGCTGGGCCTCGAGCCACGCGCGGACCTCGTCACGGAAGGCGCGCTCTGCGTCGGTCAGTTGCAGTTCCATCGCGGGCTCCTTCTTAGAGGTCCATAAGCGAGGCGACGCGCTCGCGATGGTACGCGGGGCTGCCCAAGAGCGTCTGCGACGAGCGCGCGCGCTTGAAGTACAGGTGCGCCGGGTGCTCCCAGGTGAAGCCGATGCCGCCGTGGATCTGGATGCTCTCGCCGGCGCAGTGGAAGTACGCCTCCGAGCAGTACGCCTTCGCGGACGAGGCCGCCTCGGCGAACGCCGCGCTCGCGCCCGCGCTCGGACCGCCGGCCCCGAGCGCCTCGACCGCCTCGGCGGCGAGCAGGCTCGCGTAGAGCGCCGCCGAGCGGGCGGACTCGACCAGCAAGAGCATGTCGGCGCACTTGTGCTTGATCGCCTGGAACGACCCGATCGGGCGGCCGAACTGCTTGCGCACCTTCGCGTACTCGACCGCCAGCTCGAGGCAGGCCTCGGCGCCGCCGACCTGCTCGGCCGCGAGCGCCGTCACGGCGAGGGCAAGCGTGCGCGCGAGCGGCGCCCAGCCGGCTCCTGGCTCGCCCATCACGGCGTCCGCGGGGACCCGCACGCCGTCGAGCACGACGTCTGCTTGCTTGCGCGTCTGGTCCATCGTCGGCAGCCAGGTGCGCGTCACGCCCGCGGTGGTCGCGGGCACGACGAAGAGGCTCACGCCGTTCTCGCCGGTGCTCCCCGGGGCGCGCGCCGCGACGACGAGCAGGTCCGCGCTGTGCCCGTCGAGGACGTATCGCTTGTGGCCCCGCAGGACGTAGCCATCGCCGTGCCGGGTCGCCGTCGCCTTGATGGCGCTCGCGTCCCAGCGGCCGCTCGGCTCGGTGTAGGCGACCGTCGCCGTGCGCTCGCCCGCGGCGATCGCGGGCAGGTGCGCCTGCTTCTGCGCCTCGGTCCCCGCGCAGAGCAGGGCGTTCACGCCGAGGCAGACCGTCGAGAAGAAGGGCGCGCACGCGACGTGTCGGCCCATCTCCTCCATCAGCGGGTAGAGCTCCCGCGGGCCGAGCCCGATGCCCTCGTACGCCTCCGGGATGGTGAGCGCCGGCCAGCCGAGCTCCTCGCAGATGCGCTGCCAGGTCGCCGGGTCGTACCCGCGCTCGGTCTTCATCGCGGCGTCGACCTTGTCGGGAGAAGACTCCGCCGCGAGGAAGCGTCGCGCGCCGCGGCGCAGCTCTTGCTGGTCGTCTGTGAGGGTCAGCTCCATCTCGGTGCGCCTCGTGTCGGTTGCGTCGCGGAGCTCCGCGGCAGGTGCGGGTGGTCAGCGGGGTTTGGCTGCGTCGGCCGCGGCCTCGAGAAACGCGGGGCGCTCGCCGCCCCCGTGGACGACGAGGTTCGCGCCGCTCACGTACGAGGCCAGCGGCGAGGCGAAGAAGAGGCAGACGTCGGCGATCTCTTCGGGCGTCGCGAGCCGGCCGAGCGGGACGGTCGCCGCGACGCGCGCGATGCTCTCCTCGTCGCCGTAGTGGCCGCGCGCCCGCTCGGTGAGCACCATGCCGGCCGCGACGGCGTTGACGCGCACCTTCGGCGCCCACTCGATCGCGAGGGTCGCCGTGAGGTTGATGAGCCCGGCCTTCGCGGCGCCGTACGCCGCGGTGCCGGGCGAGGGGCGGACGCCGCTGACGCTCGCGATGTTGACGATGCTCCCGCCCGTGTCCTGGCGCTGCATCTGGGCGTTGGCGGCCTGCGCGCAGTGCAGCGCGGCGAGCAGGTTGAGCTGGATGACCTTCTCGCTAAAGCGCGGTGAGACGGTCGCCGCGTCGGCGAAGGGCGCGCCGCCCGCGTTGTTCACCAGCACGTCGAGCCGCCCGAAGCGCTCGACCGCCGCGTCGACGAGGGCCTTCACCTGGTCCGCGTCGCGCACGTCCGCCGACGAGAACATCGCCTCGCGGCCGCCCGCGCTCGGGAGCGTCTCGGGCGGCGTGCGGCCGCAGATGACGACGTCGGCGCCCCGGTCGAGGAAGCGCTGGGCGATGCCCCGGCCGATGCCCCGGCTGCCGCCGGTGACCAGCGCGACCTGGCCCGAGAAGTCGAGCGGGTCGCTCATGTGCCGTAGACCTTGACGGGCGGGCGCGCGTCGCGGAGCAGCTTGTCGACCGCGGGGCCGATCTCGGCCGGGTCCCAGCGCTTGCCCGCGTCGACGGTCTGCTCGCGGCGGTATCCGTCGAAGACGGTGATCGTGCCGCCGAAGACCTCCCAGACGCGCCCGGACACGTGCTTCGAGGCGGGGCTCGCGAGCCACGCGACGAAGGGCGAGACGTTGGCCGGGTCGTTCACGTCGAAGCCCTCGTCCGGCGCCTTCATCGCGTCGCCGAACGCGCCCTCGGTCATGCGCGTGCGGGCGATGGGGCAGATCGCGTTCGCGGTGATGCCGTAGCGCCCGAGCTCGGCGGCCTGGATGAGCGTAAGCGTCGCGATGCCGGCCTTGGCCGCCGAGTAGCTCGACTGGCCGACGCTCCCGAGCACGCCGGCGCCCGAGGTGGTGTTGATGATGCGCGCGTCGACGGGCTCGCCGGCCTTCGCGCGGCCGCGCCAGTACTCCGCCGCGTGACGCGCGACGCAGAAGTGGCCCTTGAGGTGTACGCGCACGACGGCGTCCCACTCCTCCTCGCTGCACGACACGAACATCCGGTCGCGGACGAAGCCCGCGTTGTTCACGACGGCGTCGAGCCGGCCGAAGGTGTCGACGGCCTGCGCGATGAGCGCCTTGGTCTGGTCCCAGTCGGCGACGTCCGCGCCGTTCGCGACGGCCTCGCCGCCCATCGCGCGGATGGCGTCGACCACCTCCGCGGCGGGGCCCTCGTCCTTGCCCTCGCCGTGGTTGGTCGCGCCGAGGTCGTTCACGACCACCTTCGCGCCCTGGCGCGCGAGCTCGAGCGCGTGCTCCCGCCCGATGCCTCGGCCGGCGCCCGTCACGACGACGACACGGCCTTCGCAGATCTTGCTCATCGCTTCATCCTTGCTCTGTAGAGGTCCGGTGTTTGGCAGGCGTGCTCGGGTCCGCCAGGTGCACCATCAGTTTTCCGACGTGGTCGCCCGAGAAGAGGCGTAGCAGGTGTGCGGGCGCGTTCTCGAGGCCCTCGACGATATCGTCGCGGTAGCGGAGGCTGCCGTCGAGGATGGCCTCGCGCAGGTGGCGCCGAGCTTCGTCGTATCGGGCCGCGAAGTCGAGGGTGATGAACCCCTGCATCCGGGCGCGCTTCGCGAGGAGCTGGAGGTAGTTGCGGGGGCCGGGCGGCGGCTCGGTCGCGTTGATCTGCGAGATGGCGCCGCAGAGCGCGACGCGCGCGCCGACGTTCAGGCGGCTCAGCGCGGCGTCGAGGATCGGCCCGCCCACGCTGTCGAAGAAGACGTCGACGCCGGCTGGGCAGGCGTCCTTGATGGCCCGGCTCAGCGGCGCGCCCGGCTCGTACGCCTTGTACGGGATCGCGGCGTCGTAGCCGAGCTCGTCCGTCAGGAAGGCGCACTTGTCGGGCGTGCTCGTGAGCCCGACCGCGCGGCAGCCGTGGCGCCGCGCGAGCTGGCCGACGACCGACCCGACGCCGCCCGCCGCGGCGGACACCAGCACCGTCTCGCCCGGCTTCGGCTGGCCCACGTCGAAGAGCCCGAAGTACGCCGTCAGCCCGTTGCCGCCGAGCACGCTGAGCATCGTCGCGAGCGGGATGTCAGGGGAGGGCTCGATCCGCCCGAGCAGCGCGTCCTTGCCGACGACCGAGTGCTCCTCCCACGCAGCGAGCGCCTGGACCAGCGTCCCCGTGGGCCACGCCGGCAGGTTCGACTCCACCACCTCCGAGAGCGTCCCGCTGCGCACGGGCGCGCCGATCGCGATCGGCGGCAGGTACGAGCGCGCCTCGCTCATCCACCCCCGGATGGCCGGGTCGAGCGAGAGGTAGAGGTGCCGCAGCAGCACCTGCCCCGCGCCCGGCGAGGGCATCGGCGCGTCCCTCAGCGCGAAGTCCTCCACGACCGGCGTCCCGACCGGCCGGCGCGCGAGAACGATCTGTCGATTGCGACCCGCCATGCACCTCGCCCCCGCCGCAGCCCGCGCGACCAGGGCTCCCTATGGTGAAACACGTTCTAGTTTTTGCAAGGAGTGGGGAGCGGAGGGGAGGGTGGGCGCCCGGCCGGGGAGCGACGTCACGCGGGGCTCAGCCGCCGCGGAGAACGCGGGCTGGACAGCGAGGGATCGGTATTCGCGAAAGCACACGCAACGGCTGGGCGCCGCGACCGATACGCATGCGTGTCACAGAAACCTCACGACGCGCTCTTCAAGGCAGTGTTTGGGCAGCAGCTTCACGCCGCAGGGCTGCTGAAGAGCGTGCTGCCGGCGGGCGTCTTGCCGATGCTCGATTGGTCGTCGCTCGAGCTGCAGCCGGGCTCGTTCGTCGACGAGGCGCTGAGGTCGCGGCACACGGACCTGCTCTTTTCGGTGCGAGGACGTCGGCGCGAATCCGTGCTCCTCTACGTCCTCGTCGAGCACCAGAGCACGGTCGACCGCCTGATGCCGCTGCGCGCGGTGATCTACGCGTCGCGCATCTGGGCACGCTACCTGGACGAGCAACCTCGGACCGTCATGCCGCCCGTCGTGTACCCGATCGTGCTGCACCACGGGGCCACGCCATGGTCGGCACCCACGCGGCTGAGCGAGGTGCTCTCTACGGGCACGGTCCTCGACGCGGAGCTCGCCGCCCACATCATCGACCTCGACCTCGTCGTGCGCGAGATCGACGAAGCGTCGTGCGTCGCGCTGCACCGCGAGGGCAGGCTGACGGCGCTCGGCGCGCTCGCGCTGCTCGTGCTCGAGACGGCGCGGCAGAGCGAGGACATCCTCGCCGACCTCCGCCGGTGGCTCGGCCTCATGCGCGCGGTGCTCGCCGAGCCCACCGGCGTCGGTGCGCTCACCATGGTGGTGCAGTACATTATGCAGGTCACAGCGGCATCGTCGGAGGCGCTCGAGGCGCTGCTCGTGACGGGCCTCGGACCTGGCGGAGAGGAGGCGTTCGTGACGGGAGCAGAGCAACTACGAGAACAGGGCCGTCAGCAGGGCTTACAGGCTGGCCAGGCTAGGGTGCTGCTCAAGCAGCTCCACCTGCGCTTTGGCACGGTGCCGGACGCGTACGCTCAGCGACTGCAGACCTCGACCGAGCAGGACATCGACCGCTGGGCCGAGCGCGTGCTGGGCGCGCCCACCATCGACGACGTGTTCAGCGACGACTGAGCGGGGCGCCGGTCGCAGCCTGAAGTGCACATGTCCACCCTGTGGACAGCTTCGAGCACATGCTCCGCGCGTTCCGACGCAAGCGAGGTGACGGAGTTCTGCACGGTCGTTTGTGAACGTTGGCCCCCTGCGAAGGCAGGCGACGGCTTGTCACATCGCGTCGAGGCCCACGCAGGCGGCGCGCTTCGCTAGCCAAGAGACAGAGCCCCATACTCGGTCGTGGGTGGCGCGGGGAGAGTTCCTCTGTCGTGCGCGCTTCAGCAGGGCGTGGCGGTCGTCCTTCTTGTGTCGACGTGGGTGCGGCGGCGAAGCAAGCGCGCTTCGGCCAGACGCTCGTCCGAGCCGATGCGAGCGGCGCGCGAGACCTGTGGTGGAGGCTGTCCCTGACAGCAGGCGAGTCGTCCTCTGGCACTGAACATCCGTTGTGTGCCTCAGATCGGTGAGCTATCCTCTTCGTCGTCTTTGTTGCGGTATTGGGCCGAGACGGCCGAGCAAATGACGCTAGCGCGGACCGGAGACGGAGATGGTTCCGCGGGGAAGCGTTCAGTTCGTCGCATGCTTGCGTTACACGCAAGTTGGGGAGCACTCCGATGAGTACTGTGCGGTCGTCCGACTGCGGCATGGGTACCGTGGCGGCCGAACCTCGCGAGGTCACCCTGACGGCCAACGATGACGCGGCGGCTCGACGTTCGGACGCTCGCGTGGCGCGCTTTCGGTCGGAAGCCGCCGATCATCCCAGCCGCAGCTTCCAGCACGTGTTCCGGTCGCCGCCTTTGGATATCGCGCGAACGTGAGCACCCCGATCGCGTGAACTTGCGGCGCGCTCTTGTGGTGGCTACCGGCCCTTGGCGAGTTGCTGCACGCGCTGGACGGACACGCCGAGCAGGGCCGCGGCGTCGCGCCGGCTGATGCCGAGCTCGTCGGCGGCGACCGCGGCCTGCGTCATGTGCTTCGCCACACGCGCTCGCGCGCGCTCGAGTTCCTCGCGTTCGTCGCGCGCTCGGCGGATCAGTCTGTCGAGCCGTGCGTCCACGCGGACGTCGTCTACGAGCTCGACGCGATCG
This sequence comes from Myxococcales bacterium, assembly GCA_020430775.1. Lineage (GTDB taxonomy): Bacteria > Myxococcota_A > Polyangia > Polyangiales > Houyiibacteriaceae > JAGQJE01. Next base: position 14,907 of record JAGQJE010000263.1, read on the forward strand.
GCGTAGTCCTTGTCGTCGGTCCATGCCCAGAGCGCTTCTCGGAGGCGCGTTCTGGTCTGGTCGATGCCCCGACCCTGCGTGAGCACGCCGGGCTCCTCGGCGAGGTGTGCGGACCACCAACCGGACCGGTCGCACCGCTCGAACACGGCGGTGAGCCGCTTGCTCTTCTTCAAGGTCGTGGCCATGATGGGCCCTCTCGTGGCTTCGACCGGACAGAGGCCGGTGGCTAGCTCGACTTCAGCCAGGCTTTGCCGAAAAACGTCAAGGGAGACAGACGTTTTGTTGTGGGTGGCGAGCTGCTCGAGTGCGTCCGGCTCATCGTCCAGGACTGGTCTCAATTTCGGCGAGGCCACCTCTCGCGCGCGAGGCTCGGCGGGACTGGGTCCTGCGGCGCCGCCGTTCCTCTAGCCTGCGGCGGTGTGCTGGTCAGGCCTTGCGGCGTCGGCGGCGCAGGATGCCTACGACGGCGTCGAGCTCGGGGGCGCCCAGCGAGCGCGAGACCGCGAGGTAGGTCACGCCGCCGGCCGCGACCGCGATGGTGAAGACGGCGACGTTCGTCGCGTTGGCGCCGCGCTCCCACGCGCCGTAGCGCGCGACGAGCCAGATGACGGCGCCCATCGCCGCGCTCGCGAGGCTCATCCGGGCGACGCCCGTGGCCAGCTCCCGCAGGCCGAGCCGCCCCATCTTCCAGCGGAGCAGGCCGATCAGGGTCGCGAGTTGCGTGACGGCCGCCCCCGTCACGGCGAGCGCGAGGCCGGCGTGCTGCATGGGGCCCATGAAGATGGCCGCCAGGCCTCCGAAGGTCACGAGGTTCACGGCGCTCGCGACGACCGGCGTGCGGGTGTCGTTGTAGGCGTGGAACATCGGCACGACCGTCCGCACCGACGCGACGGCCCAGATGCCCGCCGCCTGCCAGACGAGCGAGCGCGCCGTCTCCTCGATCTCGTGCGCGCGATAGGCGCCGCGGCCGAAGATGACCGCGACGGTCGGCTCCGCGAGCAGGGCGAGCGCGACGGTCGACGGCACCGCGACGAAGAGCGTCAGCCTCAGCGCGTATCGGAACAGGTGCTTGCTCTGGGCCGTGTCGCCGCGCGCCACCGACTCGCTCAGGCTCGGGAGCGCGGCGGACGCGATGGCGACCGCGAACATGCCCTGCGGGAGCTCGACGAGGCGCTGGCCGTAGTAGAGGTAGCTCAGGCTGCCCTTCGGCAGGAACGACGTGAGCTGGCGCGCGAGGACGATGTTGAGCTGATAGACGCCGAGCCCGGCGAGCAGGGGCAGGAGGAGCCGGAGCGACTTGTGTACGTAGGGGTCACCGCCTGGCAGCCGAGGGCGCACGAGGAGCCCCTCGCGGTGGAGCGGCCGGAGCTGGACGAGGATCTGGAGCACCCCGCCGATGAGGGCGCCGACGCCGAGGGCGATGATGGGGTGGACGCCGAAGCGCGGCGCGAACGGCGCCAGCCCGAAGGCCGCCGCGATGAACGCCACGTTCAGCCACATCGGGGCGAAGGCGGGCGCGACGAAGCGCTTGCGGGCGTAGAGGGCGCCGGTGGCGAGGGCGCTCACGCCCATCAAAAAGATGTAGGGGAACACCACCCGCGTGAGCACGACCGTGTTGTCGAACAGCTCCGGGTGCTCCGAGTAGCCTGCCGCGTAGAGCCAGACGACCCCAGGCGCGGCGATCACGCCCGCCGTCGCGACGGCGAGCAGGACCATGCCCATCGTCCCGACGAGGCGGGCGTAGAAGGCGCGGGCGCGCTCCGGGCCGTCGCGCTCGTAGGCCTCCGTGAAGACCGGGACGAAGGCGCCGGAGATCGCGCCCTCGCCGAGCAGCACGCGCAGCGCGTTCGGGATCGTCCACGCCATGAAGAAGGCGTCGGTCGCGCCCACCGCGAAGGCCGCCGCGAACACCGCGTCGCGCACCATTCCGAGCACGCGCGAGGCGAGAGTCCCCGCGGCCACCGTCCCCGCTCGCCGGGCGATCGCTTGCCCCTCGCGGTTCGCCGCGTCCGTCGGCATCGCGCGGAGCATACGGCGAACGGAAGGGCCGGCGAACTCTTTGCCCGCCGCGACGGCGGGCGGTCTTCGGGAGCCTATCCGAACTCTGCGCGGTGCACGTGGTAGAGGGTCGCGCAGTAGTCGCAGCGCATCTCGACCGGGTCCTGCTCGGCGAACACAGCCTCGAGCTCGGCCGGGTCGAGTGTGCGCAGGCTGGCGACCACGCGCTCGCGGCTACAGTGGCAGCCGAAGCGGAGCGGGCTCTCGTGGAGCCACTCGAAGGGCATGCGGTGGAGAAGCTCCTCGACGAGCGGCCCCGGCGCGGCGTCGGTGCGGTCGAGCAGCGGCGCGATGTCGGTGAAGTCGCGGACCCGCTCCGCCATCACGGCGAGGGCGCCCGGGGCGTCGGGCGCCTCCGGGAGGAGCTGCAGCAGGTAGCCGCCCGCGCTGCGCACCGCGCCGTCGTCGTCGAAGGTGAGCGCGACGGAGACCATCGACCGCACCTGCTCGGACTGGTCCATGTAGGTCATCAGCGCGTTCGAGAGGTTGCCGGCGTCGGCGATGGGGACCGTGCCGACGTGCAGGGTGCCGTTCGGCAGGGTGCGCATCATCTGGAGCAACGCGCCGTCTCCGCCGAGGGCCACCCCAGCGTCCGCGTCGCGGGGCTGGTAGAGCCCGCGCGCCCAGCCGTCCGGGTGCGAGTCGGCGACCAGATGTCCCGAGCCGTTCGCGCCCTGCACGATGGCCTGCACGCGGCGGCTCGGCGCCATCGTCTCGCGGTAGAGCACCGCCCCGGTCACGAGCTCGCCGAGGCGGGTCGCGGCGTCGCCACCGGCGCGCTGGCGCCCGACGACCTCCCGCACGGTGTCGGTCGCGCGCGCGGCGATCACCCGAAACGCGCCGTCCTCGGTCATCGCGCGTACGACGCGGTCGGACTCGGTCATCCGAGAGGCATGGCATCCCGCCCGCGGTCCGCAAGCCCCGGTGAGGTAGAGCAGCCGAGCCGGGACCGCGCCACCGCGCGGCCGATCCGTCCGCCGCTTCAACATCCTGCAATTTGCGTCCCTCCGAGAGTAGACTCGGTGGGCCGCCCGAGGCCTCGAAAGGAGTGCACGCCGTGACCAAACATCGAGTCGTTCTCATCTCGGGCGATGGCATCGGACCGGAGGTCGCAGGCGCGACGCGCGCGGTGCTCGCGGCTGCGGGCGCGCCGCTAGAGTGGGTGGAGCGGCACGCGGGCATCACGGCGCTCGACGAGTGCGGCGAGCTGCTCCCGGAGGAGACGCTCTCCGCGGTGCGCGAGCACGGCATCGCGCTCAAGGGGCCCTGCACGACGCCGGTCGGCGAGGGGTTCACCTCGGTGAACGTCCAGCTCCGCCGACGGCTCAACCTCTACGTGGCGGTGCGCCCGATCCGCAACCTCCCGGGCGTCCCGACGCGCTACGAGGGGGTCGATCTCGTCGTGCTCCGCGAGAACACCGAGGGGCTCTACAGCGGCATCGAGAACGAGATCACCGAGGGCGTCGTGACGAGCCTGAAGGTCGCGACCGAGAAGGCGTGCACGCGCGTGTCGCGGTGGGCGTTCGACTATGTGCGCCGGCGCGGTCGCCACAAGATCACCGTGATGCACAAGGCCAACATCATGAAGCTCAGCGACGGCATGATCCTGCGCTGCGCCCGCAAGGTGCACGACGCGTCGTTCAGCGACGTGCCCTACGAAGAGGTCATCGTGGACGCGGGGTGCATGCGCCTCGTGCAGGACCCGACCAAGTTCGACGTGCTCCTGCTCGAGAACCTCTACGGCGACGTGATCAGCGATCTGTGCGCCGGCTTCGTCGGGGGCCTCGGGGTCGTCCCCGGCGCCAACATCGGCGACGAGTCCGCCATCTTCGAGGCCGTGCACGGTTCAGCGCCCGACATCGCCGGCAAGGACATCGCGAACCCGCTCGCGCTGCTGATGAGCGCCGTGATGATGCTCAACCACCTGAGCGAGACGCGGGGCGACGCGCGCTGTCACGACGCCGCCGAGCGCGTCAAGGCGGCGTACGATCGCGCGCTGCGCGAGGACGACAAGACCCGCGACCTCGGCGGGCGGCTCGGCACCAAGGCGTTCGCGGACGCGGTCATCGAGCGCCTCTGACCGACGCGTGACGCGCCCCCCGCCCCCCCCGATGGGCGGCGCGCCCGGCCGAGCTCAGCGCGGCGGGTCGTCGCGGCGGGCGGCGAGCGCGTTCGCGATGCGGTGGTCTTCGTCGCGGTGCTCGCGGCGCTTGGCGCGGCTCAGCCCAGCGAGCTTCAGCAGCGCGGGCTGCACGATCATCGTCGCGAGCAGGCACAGGCCGACGGTCACCGCGATCAGCTCGCCGAACTGCCGCACGGGCACGAACGCGCTCATCAGCAGCACGCCGAAGCCCGCCATCAGCGTGACGCACGAGACGATGATGCCCCGGCCGGTGCCGCGCGCCGCGCGGATGAGGGCCGCGCGCGGGCGCATCCCGCGTTCGGTCTCCTCGCGGAATCGCGACAGCACGTGGATGGTCCCGTCGACCGCGAGGCCGATGCTGATCGAGAAGATGATGGCGGTCGCCGCGTTGAGCGGGATGTTGCGCGCGCTCATGTACGCGACCGTCCCGACGAGCGGCACGAGGTTCGGCGGGATGCTGAGCAGGCCGAGCCGCACGCTCCGAAACACCACGGCCAGCAGCACGAAGATCATCCCGATGGCGCTGAGCAGGCTGCTGATGAGGTCGTAGATGACGGCCTCTTGTCCCCGAGACCCCTCGTACGCCTCGCCGGTCATCTGCGCGTGGATGCCGAGTGGGTCGAGCTTGCGGTCGATGTGGTGCTCGAGCGCGTCGATGAAGTGCATCGTGGCCTGGGCACCGACGTCCCGCACGTTGAACTGGAGCCGCGCCTGCGATTCGTTCGCGGTGAGCCAGTGCCCGAGCGGCGCGTCTTTGCGCAGCCGCAGGATCTTCACGAGCGCGCCGACCTGCTGCGTGTTGTCGAAGGGCTCGTGCCACGCGGCCGAATCGTTCGTGATCAACGCGTAGGTCTGCCGCAGGAGGTCGTCGTAGCTCATCGAGCTGATGATCGCGGGCTGCGCGTCGCCCCACTCGCGCACGGCGTCGAGCGCGGCGATCGTCTTCGGTTGCGAGAACGTGCCGGGCGGGCCCGTGAGCACGACCTCGAGCGGGCGCACGCCGCTCAGCTCCCGCTCCATCAGGCGCGTCGTGACGTACACCGGGTCGGCTTTGTCGAACTGGTCGAGCAGCGCGTGGTCGATGCGCACCTTCGAGCCCACGTACCCCATGCCGAGCAGCAGCGCGGCGGTGACAGCCATGACCGCCCACGGGTGTCGGAGGACGCGCTCGGTCAGCATGACCGTCAGCCCCTCGATCCGCTGTCCGCCGCGCCCGTCGTGGTTGGGTGGTGGCGGGGGTCGCACCCAGCCGAGCGACGCCGGCACGAAGGTGATCGTGACGATGTACGCGACCATCACGCCGAGCCCCGCGACGAGCCCGAAGTCGCGGAGCATCGCGTTGTTCGACACCGCGAGCGAGCCGAGACCGATCGCGGTCGTCGCCGAGGTCAAAAAGCACGCGACCGCCATGGTGCGGACGGTCCGCTGGTCGGCCTCGGCCGCCCGCTCCGGGCCCACACGGGCGACCTCCTCGCGGTAGCGGCCCACGAGGTGAATGCCGTCGCTTATCCCGATGATGATGAGGAGGACCGGGATGATGTTCGTCAGCGCGTTGATCGACTGGCCGGTCACCGCCATCCCGCCCATGACGATCACGACGGTCATCAGCACCGCGGCGATGGGCAGGACGACGCCCGGAAGCCAGCGGAACGAGAGCCAGAGCAGCGCCATGCAGACGAGCAGCGCGAGCGGCAGCAGCACGATCTGGTCCGACCGCATGTTGTCGACCATCCGGCTGCGCAGGTAGGGCAGGCCGCCGAGGTGTACCTCGATGTCGCCCGTCGGCGGGTGGCTGCGCAGGTAGGCCTCCATGTCGTGCACGGCCGCGATCGTCTGGTTCGACCCGGCGTGCGCGAGGTAGAGCGCGATGGCCGCCACCTTGCGGTCCTTGCTGACGAGCCGCCCCTCGAGCAGCGGCGAGCTCTCGACCGCCTTGGCGATGGCCTTTGCGTCCGCGTCGGTGACCGTGGGGCCTTGGACGATGGGGTCCGTCTTGACGGACGTTGACAGCTCGGGGCCGAGGTCGCGGATGCCGTTCGGGAAGCGCTTCGGCTGGCTCTCGACGAGGTCGAGGAGCGCGTCGAGCGTCGCCTCCTGCTTGGCGTCTTTCTTCGGGGTCGTCGTGTCGAGCTCGTCGAGGCTGTCGAGGTCTTCGAGGTTGTCGCTCGACGGCTTCGGCTCGACGCGACGGGGCATCGGCATCTCGGTGATGCTGCGCGCCTCCCGGATGTAGGGCTGCGCTTCGAAGTGCTCTCCGAGCTCGTGCATGTACTGGAGGACGGGCCGGCTCAGGACGTCGGGCGCCTGGACCAGGACGAACATGACCTCCTCGTCGTTCTGGTGGAACGCCCCGCGGTAGAGCTTGCCGACGTCCGGGCCGCCGCCCTCGAACGACTGGATGAGCTTCTCGGGCGCGGGGTCGGCCTGGATGTGCGGGATCTGGGAGCCGAGGCCGACGGTCGCCGCGATGACCGCCGCGAGGATCCACCCCCGCCGCTTCGTGATGAAGTCGGCGAGGCGCTCGAGGTGCGGGTGGGGAGAGGAAGCCACGGGCGGAGTATGCTTGCAATGCCGTCCAGCGCCCGTTTTGTGGGACGGTGCGACGGGAGGGCTCGGGCGCGCAATTGCGAGGATTCAGAGGGGCGTGCAACTCGACGCGGGCGCGCCGCGGGCCCGTCCAGCGGGGGAGACGCGACGCCGCCCGGGCGCAGGGCGCCTTGACAGCGGTGCGCCGCAACGCTACCTCCGGGGCCTCAGCCGGAGCAACCGACCGTGGCCAATCACGTTTCCGCCGAAAAGCGCATCAGGCAGACCGCGAAGCGGACCCTTCGCAACCGACACATCCGCTCGACCGTCCGGACCTACGTCAAGGCGGCCCGCGCGGCCATCGCCGCGGGTGACAAGGCGCAAGCCGAGGCCGCGGTGGCCGTCGCCGCGCGTCGCATCGACATGGCCGTGTCGAAGGGCGTCTACCACCGCCGGACGGGCTCGCGGCACATCTCGCGCCTCATGAAGCAAGCCGCGGCGCTCTAGGGCGTCAGGGTCGGCATAGACGCATCAGGGCCTCCTCGAGCACCACCTCGGGGGGGCGCTTGCTTCCCTTGAGCGCGAGATCGGTCGCGCCGAGCGTCTCGAACGCCTGCTCGAGCGCGGGCAGGGTGAAGCGCCGGGCCGAGGCCTTCAGCTCACGCGCCTTGAACGGCGGCGCGCCCGCGGCCTTCGCGGCATCCCCCTCGGGCAGGCCGCTCGCGAGCGCCTCGCGCATCCGCGCGACCATCCGGAGCTGTCGGGCGACCATCGCGAGGATACGCAGCGGCGGCTCGCGGTCGGCGAGGAGCGATCGCGCCGCCCGCAGCGCGCGCGCGTCGTCCATGAGCCCGATCGCGTCGACGAGCGCCCAGATGGTCGCCGGGCGAACGTGCGTCACGCACGCGGCTACCGCGGTCGCGTCGATGCGCTGGCCGGCGCCGACGTAGAGCGAGAGGCGCTCGATCGCGTCGTCCACCGCGCTCAGATCCTCGCCGAGCGCCTCGACCAGGGCGTCCGCGGCGTCGGGTGACATGGGGTTGCCGCGCGCCTTGGCCTCGCTCCGCGCGAACGCGTGCACCTCGCGCGCGCGGAGCGGCTTGGCGTCGAAGAGCGCGCGCGCCTTCTTGGCTGCCTTCGGGAGCGCGCCGCGCCCGTCGAGCTTGCTCGCGGTGCACACGAGGCAGGTGGACGGGTTTGGGTCGGCCACGTAGGCGGCGAGCGCGGTCTGCTCGGCGAGCGGCGCCGCGTCGAGGTGCCGCACGAGCACGAAGCGGCGCTCGGCGAGCATCGGGAGCGTGCCGGCCGTCTGGATGACCGCGCCGGCGGACAGCCCCTGCCCTTGAAACACGTCGTCGTTGAAGCCGCGCATCCCGCCGGCGCCCACCGCGCCGGCCCGCGCGAGCCCGACGGCCCGCTCGATGAGGAAGGTCTCCTCGCCGACGAGGACGTAGACTGGTCCCGGCGCGTGCTCGCGGAGCTGCTCGATGGCGTCGAGGACGTGCATCGAGGCTCAGCGAGCGTCGTCGTCCGAGAAGTCCACCTTGCCGGAGTGCCGCACGCGCTCGCCGATGAGCTCGAAACGGTGCTTGGCGACCTCGCGGTGGCGGACGGTGACGACCAGCTCCATCTTGCGGTTCGGGGCGAAGCGCGGGCGCGTGAGGTCGAGCGTCTGTACGAGCGTGCGGTCGCTCGGGTCGTGGATGAACACGGTGAGCGCCGGGCCGACGAAGCGGCGCTTGTCGGTGACGTCGTAGAAGAGCACGTTCAGCTCGCGCGAGGCGACCGGCTGGTTGAACGCGAGGACGAGCTTCGCGCGCCAGGAGCGCTCGGCGACGGGCTCGCCCGTGGTCTCGCGCAGGCGCGAGGTGCCGTGTTTGCGCACGAACTGGAGCAGCGCGCGGGCGCTCAGGTCGCGCGGGATGCGCTTTTGGACGAGGTAGACACGCGCGGAGAGGCCCTGGCCGGCCTCGGCCCGTGGCGCGTGCGCGAGCAGGCTGGCGGACCCGGCGAGCACGAGCGCGAGGACGGTCACGGCGGCGGAGCGAGCGTGAAGCGACAAGCGGACCTCCAGCGCCGCACGGTAGCAGCTCTCGGCCGGCGCTCGCACCTGTGCCGGCGGCGGAGGGTTACGCGCGCTCCGGGCGCCGCGGGTCGTGGCCCTTGCCGGAGCGCCGTCGCGACGACACGAGCAAGCGCTCGAAGGGGTTGTCGTCGCGCCAGAGGTCGCCCGCGAGGAGGCTGATGAGCCCCTGCCGCAGCTCGGGCGTAGGCGTGTCGTAGAAGAAGAGCCGATCGACGAGGCCCGCGTGATAGAAGCGCTCGATCAGCGCGCCCATCGTGCGGTAGCCACGGTCCATCGCGCGTGACGCGCCCGCCGCGAGGTCCGGGTCGGCCTCGGCGCCCGCGGCGAGCGCGGGCACGAGCGCGTCGACGAGCCACTCGGCGCCGAGCATCGCGAACGCCACCCCGGAGGAGAAGCAGGGATCGAGGAACCCCGCGGCGTCGCCGACGCACGCGTGGCGCACGCCGTAGGGGCTGCGGTTGCGGTAGCTGTAGTTACCGCACAGGTGCGACTGCAGGCGCTCCGCCGCCTCGGTGGCGCGCCGGATGCGGGGCGACGCACCGATGGCCTCGTCGAGGTCGCTCGCACGGACGCCGCGTCGCGCGCTGACCCGCCCGACGCTCACGCGGCCGCCCGGCTGCGGGATGAGCCAAGCCCAGCCGTCGTCCACCATGAAGATGTGGATGTTGCCGGTCGCCTCGAGCTCGGCGCGGGCGTCGTCGGGCACCTTATCGAAGTGCGTATATGCGGCCGCGAGCCCGAAGCCGTCGATGCGGTCGAGCGACTTCGCGCGGCGCCCGAGCCACGCGCGCTGCCCGGTCGCGTCGATGACGAAGCGCGCGTCGTGCGGCGCCGCGTCGGTGTGCACGCGGGCGCGGTCGTCGAGCACCTCGAAGGCCTCGGCGGTCTGCCCCCAGACGAGCTCCGCGCCGGCGGCCTCGGCGCGCCCGAGCAGCGCGGCGTCGAAGGCCGCGCGGTGCACCTGATAGGCGAAGGTGGGGGTCCCAGGCAGCCCGTCACAGAAGTCGAAGCGCGCGTGCTGACCCGTGCGTTCGTTCCAGAACTCGGCGCCGCCCTTGCGCAACGAGAACGCCGGCTCGAGCGTGACGCCGAGGCGCTCGAAGATGGCGAGCTCCGCGGGGAGCAGCGACTCGCCGATGTGAAAGCGAGGGAAGCGCTCGCGCTCGAGCACGCGCACCCGCACGCCCGCCATCGCGAGCAGGGCCGCCGCGGTCGCCCCCGCCGGCCCGCCGCCGACGACGAGCACATCGACGCAGCCGCTCACGCGCGCCTCAGCACGAGCGAGGTGTTGATGCCGCCGAACGCGAAGTTGTTCGTCAGCGCGACGTCCACGCGGGCGTCGCGCGGCGCGCCCACCACGTAGTCGAGCGGCGCGCAGTCGTCGCCGACGCGCGCGAGGTTGCGCGTCGGCGGGACGAAGCCGGCGCCGAGCAGCCCGACGCAGAGCGCCGCCTCGATCGCTCCGCACGCGCCGAGCGTGTGGCCGATGTGGCCCTTGAAGGAGCTGACGGGGGCGCGGTCGCCGAACACGGCGAAGGTCGCCTCGCTCTCGCAGGCGTCGCCGACGACGGTCGCGGTGGCGTGCGCGCTCACGTAGTCGACGTCGCCGGCCGAGACGCGCGCGTCGGCGAGCGCGCGGCACATCGCGTCCTGCATGCCCCGCGCGGACGGCGCGGTGACGTGGACGCCGTCGCAGTTCGTCCCGAACCCGACGAGCTCGGCAAGGATGGGGGCGCCGCGTGCGCGCGCGTGGTCCCACCCTTCGAGGACGAGCGTCCCGGCCCCTTCGCCGAGGACGAGGCCATCGCGCGCGCTGTCGAAAGGCCTCGGGCTGTCCTGCGGGCGGTCGTTGTATCCGGACGAGGTCGCGCCCATCGCGTCGAAGACGCCCGCCGTGATGTAGTGCAGCTCCTCGGCGCCGCCGGCGAGCATGACGTCCTGGGCGCCGGCGCGGATGGCCTCGGCCGCGAGGCCGATGGCGAGGCTTCCGCTCGCGCAGGCGGCGCACGCCGGGACGACGCGCCCGCGCACGCCGAAGAAGAGCGCGAGGTTCGCCGCGCAGGTGTGGCTCATGAACTGCAGGTACGCGCCGCCCCCGCCGCCGAAGAAGTGTCCCTCCTCGATGAAGCCGCGCGCGAAGCGCTCCCAGGCGTCCGACGCGCCGTGCGTCGACCCATACGCGAGACCGACCGCCCCGCTCGCGAGCATGTCGGAGTCGAGACCCGCCGCACGCACCGCGCGCTCGGTCGCCTCGGTCGCGAGGCGCGCGACGCGGCCCATCGTCCGGACCTGCTTGCGAGGCCACCGGTCGAGGTCGAGGTCGCTCACCGCGGCGACGAGCGCGGAGCGGATGCCAAGCAGCCCCTCCCACGGCGGCCGCCGCACCACGCCGTGCCGGCCCGTTCGCGCGGCGTCCAGCACCGCGTCGAGGTCGTGCCCGACCGGGGTCACGAGCCCCACACCCGTGATCGCGACCCGCGCGGACATGGGCCTACCCGAGCCCGCCGTCGATGCCGATCACCTGGCCGGTGATGTAGGCGGCGTCGCCGCTCGCGAGGAACGCCACGAGGCCGGCGACCTCGTCGGGCGTGCCGAGCCTGCGCATCGGGATCTGCTTTTTCAGGTCGGCGAGCGGCAGGCCGGCGACCATGTCCGTGTCGATGAGGCCGGGCGCGACCACGTTCGCCGTGACGCCGCGCTTCGCGACCTCCTTCGCGACCGAGCGCGTCGCGCCGATGAGCCCCGCCTTGGCCGCGGCGTAGTTCGCCTGCCCGCGGTTGCCGCTGACGCCCGACAGGCTCGAGATGCTGATGATGCGCCCCCAGCGGCGCCGGACCATGGGCATCACGAGCGGGCGGGTGACGTTGTAGAAGCCGTCGAGGGTCGTGCGGATCACCACGTCCCAGTCCTCCGGCTGCAGGCTCGGGAAGACGTTGTCTCGGGCGACCCCGGCGTTGTTCACGACGACGCCGATCGCGCGGTCGGGCGCGTCGAGGTAGGGCTCGAGCGCGGCGATGGCGGCCGCGCCGTCGCGCACGTCGAAGGGCAGGAGCGTCGCCTCGCCGCCGTGCGCGCGGATGTCGGCGGCGACCGCCTCGGCGGCCTCCGTGCTGCGCGCATAGTTGAGGAGCACGGGGTGACCGGCGAGGGCGAGGCGACGCGCGATGGCGGCGCCGATGCCGCGGCTCGCGCCGGTGATGAGGGCGTAGGGTTTGCGCATCGTGGGGTCGGTCATGGCTCGGCGGGGACAGCGGGCGGGTCCGCCTGCGCGGCGCCGGCGCCGTCGATGTAGAGGTCGACGCACCACGGCTCGCCGCCGTCGAGCGAGAGCGGGACCGTGCGAGGCTCCTGCCGTAGCGCGCCCGGCGCCGCCGAGCCACACGCCTCGACGGCGTCGACCAGCGCGAGGAGCCCCGCGGCCGGGTTGCCGGCGAAGCGCGCGTCGCGCACGACCCCGGCCGCCGGGTCGCAGCGAAGGCGCGCGATCCGCGGGGCGTCGGGGGAGGGCGGCGCCGTGCAGAGCGCGACGCCGACCGCGAGCGGCGCGTGCGGGGCGAACGCGCGCAGCGGCTCCGGGAGCGCCTCGTCGGCGACCGTCACGATGACCTCGTCGGCCTCGCCGCGGTCGAGCAAGAGCCACCCCTCGAGCAGCGCCATCGCCGCGGTGTCCTGCCCCGCGGCGATCGCGGTCGTGAAGCCTTGGTTGCCTGCGCCGATCGTGAAGAGGCCCGCGCCCGTGTTGTGCACGCTGTTCTTGAAGCGCGCCGGGGACAACAGCCCCTTGCCGTCCTTCATCATCACCATCTGGTCGACGGCGATCTCCATCTCGCCGTGCGACGACCCGAAGACCGTCGCCGCCGTCCCGAGGTCGAAGCCGGCGGCGCGCGCGGTCCGCGTCGCCACCTCGACCATCATCTGCGTGAGCAGGCTCGTGCCTCGTTTCGCGCGCGACGGCACCAGCTCGCAGGGCGGGCGGGGCTCCGCCGCTCCAGCGACGGCTTCGGCGGCGGCCGAGGGTCCGGCGTCGGGCCACAGCCCCGTTCCGGCGATGTACACGGGCCTCATGATGCCGAGCCGAGCACGACGCTCGTGTTGTTGCCGCCGAACGCGAACGCGTTGCTCAGGGCGAACCGGAACGGGCCCTCGACGCGTCCCTCGGGGACGGCGACGTGCACGTCCGGATCGACGGGCGCGGCGTCGAGGTTGCCCGGCGACCACCCGCGCTCGAGGGCTGCGATGGCGAAGATGGCCTCGAGCGCGCCGCACGCGCCGAGGGTGTGGCCGGTGTACGACTTGGTGCTGACCACGGGTACCGAGCCGCCGAAGACCGCGTCGATCGCGCGCGACTCGGCGACGTCGTTGTGCCGCGTGCCTGTGCCGTGGGCGTTGATGAGCCCGATGTCCGCGGGATCGAGCCCCGCCTGGGCGAGGGCCGCGCGCATCGCCGCCTGCGCGCCGCGGCCCTCGGGGTGGGGCGACGAGGGGTGGTAGGCGTCGCTCGTCTCGCCGACGCCGAGCAGGTGCGCGCGCGCGGGCGCGGTGGCCGAGGGCTCGCGCTCGAGCAGGAGGAACGCGGCGCCCTCGCCGAGGTTCATCCCGGGGCGGTCCGCGGCGAAGGGGCGGCACGGCTCGCCGGCGAGGACGCCCAGGCTGAAGAAGCCGCGCAGCGTGGTCTGGCAGAGTCCATCGGCGCCGCCTACGAGGACCGCGTCGGCGAGCCCGGCGTCGAGCAGTCGCCTCGCCGAGGCGAGGACCTTCGCGCTCGACGAGCACGCGGTGCTGACGACGTAGCGCGGGCCGGTCGCGCCGCTGAGCGTCCGGACGGTCTCGGCGAGGATGTGAAACGGGTGCTGCCGGTGGTAGTCGTAGCCGTCCGGCAAGGCCCCGTCGCGCGCCCACGCGTCGTGCGCGTCCTCGGTCCGCTCAATGCCGCCCGTGCTCGTCCCGACGACGATCGCGACCCGCGCGGCGCCCCACCGCGACACCGCCTGCGCGACCGGATCCGCGATGTCCGCGTAGCCGAGGGCGACGAGCCGCGTCAGACGGGAGTCGTGTCGGAGCAGCGCCGGGGCCGGCGGATCGAGCGGCCCCGGCACGCAGCCGGAGACCGTGTCGAAGGGGACCTCGAAGGGCGGCCGGCGCAGCCCGCGCGCGCCGCGCTCGAGCGCGGAGATCGCCTCGGCCGCGCTCCTCCCGAGGCCGCAGCACGCCCCGTACGCCGTGATCGGGTACACGCGCCGCATCCCTCCCGCCATACGAGCGCCGTCATACCACTGAGCGCGTCGCGGCGCCCGAGCTTGTCCCGCCGGGCGCTTGCGCGAGGCCGCGGGAGTGCTGTGCTAGCGCCATGAACGTTCAGCAGCGCATCGAAGCGATCGTCCACGCGCACCCGGTGGTGCTCTTCATGAAGGGCACGCGCGCTCGACCGATGTGTGGCTTCTCGGCGTCGGTCGTCGGCGTCCTCGACGAGTACCTCGACACGTACGAGACGGTCGACGTCCTCGCCGACGAGGCGATCCGTCAGGGGGTCAAGGAGTACGCGAGCTGGCCCACCATCCCGCAGCTCTACGTGAACGGCGAGTTCGTCGGCGGGTGCGACATCGTGCGCGAGATGGGCAGCAGCGGCGAGCTCGAGAGCGTCCTCGGCAGCCCCCGCCGCGACGCGCCGCGCCCGGAGGTCTTGCTCACGGACGCGGCCGCGGCGGCCATCCGTAAGCTCGACGGCGGGGAGGGCCCGGTCGCCGTGCGCCTGCAGATCTCGCCGGCGTTCGAGTACGCGATGGACTTCGACGACCCGCGGCCGGACGACGTCGCGCTCGAGGCGGACGGCATCACGCTCCTGCTCGATCGGTCGAGCGCGCGCCGTGCCGACGGGCTCACCCTCGACTACCTCGAGCGCGGCGGCGGCGACGGCGGGTTCCGGATCGACAACCCGAACGAGCCGCCGAAGGTCCAGCCGATGACCCCGGCCGAGCTGAAGCAGCGGCTCGACGCGGCCGCCCCGGTAGAGGTCTTCGACGTCCGCGGTCCCGACGAGCGCGCGCGGGCGACCATCGCCGGCGCGCACCCGCTCGATGACGAGGGCAAGGCGCTGCTCGAGCACCTCGACCGCGACACACCGATCGTCCTGTACTGCCACCACGGCGTGCGGAGCGCGGCCGCCGCGGAGCACTGCCTGCGGATGGGCTTCCGCACCGTGTACAACCTCGCGGGCGGCATCGACGCCTGGTCGACCGAGGTCGACCCGAGCGTCCCGCGATACTGATGCCGCCGAGCCCTCGCGGCGTCCCCGGCGCGCCCGACGACGAGCCCGCGGAGCGCGCCGGACCCGTCGCGTCGTCGAGCGCCCCCGAGTCCATCGGCGCGCGGCTCGTCTTCGTCGTGTCGCCGCCCCGCGCTGGGTCCACGCTGCTCCAGCGGATGCTCGGGTCGCACTCGGCCGTGTTCACGCACCCGGAGCCGCACCTCATCACGCCGCTCGCCCACCTCGGGTACTACGCCAACGTCGACAAGGCGCCCTTCGACCACATCAACGCGGCCGAGGCGCTCCGCAGCTTCGTCGACGGCCTCCCGCGCGGCGAGGACGACTACCTCGACGCCCTCCGCGCGTACACCGACACGCTCTACGGGCGGATGCTCTCGGCGAGCGGCCGCGAGCGCTTCCTCGACAAGACCCCCGCCTACGCGCTCGTGCTGCCCTTTCTCGCGCGGCTCTACCCGGACGCCCGCTACGTCGTGCTGATGCGCCATCCCCTCGCGGTCTTCAGCTCGTACGCCAACAGCTTCTTCGCCGGGGACTGGCGCGCGGCGCACGCGTTCAACCCGATCCTCGAGCGCTACGTCCCGGCGATGGCCCGCTTCGTGCGCGGCGAGCCCGTCCGCGCGGCCCACGTCGCGACCGTCGCGTACGAGGCGCTCGTCCAGCGCCCGGACGCCGAGCTGTCGCGGCTGTTCGCGTTCTGCGGCCTGCCTCACGAGCCGCGCGCGGTCGAGTACGGCGACGGCGAGCCCGTGAAGGCGGGGCTCGGGGACCCGATCACCGTCGGCAGGGAGCGCCGCCCCGTGACGGACTCGCTCGACAAGTGGGTGGGCGAGCTCGCCGGAGACCCCGGCAAGCGGGCGCTCGCCGAGCAGATGGTCGCGCGCCTCGACGACGCGGACCTCGCGGTGTGGGGCTGGCCGCGGGCGCGTCTGTGGGCGCCGCTCGAGGACGCGCCGGGCTCGTCCGGCGCCCCGGCGCCGAAGCCGGTGTGGAACCGCTACACGGTGCAGCGCCGCGTGATGCTCGCCCTCAAAAAAGACATCGACCGGCGCCCCCACGGCCGCCTCGTCCGCCGCGTGAAGTACTACTGCGACGTGCTGCTGCGGGAGTGATCGGCGCGCAGCCGCGCGAAGACGACCTGTGAGTCGCTCCACCGGTCGAGCGGCTCACCCTCGAAGCCGCCCTCGTGGCGGACGATGCGCAGCCCGTTGTAGTGCAACAGCGCCTCGAGCTCGGCCGGGAAGAGCTGCCTCATGGCGAGCGGCGTCACGCGGGGCGGGGCCGGCCGATCGCCGTCTGCGCGCTCGAAGATGAGGTCCACGTGCTCGACCTGGCGCGCCGCGTCGTACGAGAAGCGCTCCCCGTACAGGTGGGGGACGCCGTCCACCCGCACGCGGCCGCCCTTGTAGACGCGCGACGGATCGCGGCCGAGCGTCGCGGGGTCGGGCAGCAGCACGTCGAACACCAGGCGCCCGCGCGGCGTCAGGTGCGCGCGCACGGTCGCGAGGCAGCGCTCGATGTCGCGGCGCGTGTACAGGTGCATCAGCACGTTGAACGGCGCGACGACGAGCGCGAAGCGGCGCCCGAGGCGGACCGAGCGCAGGTCGCCGCGCACGAAGCGCACGCGTTCACGCGCCGCGGCCGGCTCACGTTCGGCGCGGTCGCGCGCGTAGCGCAGCATCGAGGCCATGCGGTCGACGGCGACCACCTCGGCACCGGCGCGGGCCATCGCGCGCGTGACCCGGCCCGTTCCGCAGCCGAGCTCGAGCACCGGCCCGCGCGCCTTCGCGGCGAGCGCCGCGTAGAAGGCTACGTCCTCGCGGCGCCGGCGGTAGGTCTGCTCGTAGTAGACGGGGTCTTCGTAGTGGGCGGCCGCTCCGCGTCGCTCCTCCGCGCTGGCGCGGGCTCGCCCGGTCGGCGGCGGCTCAGCCATGGGGCGCCTCGGCGCGTGCCGCCAGCACGTGCCGCGCGAGCTCCGCGAACCCCTGCCCGCGCGCGCCGTCGGTGATGAACGCCGGCGGCCGAGGCAGGTTCGCCAGGTGGTCGCGCACGTTCGCGACCCCGACGGACAGCGGAAAGAACGCAAACGCCTCCGCGTCGTTGCCGCTGTCGCCGACGAAGAGCCAGCGGGCCGGCTCGCGCTCGATGTCGACGTCCAGCGCGTCGCGCACCGCGCGCACGCTGCCTCTCGCCTTGTCCCAGTCGCCCGGCACCGCGTGCGCGTGCACGCTCGAGACGACGCAGCGCGCCCCGGCCGCTTCGATGAGCGCGCGGAGCTTGGCGATCTCGCGCGCCGGCAGGCTCACCCGCTCCCCGACGTCGAACGCGAGGTCGCAGCGCCGGCCGCTCATGTCCTCCGTCTCCCGCACGTGGGGCAGCGCGTCGCGGACGGCCGCCCGGACTCGCTCGAAGAGCGGCTGGTAGCGCGCGCGGGCCGCGTCGTCGTCGTAGTGGGCGCACCGCATCGCGCCGCGTTGGTCCCGCCACGTCCAGCCCGCGCCGTTCTCGCCCACCGCCACCGCGACCGGCCACAGCCGCGAGAGCACGTCGGCCCACGCGAGCGGGCGACCGGTCACCGCGACCGCCTCGAGCCCGGCGCGCGTGAGTCGGCAGAGCGCGTCGTAGGCGTCCGGCTCGAGCCGGCCCCCGCGGGTCATGGTGTCGTCGATGTCGAAGACGACCCCGCGGAGCGCGCGGCACGCGGCCTCGCTCAGCTCCACGAGCGGGCGCAACGCTCCGCCCTGCTGCGACGAGCGCTCGGGTGGGCCCACCGTCATCGGCGCGAGCATACCAGGGGCCACGACGCCGCGCCGGCTTGCCGGGCAGGCGGTTGCGGCCTCATACACGCGGGCGTAGCGTAACGAGCACCCCCGCGGGGCTCTTCGATCCGTCACAGGAGGCGCACCTCGTGCCCAATCTAGGTTTTGGCGAGCTCATCATCATCTTGCTCATCGTCCTGCTCGTCTTCGGGGCGAACCGGCTGCCGCAGGTAGGCGAGGGCATGGGCAAGGCGATCCGCAACCTGAAGCGCGGGCTGTCCGGCGACGACGACATCGACGTGACGCCCACCAAGAAGCACGTTTCGGACGGCGCCGACACGCCGCGCGTCTCGCAGGAGACGAAGCAAGAGGTCACCGACGCCAAGGTCGTCGACCGCAAGTAGGCCCTCGGACCCGCCTCGAGCTCAGGCGCCGGCCGGGGTGAGGCGCCGGCGGCACGCGTCACGCACCCGCGCGTCGAGTTCGGGTGAGTCGGCCACCGCGCGTGCGTCCTGCGCGGTGAGTTGCGCGGCGAGCTGGATCGCGATCTCGAGGGGCGTGTAGGGGTTGCGCACGAGCGTCCGCTGCACGCGGTAACGAACGTTCCAGCGGCTGTGCTGGAACACGCGGCGCAGCACGTCCGCGACGATGGGGCGCCGCGCGCACAGCCGCACGATGTCGTCCTCGGTAAGCGCCGGGTTCCGCAGGAGGATCTCGACAACGGCGGGATCCGGATCGCGGATCGCGCGCGCGATGAGTCGCCGGTCCGGCTTGCGGGCGAGCGTCTTTCGCTCGCCGAGCGTCAAGCGGCGCCCGCCGACGGGGTTCGGTAGGCGCGCGTCCCGCGGGTTCATCGTGCGGCGGCTCGGCCCGCCGGTGAGGAACTCGGCGGCCTCGGCGAGGTTCGAGTCGCGCGCGATCTGCGCCGCCGCCATCCGCAGCTCGTGCGTCGAGTGATCGCCGAGCGCTACGGACAGGCCGAGGAGCAGCGTCGTGTACCCGCCGTGTCCCGCGTTCGCTCGCGCGTGCGCCGCCTCGACCATCTCGGCGAGCAGCTCCGGCGGCAGTTTTCGGACCTCGTACCGCAGGTAGTGCGTGCGGATGTGCGGATCGAGGACGCCCCCGATTCGCTTCATCCACGCGCCCGCGAGCGCCTCCGCAGGGCTGTCCACCCCGATAAGGTGAGGCGGGGGGCGCGGCGGCGCCACAAGGCGTACGCTGGTGCCCGACGCCGGGCAGGGCGAATAATCGCCCGGACGACGGTGTTATTGCGAGTGATGCGTATGCGAAAAGCCACGAAGGACGCGAAACGACGAGCTTTCGAGCAGGAGGCGCTGCCCCACCTCGACGCCCTCTACGGCACGGCGTTGCGGCTCACGCGCTCGCCAGCCGAGGCCGAAGACCTCGTCCAAGATTCGCTTCTCAAGGCGTTTCGCTTCTTCGATCAGTTCCAGCCCGGCAGCAACATGAAAGCCTGGCTGCTCAAGATCGAGACCAACACGTTCATCAACCGGTACCGCCGCGTCGTCCGGGAGCGAAAGGTGTTCGACGGCGCGCTCGCGGACCCGGTCGGTGAGGGCGTGATGAGCCGCGCGGCGATGCGCGGGCTGACGCACGCGACCGCGGAGGCGGACCGGCGCTTGCTGGCGGCCGAGATTCAGCGCGCGCTCGACGCGCTGCCGGAGGAGCACCGCACGATGATCGTGCTCGCGGACATCGAGGAGCTGTCGTACCGAGAGGTCGCCGACGTCGTCGGGTGCCCCATCGGCACGGTGATGTCGCGGTTGCACCGCGCGCGGCGCTCGATGCAGGAGCACCTCGTCGAGCAGGCGATCCAGTTCGGCATCGTGGACGGCGAGCCCGACGTGGCCGCAAACGACGGCGACGCACCGCCGGTCTCGCTCGAGGCGTACCGGCGGCGAAAGGAGGCGGCGGGATGACGTGCGGCTTCATTCGTCGGCACCTCGGGACCTTCCTCGACGGGGAGCTGGATCCGACCACCCAGATCGAGCTCGAGCGCCACATCCAAGGCTGCGCCCGCTGCCAGGAGCAGCTCGAGTTCGAGCGCGCCTACCGCGATCACTTCCGCCAAGCGGTCGGCGGCGTACGCGCGCCGGCAGGGCTCGAGGCCAGGGTCCTCGCGGCGCTCGATGCGGCGCCGGCGAGTGAAGCCCCCGGGGCGGCGCCGATGCTGCGGTTCGTGCACCTCGGCCCGCGGCGCGCGATCCCGCTGGCGGCGGCGGCCGCGGTGGTGATGGTCGTCCTCGGGTCGGTCGGCGTGCCGGGCTCGTCGAACCAGGCGTCGCTCTCGTCGACGGTACCGTTGTTCGAGGACGTCGTACGCGTCCACCAGAGCGACCTGCCGGCGGACGTCGCGTCCCCCGACCGCGTCGCGCCGTACTTCCAGAACAAGCTCTCGTTTCCCGTGCATCCCGCGCGCTTCGACCGCGTCCACGCCCGCCTCGTCGGCGCGCGCCTCGCGAGCGTCCGGGGCGGCCGCGCCGCGGTGCTGTATTACGACGTCCTCGGCCGGCGCCTCACCGTCGTCGTCTGCGCCGGCACGCAAGGGCCGCCCGCGACGCGCCGCCTGCGCTTCGACGGGCACGAGGTCTACTACCACCGCATCGACGGGTACTTCGTGCCCGTGCGGCGCTACGACGGCCTGAACTACGCTTTCACCGGCGACTTCGATCAGGAGACGCTGATGCGCCTCGCCGCTTCGGCGCGCATCGGTGACTAGCCGCGTCCTCGTGGTCACTGCCCGCGCTTCGCCAGGGGAGGGGGTACACGCGCCCGACCAGGGCGCTTCGCGGCGCGCAGCGCGGTGACCCCGACCTCGAGCCCGCGCTGTTGCGCCGCGAGGCGCCGGTTCGTCGGGAGCGGCGCCCGGAGCGCCGCGCGGCAGCCCGTTTCGCCTTTGGGTTTGCGGAGGTGCGCTGGTACGCTTGATCCGCGGCGAGCTTCCTCACTAGAGTGATCCCTGACCGTCATAAAAATCCGTTCGTAGAGGTTGTGAGGCTGGCATGGCGCAGAGGGTCTTGATCTTCGAAAGCGACGCGGACTTCGCGGGGGCGCTCAGCGCTGGATTCGCTCGCTACGGCGCGGAGGCCGAGGTGGTCTCGGACGGCGCGACCGGGCTCGCGAGGGCCGAGGCGGAGCGCCCGGACCTCATCCTCGTGGCGGTCGAGCTGCCCGGCATGAGCGGGTACCTCGTCTGCAAGAAGCTCAAGCGGGACAAAGCGCTGCGCGACGTCCCGCTCATCCTGCTCTCCGCGGAGCAGCAGAGCGCGTTCGAGGAGCACCGCCAGCTCAAGTGGCGCGCCGACGACTATGTGCGAAAGCCGGTGTCGGCAAACGAGGTGCTCGCACGCGCCGCGGGGCTCGTGAGCCTCGGCAGCGACGGCAGCTCGGGCCCGCCGAGCCGGGCCGCGCGCAACGGCTCTGAGCGCGCGCGGGGCGTCGACGAAGAGATCGACGCGTTCGCCGACACGGCGTTCGACTCGCTCATGTCGGCGGACGCCAAGGCGCTGTCGACGCGACCGCCCTCGCGCGCGCCCTCGGTCTTGCCGGACGAGCTCGGGCTGGACGACCTCGACGTCGAGGAGCTCGATCTCGAGACCGACCTCATCTCGGAGCCGCCGGGCGCCCGGGAGTCCGCGCGGGCGTCGAGCGCGCCGACGAACGCGCCGAGCGCACCTGCGCGCGAGCGACGCAGCGGCTCGGTGACGTCCGACCGGCCCTCCAACGTCCCCGGGCTGCGTGCGGCGCAGGCGCGGATCGAAGAGCTCGAGGAGGAGCTCTCACGGCTGAGCGTTCGGTCCGAGCGGGTGGACGCGCTCGAGCGCGACCTCGCGACGGCGAAGGCGACGCGCGAGTCGGCCGTGTCGAGCCGCGACTTCCTCGATCTGCGCGAGCAGCTCAACAAGAAGGACAAGGAGCTGCTCGATCTGCGCGACCAGCTCAGCGCCCGCGACAAGCAGATGCTGGAGCTCCGCGACGAGAACCTCGCCCACGCGCGTGAGCGGGCCGACGTCGAGGACAAGGTGCTCGCGCTCGAGCGGAAGATCGCCGGGCACGAGGAGAGCCTCGCCGGGCTGGCGGCCGACAAGGACGCGGCCGCCAAGCGCGAGGAGGATCTCAAGGCGCGGCTCGCGCGCGGCCTCGACAAGGTGCGCAAGCTCACGGACGATCTGGCCGCCGCACGCGAGGCGCACACCGACGAGGTCGAGCGCCAGCGCAGCGACCACGCGGCCGAGACCGAGCAGCTCGAGGCGTCGCACGCCCAGGAGCTCGCGCGCCTTCGCGAGGAGCACGGCGCCGCCGCCACGCAGCTCCGCATCGAGCACGAGGCGGCGCTCGAACAGACTCGGGCCGAGCACGAGGCCGCGCTCGAGCGGGCCCGTGAGGAGCACGCGGCCGCGCTCGAGCAGACGGTGCAGCGCGCGGAGTCGAACCTCGCGGCGTCGCTCGCGGCGCGGGACGCCGCGCACGACAAGGCGCTCGAAGCGCAGCTCGAGGCGGCGCGACAGCAAGCCGAGGAGGAGCGGGACGAGGCGCTCGCGAGCCTCCGCGCCGAGCTCGAGTCGGATCGCGACGACGCCCTCAGGGCGGCGAGCGAAGCGCACGCGGCGACGCTCGCGGCCCGGGAGGCCGACCTGCACGCGCAGCGCGAGAGCGCCCTGGCCGCGGCGGAGGAAGCGCACACGAAACAGGTCGCGATCCTCGGCGACAAGCTCGCGACGAGCGAGCAGCAGCTCGCCGAGCATCGGGACGCGCTCGCCGAGACGAGGGAGGTCCTCGAAGCCGCCGAGGGTGAGCGCGACGCGCTGAACGCTAAGCTCGAAGCGCTCCACGCCGAGCGTGACGACCTCCAGCTCGAGCGCGACCTGCTGACCGAGGAGCACGACCGGCTCCAGCGGGCGCACGCGCGGGCGCACGACCGCATCGAAGCCGACGCCGCGACGATCGCGGGCGTGCGGGAGGCGTTCGAGGCGGCCCGCACGCACCTCGAGGCGCAGCGGGCGCGCATCGAGGCGAGCGAGGGCGACGCCGGGGCGGACGCGCCGTCTGAGCAAGACGGGTCGCGGTCGAGCGACGTCGTGCCCGCGCCGCCGGGACAGGGCGCAGGGGCGGGCGCGGCGTCCTGAGCGCGCTCGCGGGCTCGCGACATACGCCGCGCTGCCGCGACGGTGCTGATACGCTCCGCGAAGGATGTCCGGTCGGAGCGCTTGGGATCGAGCAGCGCGGTTCGGCGTGGTCGCCGCCACGGCCGCCGTGGCGCTCGGGGCGGCGACGGGACGGGCGGCGGTCGCGCAGGCGGGCGGCCCTTCCGCCACGGGGCTCGGTGCCGAGTCCACGGCGCTCGCAAGGCTCCGCAGCCTCGAGGAGACCTGGGCTGCGCGCGATCGCCTGAGGCAATCCCGCTTCGAACGCGGCGCGCCCACCTGGGCGGACGGGCTGTGGCTGCCGGACATACCGATCCGTTGGGACGCGCGGACGGTCCGCTACCTCGAGTACTTCCGCGACGACCCGCGCGGCCACCGCGCGATGGCCGAGTGGATCGCGAGGTCGACCCGATACGCGCGGCCGATCGAGGCCGCGCTCGCCGCACAGGGGTTGCCGCGGGACCTGCGCTGCGTGCCGATGGTCGAGAGCGCGTACGAGCCGACCGCGCGCTCCGATCGCGGCGCCGCGGGGCTCTGGCAGCTCATGGCTCCGACGGCGGCGGCATACGGTGCGGGGCCGTCGTTCTGGGTCGACCCCCGGCTCGATCCGCGGCGGTCTTCGGAGGCCGCCGCGCGCCTGCTCCGAGACCTGCACACCCGCTTTGGCTCTTGGGAGCTCGCGCTGTCCGCGTATCACATGGGCTACGTCTCGCTGCTGCGGGCGATGCGCCGGTACAACACGAACGACTATGAGACCCTCGCGTCGATCGAGGCGGGCTTGCCATATGAGACGCCGATGTACGTCAGCAAGATCGCCGCCTGCATGATCGTGCTGCGCAACCTCGACCGCTTCGGCTTCGCCGGCGTCGAGCAGGCGGCGCCGCGCGACGTGGAGTGGTTCTCCGTCCCGGGCGGCCTGCGGCTCGAGGTCCTCGACGAGGCCGCCGGGCTCGAGGAGGGCACGCTCGCGTCGTACAACCCCGCGCTGATCCGGGGGCGCACGCCGCCGGGGCGGGAGCGCTGGTCCCTGCGCGTGCCGCCGGGCGCGGCCGAGGCGCTCGCGCGGCGCTGGGGCGCGCTCGAGA
>JAGQJE010000002.1 GCA_020430775.1 Myxococcales bacterium
GCCAACGAGCACCGCTTTCTCATCGTGAAGAGGGACACGCCCATGGCCGACACCCAGACCGACAACGACGCCGCCGAGGAGGCCGGCGACCTGAACGAGCACGCGGACGCTCCCGAGGGGGCGCCCACCGCAGGCGCCGACCCGCTGCTCACCCACGCCGTCGCGGCCCTCGAGGGGCTGACGAGCACGGTGGAGCTGCTCGGGTCGCTCGGCGCCGACCAGACCAACGCCCGGCTCGCGCCGCTCGCGGCCGAGCTCAAGGCGACCGCCGAGGCGCTGCTCGCGAGGGCCGGCGTCGCGCGTGCCGAGGCGAGCGACGAGGCCGGCGGCGACGAGGACGAAGAGGACAACAGCGAGCCCTCGTTCGAGGCGCACCTCGCCGCGGCGCGGGAGGCCCTCGCGCAGCTCGCCAGCCTGACGGCCGCGAAGCCCACGCCCGCACCGGAGCCCCCGCCGCCGGAGGCCCCGAAGGCGCCCGCGCTGCCGCAGGAGCTCACGGCGAGCCTCGCCGCGATGACCGAGTCGTTCCGCGCCCTCGCCGAGACCGTGAAGGAGCAGCAGCAGCGCCTGGCCCGGGTCGAGAAGCAGTTCGGCCTGCCCAACAGCGCGCCGAGCACCGAGCGCGTGCGCAAGGCCGAGCCCGAGGAGGTCGGGTGGCCGATGGACCTCAACCACCCGATGGACCGGGAGAGCGTCGACAAGGCGGTCTCCTTCCACGACCTGTAAGGAGCCCCCGCCCATGAGCTACACCGACAACCGCACCATCCTGCAGAAGGCCGACCTGGCCCTCGCGGATCTCACCGCCGGCGGAGGCATCCTCAAGCCGGCGCAGGCGCAGAAGTTCATGCGCCTGCTCATCAAGGACTCGCCGCTGATGCGGCTGGCGACCGTCGTGCCGATGCAGTCGCCGAAGCAGCAGCTCTCGAAGATCAAGTTCGGCAGCCGCGTGCTCCGGCCCGGCGCCGAGGCGACCGCGCTGCCGCTCGCCGACCGGGCGCGCCCGGACCTCTCGCAGGTCGAGCTCGACGCCAAGCTGTTCAAGGCCGAGGTCCGCCTCTCGGACGAGGTGCTGGAGGACAGCATCGAGCGCGGCGAGCTGCGTCAGACGATCATGGAGATGATGGCGGAGGCCATCAGCCGCGACATGGAGGAGGTGCTGATCAACGGCGACACGCTGTCGGCCGATCCCTTCCTCGCGGTGATGGACGGCGCGCTCAAGCAGGCCACGAGCAACGTCGTCGACGCTGGCGGCGCCGCCATCTCGAAGAACCTCCTGCGCGACATCCTCAAGACGATCCCGTCCGAGCACCTGCGCGACAAGAAGGCGATGCGCTTCATGACGAGCGTCGACGCCGACCTCGACTACCGGAACACGCTCGCCGAGCGGGCGACGGCGGTCGGCGACCGGCTGCTCGAGGGCGACACCCCGGTGCTCTACTCCGGCGTCCCGCTCCAGCCCATCCCGCTCTTCCCCGAGAACCTCGGCGCCGGCAGCGACCAGACGGTCATCCTGCTCTGCAACCCGAAGAACATCCACGTCGGCATCTGGCGGAACATCCGCGTCGAGTCGGCGCGCGACATCTCGGAGGGCACGCTCAAGATCGTGGCCACGCTCCGCTTCGACGTGAAGTTCGCCGAGGAGCCCGGGGTCGCCAAGGCCATCAACGTCCAGCTCTGAGCTGCAAAGGAGGACTGACCGATGCAGACCCTGCTGGTTCGACTCAAGCCCTACGACCCGCGCCGCGGCTGCGTGCTGCGCCGCTTCACGTACCGCGGCATCAAGTTCCACGAGGAGCGCGGCTGGTACCGCGTCGACAAGGAGGTCGCCGAGTACCTCCGCGGCGTGCGGCAGGTGCC
>JAGQJE010000264.1 GCA_020430775.1 Myxococcales bacterium
ACCGCGGTCGCCCGCAGCTCGACGAGCTTCTGGTCGGCCTGGGCCTGGATGCGCGCCTTGGCCTGCTCGCGCCGGCGGATGCAGTTGTGGTCCTTCGAGTACTTCGCGATGAGCGTCGTCGAGACGCCGAAGCGCTCGGCCAGGTCGCGGTAGCTCGGGTAGGTCACGGTCTGCGAGCTGCCGTCGTCGCACGTCACCACCTCGCCGAACACGAGCAGGCGGTCGACCTCCTCGGCCGGGAGCGCGGGGGCGGCACCCTTCGGCGGGCGCCCCTTGGCCCGCGAGGTGGGCTGGGGCTTCCGCTTCGTCATCGCGTCCGCAGCTCCCACCACTCGCGCACGAGGTCGAGGAAGTCGTCGAGCAGCAGGGTCACCGTCGCCTCGGCCCGGTCGTCGCGCACGACCGCGATCGGCACGCGGCCGTCCGGCGCGGCCTTGATGGCCTGCGCGAGCGCGCCGCGCATGTTCGGCTTCTTGCCGCGCTTGCTCTCGACCCAGAACACGGGGCACTCGACGTCGGCGGCCTCCTGCCCCGAGCGGGTCTGGAAGCCGCGCTTCACGTCGGCGCCGGGCATGGCCTCGCGGAAGCGGTGGACCAGCTCGCGCTCGTAGCTCGCTCCCTTCCTGCGGGAGCGCGCGCCGCTCATGGCTCGTCTCCGCCGGCGGCGAAGCGGATCGGGATCCCGCGCGCCTCGGCGTGCCGCAGCTCGACGCGCATCCCCTCGCTGATGCGCTCGCCGTACACGCGCACCTCGTCGCAGACGTCGAGCAGCTCGAGGCAGAGGGCCAGCGCCTCCTCGCGCTGCGTGGCCTCGTCGACGAAGGCCGGCAGGTAGAGCTGCGGCGCGATCGGCACGAGGCCCGCGTCGGTGAGCGCCCGGCAGAGGTCGGCGACGCGCGCTGCGTTGCCCTGCGGATCGTCGCGGTACGGGTGGCAGACGTAGACGCGCCGACGGCGGACACGCGGCACCCGCGGGCCCGAGAGCCGGACCAGCTCCGCGGCGCAGTAGTGCAGCCCGTCGATGACCTCGGCGAAGGCCTCGGCCCGGTAGTCGCGGCCGTCGTCCACCTCCCAGGGGCCGTAGTC
>JAGQJE010000265.1 GCA_020430775.1 Myxococcales bacterium
CGCGCGTCGCGCGCACGGCGGCGTCGAGCGTGCGGGCGAGCTCATCCGGGGCGACCACGATCGCGGGGCTCTCCTCGATGAGCTTTTGGTGGTTGCGCTGGACGGTGCAGTCGCGCTCGCCGAGGTGCACGGCGTGGCCGTAGCGGTCGGCGAGGACCTGCACCTCGATGTGGCGCCCGCGCTCGACCAGCCGCTCGAGATACAGCCGCGAGTCGCCGAAGCACGCCAGCGCCTCGGACGACGCCTCCTCGTACGCCTGCTCGAGCCCCGCCGCCGAGCGGACCTCCCGCATCCCGCGCCCGCCCCCGCCGCTCTCGGCCTTGAGCAGCACCGGGTACCCGAGCGAGTCGGCGAGCCGGCGCGCCTCCGCGACCCCGCCGAGCGGCCCGTCGCTCCCCTCGATGACGCGCAGCCCCGCCTCACGCATCGCGCGCTTGGCGGGGCTCTTCGTCCCCATCAGCGCCATCACGTGCGGCGGCGGCCCGATGAAGGTCACCCCGTGCGCCTCGCAGAGCGCCGCGAAGCGCGCGTTCTCCGACAGAAACCCCCACCCCGGGTGCAGCGCCGAGCAGCGCGCCTCGACCGCAGCCTGCACCACGCGCTCGAGCGCGAGGTAGCTCTGCTCCGCGCGGGCCGGCCCGAGCACCACCTGCTCGCGGCCGCGCGTATACGGCGCCCCCGCGTCGGCCTCCGACACCCCGAAGACCGGCGTTATGCCCATCGCGTCGCACGTCCGCGCGACCCGCGTCGCGACCTCCCCGCGGTTGGCGATGAACAAGCGACGAAAGCCCGTGAACATTCCGGCGGGGACGCTACCACAGCCCACGCGGCGCCCGCGCCGGGCGCGCGGAGGGCGAGGGGCGCGGGACCGGCCACGGGAACAGGCACGGGCTCGGGATCGGGATCGGGATCGGGATCGGGATCGGGAACGGGATCGGGAACGGGATCGGACTCGGGCTCGGGATCGGGATCGGGATCGGGAACGGGATCGCTGACGTGCTGCGGCGCGGCTCCTCAAGGCCGCGCAATAGCGCCTCTACAACACCAGCGAGCTCGACATCGCCGAGGAGGCCGCCGCGTGACTGACGTCGCGACGATCGCGAACCACCGGGGCTGCCTCATCGAGGCACACCTGATCACGCGCGCCGGGCGCCTCAGCGGCGTCGGGTGCGCTCCGTGGTCGCTGCGCTCAGGGGGTGGGGGCGTCGATGGCGCGGCAGACGTGGTCGACGCACTCGGCGCGGAGCCGGTCTGGCGGTGGGCAGAGGCTCGACGCGCGGCACAGGGGAGAAGAGTCGGCGCAGGCGTCGGTTCTCAGGGTTTCGAGGCCGCCGGCGACGGCGTCGGACGCTGCGACGGCGATCGCGGTGGGGCACGCCGCGAAGAAGAGCGCGCCGCAGGACAGGCCGGTCTCGACCAGCGTGCAGTCGCTCGCAGTGTCGCACGCCGTCTTGTCGGCGAGCAGCGTGTCGACGCTCTGGGCCCAGCTCCGGGCCCGGTCGAAGCAGCTCGACTCCGAGCCGCCGGGGCCGGGCGTGAACTCGAGCCTGCGGCACTGCCCGCCGTCGCAGACCGCGGCCTCCTGGCCGACGGGCTGCTCGTCCACGATGCACCCGGGCTCGAGGCGAAGGCAGATCTCGCCGCGGAGCGAGCCCAGGCCGTCCTCGATCGGCTGCGTCGCGTCCGCGCGCAGGGCGATGGAGCTGAGGTTGAGCTGGATCGGGCGCCCGGCGCCGCACCCGACCGTGAGGTTCATCAGGGCGCAGTCATCGTCGGTCGCGCAGGTGTTGTCGACGCCGGCGACGCGATCGTCGACCGCGTCCTTCCAGAGGCCGACGGCCTCGCCACAGGAGAGGGCCTCACCGCCGTCTTGCAAGCGCCCGTCGTCGTCGTTCGTTCCGCAGCCGCCACAGAGCGCGACCGCAACCAAGCATGAAGTCAAGATACGCATGCCCACGTCCTACCACTCCCGCCCCGCTCCGTCTAACGCCCGCGCCCGCGCCCGCGCCCCGAGTCCGCGCCCGTTCCCGTGCCCGATCCCGATCCCGCGCCGCGGACGAATCCGTGGTACCAACGGGCCATGTCGAGCCTTCGACGAGCGGCGGTCTACTGCGGGGCGCACATCGGGGACGACGCGCGCTTCGTCGAGGCGGCGCAGGCGCTCGGGAGGCTGCTCGCCAGCCGCGGCATCGCGGTCGTGTACGGCGGCGGCAACATCGGGCTGATGGGCGCGCTCGCCGACGCGACCCTCGAAGCGGGCGGTGAGGTCATCGGCGTCATCCCGGAGGCGCTGCTCTGCTACGAGGTGGCGCACGAGGGCCTGACCGAGCGCATCGAGGTCGACGGCATGCACGCGCGCAAGGCGACGATGGCGTGGCTGTCGGACGCGTTCATCGCCCTGCCCGGCGGCTTCGGCACCCTCGACGAGCTGTTCGAAGCGACGACGTGGACGCAGCTCGGCTACCACCAAAAGCCGGTCGGCCTGCTGAACGTCGCCGGGTACTACGACGGGCTCATCGCGTTCCTCGACCACGCGAGCTCGCACGGGTTCATCACGGCCGAGCACCGCGAGATCGTGGTGGCGCGGGACACGCCGCAGGCGCTCGTCGAGGTGCTCGAGGGCTCGCTCGTGCCGCGCTTCGCTCCCCACATCGATCGCCCGTGAGCGCGCGGGGGGCGGTCAGCGCTCCTCGTCGTCGTGCAGGTCGCGCAGGATCCCCTCGTACTCGAAGCGCCGGCCGCGCACGAGATAGAACGAGCAGCCGAAGAAGATCAGCACGGCGCCGGCGACGAGCGCACCCGCGACCCAGCCCCACAGGACGGCGGCCGGGACGGCGAGCACGCCGGCCCAGAGCGAGCGCCACGCGAAGCGCTCTTCGCGATCGAGCTGCTCGAGCCCCCTGCGGTAGTGCGCCTCGGCGGCCGCCCTGAGCTGGGCGCGCTCGGCGGTGGATGAGGACGGACGCTCGCCGCCCCGCGCCGGCCCCTGCTCTGTCACCGCCTGGCCTCCAGGGCTCGCAGGGCGGGCACGTTTACGCCGTGCTCGCGCGCCTGCTCGAGCGCGCGCGACAGGCGCGCCGGCGCCGAGCGGCCCATGCAGCGATGCTCCGGGTCGGCGGCGATGACGCGGGCCATCTTCTCGAGCAGCGCCAGCCGGTCGAGCCGCTCCCCGAGCATCGCCTCTTGTAGGCTCAACACGTCCGCGGCGACCCGCTCGGCAAGCGGCCTGTGCGCCTCCCAGAGTGCGCCGACGGTCCCCCCGACCTCGAGCCCTGCGAGGTTGGTCGTGAGTATGTAGAGGTTCTTCGCCACGAGCTCGAACGGGAGGCGCGTGTCGTCGACCACCTCGGCGTCGACGCCCGCCTCATCGAGCGCGCGGACGACGTCGCCGGCGACGGGGCCCGCGACGGGCGTCGTCACGAGCACCCGCACGCCGGTGTCCCGCTTCTTCTCGAACCACGCCACGGCGACGGTGAGCGCGTCGATGGCGTGCGCCTCCCATGTCCGCGGGAGCAGCTCGTTTTGGAGCAGGACGAGGCGATCGCGCCACGGCGCGGGCATGGTTCGCAGCACGGGGCCGAGCTCCGCCTCGCCGACCGCGACGACGACCATGGCGGGGCGCGGCGTGGTGACCGCGACGTCGCCCGGGTCGAGCGACCGCGTCACGGGCACGACGCGCGCGCCCGAGCGCAGCAGCCCGTGCGCGAAGACGGCGCCCATCTGGCCGAGCCCGTAGACCACCGCGTCGTCGCCGCTGCGCATGGGAGGCAGGTGAGCACAACGCCGCCCTTCGTGCCAGAATGGCAGCTCCATGTGCAGACTCTTTGGCTTCCGCAGCGTGATCCCGAGCCAGGTCCATCGCTCCCTCGTCGCCGCGGACAACGCGCTCAGCGTCCAGAGCAGCGCCCACCCCGACGGCTGGGGCGTCGCGTTCTACGTCGAGGGCGCCCCCCACATCACCCGCAGCCCGAGCACCGCCGTCGACGACAACCTCTTCCACCGCGTGAGCGGCGTCGTCGCGTCCGAGACGGTCCTCGCGCACGTGCGCAAGGCCACGGTCGGCAAGATCGGCGTGCTGAACTGCCACCCGTTTCAGTACGGGCGCTGGACGATGGCGCACAACGGCGAGATCCGCGGCTACGCGGACCACCGCGAGCGCCTGCTCGCCCAGGTCCACCCGCGCCTGCGCCGCTTCATCCTCGGCGACACCGACAGCGAGGTCATCTTCTTCCTCTTCCTGACGCACCTCGCGCGGCACGGCGCCATCTCGGAGCGGCACGGCGTCGAGGAGACGTGCGAGGCGCTCCGCGCGACCTGCGCCCAGATCCGCGCCATCTGCGACGGCCGCACCGAAGACGAGCGGGCGCTGCTCACCATCATCGTCACCGACGGGGTGACCATGGTCGCGGTCCGCGAGGGCAAGGAGCTGTACTGGTCGAGCTACAAGACCCGCTGCGCCGACCGGGACACCTGCCCGAGCCTCGCGCCCGAGTGCGAGGCGCCGACGGCGACCGGCTTCGTGAACCACCTGCTCTTTTCGAGCGAGCCCATCCACGGCGAGAACATCTGGCTGCCGC
>JAGQJE010000266.1 GCA_020430775.1 Myxococcales bacterium
GTCCGGGCCGCGCGCCTCCCCCGCGCCCGGCGCGCCCGCGCCGCCGTCGGCCGGCGCCAGCAGCCCCGCCTTCGCGTACGCCGCGCGGAGCGCCCGCGCGAACGCGGTGACGCTCTCGAACCGGCGGGCGGGGTCCTTGGCGAGGCCGCGGTCGAGCACGCGCTGGACCTCGCGTGGAGGGGCCGCGTCCGGCCGGACGGCGCGCAGGGGGCGCGGGTCGTCGTGCACGACGCTGCGCGCGACCGCGATGGCCTGCTTCCCGGGGAACGCGCGCGCGCCGCTCAGGATCTCGTAGAGCACGGCGGCGAGCGAGAAGAGGTCGCTCTCCGGCCCGACCTCGCCGGTCGTCAGCGTCTCCGGCGCCGCGTAGCAGGGGGTCCCGAGGAACTGCCCCGCCCCGGTCAGCGCCGCGTTCGGCAGCCGCGCGACGCCGAAGTCGGCGAGCTTCACGCGCCCCTCGGGCGTGAGCAGGAGGTTCTCGGGCTTCACGTCGCGGTGGATGATCCCGTGCGCGTGCGCAGCCGCGAGGCCGGCGGCGGCGTCCTCGACCCAGCGCACCGCCTGCTCCGGCCCGAAGGGCCCCCGCTCGCGCAGCACGTCCTTGAGCGTCGGCCCGGGCACATACTCGAAGACGACGAAGGGGCCGGCCTCCGCGTCCTCGCCGACGTCGTAGACCTGCACGATGTTCGGGTGGTGGACCTTCGCCGCGGCGCGCGCCTCGTTGCGGAAGCGCTCGAGGAACACGGCCCGCGCGGTACCGGCGGGGTCGCCGTGGTCGCCCTCACCGCTCAGCGCGCGGACCGTCTTGATGGCGACTGGGCGGTCGAGCACCGGATCACGCGCGAGGTACACGTGCCCCATCGCCCCTGAGCCGAGCAGGCGCTCGACGTCGTAGCGTCCAATGTGGGCTGGGATCGGGTTCACCATGGGACGGCCGCCGCGTGCACCGGGGACACCCGCTACACGCGGTGCAGCTTCACGGTGTTCGTTCGTCCGGAGGGAGGCCAGCCGACGACCACCGCGAACGAGTCGCCCTTTCGGCACAGCTCGAGCTTGACCACCGTGGACGTCGCGATGCGGAGCGCCTCGTCGAGATCGTCCGGGGGCACCTCGAGCTGCGGCAGCACGCCCCACTGCAGCGCGAGGCGCCGCGCGACCTCCGGCCGGCTCGTGATCGCGACGATGGGCGCCTTCGGGCGATGCTCGGCGATGAGCCCCGCGGACTCGCCGTCCTCGGTGAAGGTCACGATCGCGCTCAGCGGCAGGTAGGCGGACATCACCGCGGCGGCGCGCGCGGCGGCCGTCGGGAAGCGCCACTCCTCGCGCTGCGTGATCTTGAGGTCGCGAAGGGCGACGGCGGACTGGGTGTCGAGGTAGTCCGTCTCCACCTCGCGCGCGATGGCGTCCATCATGGTGATCGCCTCGATCGGAAAGCTCCCGGCCGCCGTCTCGCCGCTCAGCATCAGCGCGTCGGTCCCGTCGAGGACGGCGTTCGCGACGTCCGCCGCCTCGGCGCGGGTCGGGCGCGGGTTGCGGATCATCGAGTCGAGCATCTGCGTCGCGGTGATGACGACCTTGCCGCGCAGGTTGGCCTCGCGGATGAGGTGCTTCTGCGTGAGGGGGACCTTCTCCGCGCCGAGCTCGACGCCGAGATCGCCGCGCGCCACCATGAGCCCGTCGGCGACGTCGAGGATGGCCGACAGCGCCGCGACCGCCTCCGGCTTCTCGATCTTGGCGATGACCGGCGTGCCCTGCGCGAGCGCCTGCGCACGGGCGACGTCCTCCGCCCGCCGCACGAACGACAGGGCGAGGTAGTCCACGCCGATCTCCTCGACGGCGAACGCGAGGTCGCGCTCGTCCTTGTCGGTCAGCGCGGGGGTCGAGAGCGCCGCTCCGGGGAGGTTCGCGCCTTTTCTGTCGGAGAGCGTCCCGCCCACCTCGACGACCGTCTCGACCGCGTCGGCGCGCGTGTCGGTCACCCGCAGCCGCAGCAGCCCGTCGTCGAGCAGGATCGCGTCGCCCGCCGCGACCTCGTCGGGGAGCTTCGAGTAGTTGACGAAGACCCGATCCCGCGTGCCCGCGCAGGGCCGGGTGGTCAGCTCGAAGCGGGCGCCCTCGACGAGCTGCACCGCGCCGTGCTCGAAGCGGCCGATGCGGATCTTCGGCCCGGACAGGTCGGCGAGCAGCGCCACCGGCCGCCGCGCACGGTGCGACGCGTCGCGCACGAACCCCGCGACTTCGGCGTGCGAGGCGTGATCGCCGTGCGAGAAGTTCAGTCGCGCGCAGTCCATCCCGGCGGCGACCAGACGCTCGATCACCGCCAAGCTCTCGCTCGACGGCCCGAGGGTGCAGACGATCTTCGTGCGACGCACGCGCTGGTTGTAACGTCCCCGTCCCGAGCGGGCCAGAGACGCGACCGGAACCGACGGCGCGGCGGCGAGGGCGAGGGCGAGAACGGGAGCGGGAGCGGAATCGATTCGTGGGAAGTAACTCGGGGTCTGGGGCTGCAAAGGATCGACTTGAGGGATCGGGGATGCGATCGTCGGGGCATGTTCATGTCGACGTCGCGGCAGCGTGGCCTGTTCGAGCAGGAGATGA
>JAGQJE010000040.1 GCA_020430775.1 Myxococcales bacterium
ACTCCGCAACCAGCGCGCGCCACTCCTCTTGACTGCGCCGCTGTCGGCGCGGGGATACAGAAGACATGCCTCACGGCCTATCGCGACTACGCCGCCACGCTACGAGGCGGTCCGTAAGGCCCTTACCTACAAATTAAAGAGGCAGCAGCGGGCGGGCAAGCTCGAACCTCTGCTCAGCGCGTCGCGTGGGGCGCGCACCGTCGCCTCGCGCTCTTCGAGCATCCGGCGCCCTGAGCGACTCATGTCTGTCGCGTTGGCGTAGCGACCCGCTTCGACCTGCGCTCTGACGAACGCGTCGAAGTGGCCCCCGAACACGAAGGGCGGGTTCTTGGCGATGCGCCGCGCTCCGTGCTTGGCGTCAAGACGGCGTACCAAGGAGTGAGAGCTGGGGCGAACGGAAGGTCCAGCGCGACCTATCAGCGACGCCTCGTTGGCTGGGCGATGCCCGCGTAGGGCGGCGAGATGGCGGTGACGACCGGGATCGAGCGCGACGGCTCGTCACGAAGCTCACCGGGTCGGGCGGCGTTTCGGCAGGAGTCGCTTTGACGATGACCGCCCGCTCGCGCGGGGTCAGCGGGCGATGGCGGACTCGATGCGGCGGTCGGGGATGAGCCACATCAGCGCGACGATGACGTAGAGGGCCTGGGAGATGCGCTCGTCGACGAACGCGAGGACGATCGCGGCGATGTAGAGCACCGCAGAGAGCTTGCCTTTGAGGTCGTGCCCAACCGCCGCGGCGAGCTTCGAGTCGTCGCCTTGGCTCGTGATGATCGCGCGCTGCAGGACGACGTAGGCGATGGCCGCGCCGAGCAGGACGACGCCGTAGAGCGAGGTCGGCACGGCCGCGAAGTGGTTCTCCCCCATCCACCCGGACGCGAAGGGCACGAGCGAGAGCCAGAAGAGCAAGTGCAGGTTCGCCCAGAGGATCTTGCCGTTCACGCGCTCGGTCATGAAGAGCAAGTGGTGGTGGTTGTTCCAGTAGATGCCGACGTAGACGAAGCTCATCACGTACGCGAGCACCACCGGCACGAGCGGCGCGAGCGCGCGCAGGTCCGTGCCGTGAGGCACCTTCAGCTCGAGGACCATGATGGTGATGATGATGGCGAGCACGCCATCACTGAACGCTTCGAGGCGGTTTCTGCTCATATGGGGCGCTGTCCTCGGGTCCGCGCTAGTCGTCGAAGTCGGTGAGGTTTCGGCGGCCACCCGCGCGGCGGGCGTCGTCGGAGGTCTCTTCGGCAGCCTGGCACTCGATGCAAAGCTCGGCCCAGGGCATCAGGCGCAGCCGCCGCTCGCCGATCGGCTCCTCGCACGACTCGCACAGGCCGAAGTCCTCCGGCGCCTCCGCGAGCTTGCGCAGCGCGCGCTCGATCTGCCCGAGCGAGGCGGACCGCGCGCGGTTTCGCCGCGAGGCGATCGCCTGGTTCATCTCGTTGAGCGGCTGCGCGTCCTCGTCGGTCTTGACGTCCCCTGGATCCCGACGGTTCGGCTCGAGCGCGTGCGCCCCGGCCCGGTCGATCTCGGCTTTTTGGTCGAGCAACGCGCGCTCGACCTCGGCTCGGAGGGTGTGGTTCATCGAGGCTTTATCGTCTCGTCGGCTTGGCGCAGTCGCTCGGGGTCGATGTGCGCTTGGAGGAGGGAGCGGACGTCGCGCTCGAGCTCGCGGCGCACGTCTCTCGGCGGATCGCGGTAGCGCTTGCGCAGGTCGCGGAACTGCCGCGCGAGCGACTTCGCCGTGCGGACGTCGAGCTGCTCGCGGACGTCGCCTGGCGGCGACGCGGGCGGCGGGAGCTCGGCCTTCGCGTGGGCCCAGTCGCGGACGCGGTCGAAGTGCTGGAGCGCGCGCGCGAGCACGACGAAGGGGAAGTTGACCGACGGATGCGGCCCGACGCGCACCCGCTGGCCGCCGCGCGACGCGTTCCACATGGACCGCACGTCGTCGCGGACGCGCGTGGCGCTCGCGAAGCGCCGGCCGAGCTCGTACAGGCCGATCCCCGCGCCGCCGACCGCGCCGATCACCGCGCCGGTCATGAACGACGCCGCCCCGACCGCGACGTCGATGGCGCCCCCCGCGGCCGCGCCCGTGAGCGTCGTCAGCGCGAGCAGCGTGCCGGGCGGCAGGCCCATGAGGCTCCAGGTCTCCTCGGCGAAGAGGTCTTCGCCCTCGGCGCGCTCGGCGTCGGTCGCGGGATCCCACTGCCCGCGCTCGTGCAGGAACGCCCGCGCGATGTCGCGGTGGGCGTCGCGTTCGGCTTCGCGGAGCCGGTCGTGGAAGCGCCGCTCGAGCTTTCGCTTCTCGCTCGCGAGGGAGGCGCCCTCGGGCAGCACGACCGTGAGGTGCAGCGTGAGCACCTGCGCGAGCAGCCGCGCGATGATCGCGGCGACCTCGTCGAGCCGCCGCTCGCGCTCGGCGTCGAGCGAGGCGATCGCGTCGTCGAGGTGTGCCCGCCACGTCGGGCGCAGCACCTGGAAAGCGCGCAGCAGCTCGAGCCGGTCGGCGTGGGTGATGCGGTGCGCGTCGAAGGGCCGGACGAGCTGAAAGAACTGGTCGAGCGCGCGCCGCCACTCGGCGAGGTGGCTCCCATCGGCGCCGCGGTTGATCAGCGCCATCGCCGGCTGACCGGTCCAGCGCAGGATCTCCATCTCGGCCTCGAAGTTCGGCCGGTAGGGCTCGTCGCCGTTGACGACGTAGAGCACGGCCGCGCCGTCGAGGATGGGCCGGAGGAGGCGGCGCTCTTCGATGAACTCGTCGGTCCCATCGAAGCGCTCGAGCAGCGCGCCGACCGCTCGCGGGCGCTCCGCCGCGCTGTCTGCGTGCCCTCGGAGCCAGTGCAGCGCGCGCGCGGCCTCCTCGAAGCCCGGCGTGTCGATGACGGTGAAGAGCAGGCGGTCGTCGAGCGCGACGTCGTAGCGGACGCACTCGGTCGTCGTCCCGGGCCGCGGGGAGATCTTCACGCCGTCGTCCTCGACGAGGCTCGCGATGACGCTCGACTTCCCGGTGTTCACGCGTCCGACGACCGCGAAGACCGGCGCGACGCCGCCCCTGTCCGCGAGATCGGGCGTGTCCGCAGCGCGCGCTTGTCGCTCGCTCGGGTCGCGCTGCGCTGCCGGGGTCTCCGTCACGCGCTCACCGCCGCCGGTACGCTCACCTCGCGTTCGAGCGCGAGGTAGATGTCTCCGAGCTCGGCGAGGTAGCCGGCCCAGATGTCCACCTCGGCCGGGCCAGCGCCGGCGGTGAGCAGCACGTTGATGGTGCGCGCCGCGCCG
Source organism: Myxococcales bacterium (assembly GCA_020430775.1). Lineage (GTDB taxonomy): Bacteria > Myxococcota_A > Polyangia > Polyangiales > Houyiibacteriaceae > JAGQJE01. The sequence continues at coordinate 3,268 of JAGQJE010000040.1, forward strand.
CCGCGTGCGCGGATCGCGTCGAGCAGCCTCCTGAACGCGCGATCGGGCGGCGTCCACGGCTCCACGATCACGAACACCGGGGCCTTCGGGTCCGAGAGCGCCGCGACGCGATCGTAGAGCGCCTCGTCGTCGGCGTAGTCGGCGCCGCCCGCCGCGCCGACCGGGCCGCGCCGCGTGGCGTCGAAGCGCGAGGCGAGCAGGGTGTCGAGCGCGCCGGCGTCGAATCGCGCGTCCCGCCACGCGACGCACAGCGCGCCGGCGCCGCCCTGCACCGGTCGCGGCGGGGGGACGGCTCCGGCCCCGTGCCCGAGCGGCGCGACGTTGCCCGGGTCTGGGCCGTGGGCACGCCGCAGCGCCGGCGCTCGCATGCGCCGCTCGACCGCGTCGAGGTCCGGCGTGTCGAGGGGGACGCGCGCGAGCGCGCGACGCAGGCCCACCGCCGACAGCGCGAGCACGAGCACGCGGGGGAGCAGGCCGTACACGAAGAGCGACATCGCGACGAAAGGCCACCACCCGCCGACCGCCGCGGCGTCGGTCACCCGGCCGCCCGCAGTGGCGCCGATGTACGCGCCCTCGAGCCGCGAGTATCGGGTCGCCTGGACCAGGTGCTCCGTCGGGCACGCGCCCGGCGTCACCCAACGGAAAGGCGCGCAGAGCACGTCGGTGAGCGCGTGCACCTGGTGGGCGTCGAGGCGCAGCGTCGTGTTCCAGCCGAACGCCAGGTCGCTGAACGTGACCAGCAGCAGCAGACAGCCGAGCGCGCCGACGTTGAACGCGATGGCGCCGATCTGCAGGACGAGCACGGCGAGCTGCTGCTCGACGGCGCCGTAGAGCGTGCGACGCCCGCGCATCCACCCGCGCAGCCGCTGCAGGTCCGCCGCGCGCGCGTCGTCGAGCGGGAGCTGAAGACGCGCGAGCCGCTGGCCGAGGCGCTGGACGAGCCCACGGAGCAGGCCCGGCGCGGGCGCGTCGCCCCTGTGCCCGGCGACGCTCGAGCGGGCCCTCGACAGCAGGAGCAGGGAGAGCAGCGTCACCGAGACGATGACGATCTGCGGCAAGACGAGGACCCCGATGACGGTGACGACGTTGATGGGGTGCTCACCCGAGTACTGGAGCACGCCGGCCACCGCGCTCGCGCCGGCAGCGAGCATGACGGCGCCCAGGACCCACGCGGCCGCGCGGTAGCCCCGCTCGAGCGACCGCCCGACCGACGCGCCGTCGCGCCCGCGCGCCGCGCGCAGGCCCTGCAACCACCGCTGCACCAGCGCCGCGCGGGCGTCGGGGAGCGGCGCCGCGTCGAGCCCGATCCGGCGGTCTCGTTCGCTCAGCGCCCGCGGATCGGCGTCGAGGTCGGCCTGGAGCTGCAGCTCGAGGTCGACCAGATCCGTGAGCGTGAGGCGGGGAGGAGGCATCGCAGCGTGGGTCGGCTCGAGCGGCGCGTCTCGGCGACGACGCTCGGGTGCGGCCCGCCGCGTGGTCGCCGAGCGGAGCGGGTCAGGGGGTCGCGAGGTGGTCGGGGTTCTCGATGTCGGTCGACCGGCAGTCGGCCGGCGCGGTGATCGGGTCGCAGCGCGAGGGCGTCCCGCCCGGGATGTTCATCACATAGTCGACGCCGTGGGTCACGAAGGGGATGTCTTCACGCGAGACCGGGAAGTCGGTGCTGATGAGCTGCGCGCCCGAGTCGAGCCCCGCTTGGAGGTTGCTCGGTTCGCCGGCGATGATCTTGGTGAGGTCCTCGGGCCAGGTCCGGACGATGAAGCCGGCCTCGACCGCGGCCTTTACGTCGGGTCCCGGCGTGTTCATGACCCGCACTCCGGCCCACGGGTCATCCGCGTTCGCGTCGGCGAAGACCACCCGCCCGGCGAGGCCCTCGCCGTGGTTCGCGTAGGCGACGCAGACGGGGCGGGAGCAGTTGTAGAAGAAGAGCACGCGCCCGCGCGTCTGCCCGAGCGTGGGCCAGCCCTCGGTCTGGATCGCCTCGCGCACGGACGCGTGCGTGCCGCGGACCATGTCGGGCGTGATCAGCTCATCTTCCGAGAAGACGCTGCGGATCTCGGCGTCGAGCTCGGCGTGGCGCGCGTCGAGGACGTCGAGGTCGAAGCCTCCCTTCGGCTCGAGCATGATGAAGATGGGCTGATGCAGCCGGTGCGCCTCCGACCAGCCGCGCACGTCCTTCAGGCAGTCGACGAAGCGGTCGCAGCGCGAGAGCATGTCGACCATGTCGAGGTGATACACGCGATAGAGGCCCTCGTCGGCGTCCCAGTGCAGGTCGAGCTCGAGCTGGCGCACCCCCTGCGACTCGAGCTGGGTCGCGAGCGGCGCGTGGCTGTAGTCCCAGTCGGGGAGCAGGGGCGGCGCGTCGAGGTAGCGGTAGCTGTTGTGCGTCCCCTTCGCCTGCAGGTCGTTCAGGCGCAGCGCGTCGTCGAGGGGGTAGGGCCCGCCGCCGCCGCTACCGCCACCTCCGCCGCAGCCGGCGAGGCAGAGCACCCCGCCGAGCGCGAGGACGACCAGGCGGTGCGGCAGGGAGGAGCGCGTGGGGGCGCGGAGCTCGATCATGGGTAACCTCGTGCGCGTCAACGCGCGTGCGCCGCGGGAGACGTCGGCGGCTCGCGCATCCGCGCGCGCAGTCGAGCATACCGGCTCGCGCGAAGGTTCGCGCAATCGTCGGGTTTGTGGCGTTCTGGGCCGCCGCCGTGCGTTAACTGTTCGTGGAACGTCTCGTGCGGCGCGCTCCGCGCTGCGCACGCGTCCTCCTGCACCGCTCCGTCGCCCGCCGGCGCCCGCAGGCCGAGAGCGACACGATCCGCCATGGCAAGGCCTCCGAAGTCCCCCCCACCGCCCCGATCGGCCCCGGCGAAGCGTTCGTCGTCGTCGGCGGCGGCGGCGGGCGACGGGCAGGGGAAGGCCGCGCGCGCGAAGAAGACCGCGCGCGCGAAGTCGAGCGGTGCGGGCGCCGCGCGTCGCGAGGGGACGGCCCGCGCCGCGCGCCGCGAGCCCTTCGTCTTCGACGACACGGTCATCGCCCCGGGCACGGTCGGCCGCGTGGACATCCCGGTCGGCCGCCTCCCGCCCGACACGAGCTCGCGGCTGCCCGTGTGGATCGCGCACGGCCGCTACCCGGGCCCGGTGGTGTGGCTGAGCGCCGCCATTCACGGCGACGAGCTGAACGGGGTCGCGATCGTGCGCGAGGTGTTCGCGCAGCTCCGGCCGAAGGCGCTCGCCGGGACCGTGCTCGCCGTCCCCGTCGTCAACGTCTTCGGCATCCTGCAGCAGTCCCGCTATCTGCCCGACCGGCGCGACCTGAACCGCAGCTTCCCGGGCTCTCCGCGCGGCTCGCTCGCGTCGCGCCTCGCGCACCTGTTCTTCGACTCCATCGTGCGACGATGCTCGCTCGGCATCGACTTCCACACGGGCTCGAACGGCCGCGCGAACCTCCCGCAGATCCGCTGTGACCTCGACACGCCGGACACCCTCGCGCTCGCGACGGCGTTCGGCCCGCCGCTCGTGCTCGACGCCAAGCTCCGCGACGGCTCGCTCCGGTCGGCGGCGGCGGACCTCGGCACCCCGGTGCTCTTGTACGAGGCGGGGGAGGCGCTCCGCTTCGATGAGCACGCCATCGGGGCGGGCGTGCGCGGCACGCTCAGGGTGTTGCGCGCGCGCGGGATGGTCGACGACGCCCCGGACCCGCCCGACGTCCCTCCCGTGGTCGCGCTCGGGAGCACCTGGACGCGGGCCGGCCGGAGCGGCTTTTGTCACCTATCGGTCGAGCTGGGCGACCGCGTCGAGGACGGGCAGGTCGTCGGGCGCGTCGTCGACACCGTCGGCGGCAAAGGGCGGCCCGTGCACGCGCGCCACGGCGGCGTGGTGATAGGGCGGTCGACGTCGGCCCTCGTCTATCGGGGTGACGCGGTCGTGCACGTCGCCAAGGTCGACGCGTGGCCGCCGGGCGTGACCGCGCTCGGTGTGCGGGGCGCGACGTGAAGGTCTCGCGCCCGGAGCCGCCCTTCCTCGTTGGTTGGCGGGAGTGGGTGCGCCTGCCGGACCTCGGCGTCGAGGCCATCAAGGCGAAGGTCGACACGGGCGCCCGCACGTCCGCGCTGCACGCGTTCGACATCGAGCGGGGCTACCTTCACGGAGCGCCGGTGGTGCGCTTTCGCGTGCTGCCGAAGCAGCGCAGCCACGAGGGCGAGGTCCGCGTCGTCGCACCCCTGATCGACGAGCGGGTCGTCACGAGCTCGGGCGGGCACCGCCAGCTCAGGCCCGTCATCGCGGCCGTGCTCGAGCTCGGCGAGCGTCAGTGGCCGATCGAGCTGACGCTGACGCGCCGCGACGTGATGGGCTTTCGCATGCTGCTCGGGCGCCAGGCGATCCGCGGGCACGCCATCGTCGACCCGGGGCGGTCGTATCTCGCGAGCAAGCGTCCGACGCGGCGCCGGCGGCGCGAGCGGTAGCTGCGCGCCCGGCGGCCGCCGGTCAGCGTCCAGGCGGGGCGACCGCGATCCCGGCGTCGGGACCGGCGGCCGGCTACGGCGAGGGCTGTGCGTGGTCTGTCGACTCGGTCGCGGGCGGGACCGCGACGAGGCTCCGGCCGTTGAGCTCGACGACCTGCGTCTCGTGCCGCGGCCCCCGGTCGGGCGCGAACCCCTCGCTCGCGCCGACCGTGCGCACGTCCGACAGGGTGGGGAGCGTCGCGGCGACCGCGGCGCGATCGGTCGCGCCGGCGCGAACCGCGTCCGCGACGAGTTGGAACGCGTCGAACGCGTACGCGGCGAAGGCGGTGGGCGTCGTGCCGAAGCGGCCCTCGAAGTCCTCGACGAAGGTCTGCGCCGGCGGCTGGGTCGCGCTCGCGTCGAAGGGCACCGACAGGAGCGCGCCCTGCAGGTAGCGCCCGGTCGTGGCGACGAGGCGCGCGTCGACGCCGACGCTCGGGATGAGCAAGGTCACGCCGCGGGCGTCCTTCGGCGGCGTGCCCCCGGCCGGGACGCTCCAGAGCCCGGCCGACGCGAGCGAGGGCGCCAGCAGGGCGACCGACCTCGCCGAGTCCGCGATCAGCAGGGCGTCGAAGGGCGCGCGCGCGAGGGCCTGGACGGTGTCGCGGAACGCGGTCGTGCCGGGCGGGTACGAGACCTCGCCGGTCAGCTCCCCGCCGACCCGGGCGACCTCCCGGTGGTAGATCGCGTCCATCGCGCGCCCGAAGGGATGATCGCCGTAGACGATCGCGAAGCGCTCGGCGCCGCGGGAGCGCGCGGCGTCGACGAGGGCCGCGACCTCGCCGCTCGGCGTGAAGAAGAGCCGGAACGCCATCGGGCCCGCGTCGACGACGTGCTCGTCGGGCGTCAGCGCGATCAAAGGGACGCCCAGCTCCTGCGCGCGCTTGGCGGCGAGCGTCGCGCTCGGTGCTTCGATCGGCCCGATGATGGCGACCGCCCGCTGCAGCGAGACGAGCTCCTCGACCGCCCGAGCGGCCGTCGCGGGATCGCCGCGGCTGTCGCGGAACGCGAGGCGCATCGACTGGCTGTCGGTCGGGCCGGTCGAGGGCGCGCCCGCCGCGAGCATCAACGCGCGGAGCACGTCGCGGCCGACCTCGCTCCCCCGCCCGCTCAGCGGCAGGATGGCCCCGATGACGCGTGTGTCCGCGCGCTCGCTCCGGGACGCGCGCAGGGCCATCGCCTGCAGCTCCTCGTCGTCGAGGACCACGCGCTGGTCCTGCAGATCGCGCGCCACCTCCCGCACGCGTGTCATCCGTCCGTCACCAAAAGCGAGGCGGAGCTCCTGGCGCGCGACCAGCGCCCACGCCGGGCTATCTCGCGGGAGCTTGGCGTAGAGCGTGTGGACGTCGTCGGGCGTGAGCGAGTGGTCGACCAGGGCCTCGAGCCGTCCCCGCGCGCGCGCCTGCTCGTCGGCAGGCACCGGGGCGCCGACGAGCGCGTTCAGGGCGATGACGGCGCCGACGTGGTCTCCCGTCTGCTCGGTCGCGGTGGCGAGCGTCTCTAGCAAGAGCGCCGTCTCGTCGGGGTCGGTCGTGCGCCCGACGAGCGGCCGGAGCAGCGCGATCGCCTTCGGGTCGTCGCCTGCGCGGTGCAGCGCGACGCCGAGGTAGAGCCGCCCTCGCTCGGCGATGGCGGGGTCGCGCGCGCTCGCCACCTCGCGAAAGCGCGCGGTCGCCGCGTCCAGGTCGTCCTTCGCCAGCTCGATGCGCCCGAGCTCGAGCCGCGCCAGCGGCACCAGCGGATCGCTCGGGTAGCGCGCGAGGAAGCCTTTGTAGCGCTGCACGGCGAGGTCGGTCCGCCCGGCCTCGGCCGCCTCGCGGGCGGCCCGGACGTCGGCCTCGGCCGCGGGGTTGCTCGTCGTAACGGCGGGCAGCGTCCCGATCGGACCGCGCCGCGCCGCGCAGCCCGGCACGGCCGCGGCGGCGGCGACTACGGCGACGAGCAGCAGCGCGCGCGGCGCCGCGGACAGGGTCGAGCGATGTGGCATCGGACCTTTCTTGCAAACCGGCCGCGGCTGCTCAAGGCGTGGCGTGTGAGCGCCCGCGTTCACTTGCCGAGCGCGCGTCGCAGCAGGGAGGCGAGCGACGTGACCTCGTTCGTGCCGCTCGCCTCGTCGAGCAGGTGGCACGCGCCCGGGCAGGCCGTCACGAGCTGCCCGCCGCCCGCGCGGCGGTGGTCGAGCATGCGCTCCTCGGCGATCGCGCGGGCGGTCTCCGGGTCGGTGCGCGGGACCTGTCCGCCGGCGCCGCTGCACTCGGCCGCCTCGCGGCGCTGGTGCTGCTCGTCGGGCGCGCGGCCGAGGATGGCCTCGAGCACGGCGCGCGGCGCGTCATAGACGCCGAGCCCCCGCCCGAGCCGGCAGGGGTCCTGGTAGCGGACCGGCCCCTCCTGCGCGACCGCCGACAAGCGCGACCGGCGCGCGGCGGCGTACTCGCTCAGGTGCTCGAGGCGCGCCGAGTCCTCGTCCGTGATGCCCGGCGCGAGGTCGGGCAGCACGCGCCGCAGCGCGTAGAGGCAGCCCGGATCGAGGAAGACCGCGGTCTCGCACCCGCTCGCGGTGATCCGGTCCACGAAGCCGCGGGCGGCGCGCACGAACCCCTCCGGGTCGCCCGCCTCGAGCAGCGGCAGGCCGCAGCAGCCGGAGGCGACCACGGCGACGTCGTCCTCCGCGAGCGCCTCGGTCGCGATGAAGCCGTCGCGCGCCTGCCCTGGCTGGACGACCGACGCCGTGCACCCCGGGACGAACGCGACCCTGGCGCGCGCGTCGCACGCGGCGTCGCCGAAGAGCCCGCGGGCGGCCTGCTCGGCGCGGCGTGCGCGCGCGGGGTGCTCGTCGAGGATCGCGTACGCCGCCTTGGGCGCGGTCCCGGCCCGCACCGCCTCCGCGCGGCCGGTGCCGAGCGCCTTGGCGACCTCGTTGTCGTGGTCGCAGAAGGTCCGGCAGCGCATGCACCCGGTGCACGCGTACCACGTCGCGGCGTACTCCGGCGTGAAGGGGAGGTTGCCGTCGGCGACGTGGTGCAGCGAGGTCATCTTGCCCCAGGGCGTGGTCGTCTCGCGCGACTGGGCGGTGGAGACGGGGCAGGAGAAGCGACAGAGCTTGGGGCAGTACGTGCAGTACGTGTGGTCGCGCCGAAACGCGTCGGTCAGCGGCAGCTTGGACGACATGCGCCCGACCTTACCCGCTCCCCGCCTCACGCGTCACCCGATGCGCGCCGGCCTTGTCGAGCGCGGTCGCGAGCGCGCCGAGCTCCTCGACGCCGAGCGTCTCGCCGCGTCGGGCGGGATCGACGCCGGCGGCGTCGAGGCCCGCGGCGACCGCCTCGCGCGGAGCGAACACCGCGCCGGCGGCGTTTCGCAGCGTCTTGCGGCGCTGGGCGAACACGGCGCGCACGAGCGCGGTGAACGCCGGGGTCTCCACCGTGCGCGGCGCGGGGCGGGCGTCGAGGCGCACGACCGCGCTCGCGACCTTCGGCGGCGGGAAGAACGCGCCCGGTCGCACGGCGATCACCGGCGTCACGTCGAAGACGTTCGAGGTGAACACGGTGAGCGCGCCGTAGGCCTTGTCTCCGGGCGAGGCGAGCAGCCGGTCACGCACCTCCCGCTGCACCATCACCACCGCGTAGGCGACCGCGGCGGACTGGTCGTGCAGCGCGCGGAGGATCGCTCCGGTGATGGCGTAGGGGAGGTTGCCCGCGACCGCGACGGGACGCGCGGGCGAGGCGCTGAGCGCCCCGAGGTCGACGCGCGCGGCGTCCGCTTCGACGAGGGCGAACTCGGGGATCGCGCCGAGATCAGCTCGGAGCGCGCTCGCCATGTCACGATCGCGCTCGACCGCGACGACCTGCGCGCCGCGCCGGAGCAGCGCGCTCGTCAGCGTCCCGACGCCCGGCCCCAGCTCGACCAGCGTGCGCCCGTCGAGCCCCCGCGTGGCCTCGCCCGCGATGCGCTCGACCACGCCCTCGGCCACCAGAAAGTTCTGCGAGAACGACCGCTTCGGCGCGAAGCCGTGTCGCGCGAGCGCTCGCCTCGGGTCCTCCCAGCGCGGCACCTCGCGTGCGCCCGTCGTCTCGAGCGGCCGTGAAACCTTTGGGTCGCCTGGACGTCTCACCCTTGTGTGCTCCGTAAGAGGGTCTATGTTGTCGTTCGACAGCGTCTTCCATTAGTCTTACGGGAAAGGAAGCGTCCCATGCTCCCTCCGTTCATCATCGAAGAGATCCGCCGCCGCGAACGCGAAGACCGCGAGCAGTCGGAGCAGATCGAGCAGAACCTCCATCTGCCGCTGCCCGTCCGTCCCTCGCGACCCAGCTCGGACGAGCCGCCGGCGCGTGGCGTGGTCGTCATCGACCTCGCCGGCCGCTGAGGTCGAACCAGCGCCCGTCGAGCGCGCACAGCTCGTCGTAGCCGAAGCCGTCGCGGGCGGAGAAGCACCCGGGCGTCTCCTCGGTGACGAAGGCATAGACCCGATCTCCGGCGATGCCGACGACCTGCCCCGTGACCTCGCGCGCGGCGTCCGACAGCAAGTAGGCGGCCGCCGGGGCCACGTGCTCCGGCAAGAGCGCGTCGTCGTCGATGCCGCGGAAGAGCGGGAGGCGCTCCGTGAGCCGCGTCCGAGCGACCGGCGCGACGACGTTCACGCGGACCCCGTGCCGGCGAAGATCGACGGCCGCGGCGCGGCCCATCCCGGCGACCGCCGCCTCGACCGTCGCGGCGAGCGTCGAGCGCGCGGCGCCGGCGAACGCGTTCGGCCCCGCGTGCAGCACGACGCTGCCCCCGCGCTCCCCGCGCGCCATGGCGTCGCCCGCGGCGCGCACGAGGCCGAGCGTCGCCCGCACCTGCACATCGAGCGCCCGCGCGACCTGGCGGTCGCCGAGCCTGGTCAGCGCCCCGCCCGTCTGCACGGCCGCCGCGCACACCACGCCATCGAGCTGCCCCCACAGGGCGCGCGCGCTCTCGACGAGGTCACGCGGCGCCCCGGGCTCGCAGACGTCCCGGGCGTCGGCGTGGGCCTCCCCGCCGTCCGCGACGATGCCCGCGACCACCGCCTCGACCACGCTCGCGTCGTGGCCGGCGCCGTCCGCCTCGCAGCCGTCGTCGTTCACGAGCACCCGCGCGCCGAGCCGCGCGCACAGCCGCGCCTCCGCCGCGCCGATTCCCCGACCGCCGCCCACGATGAGCAGCGCCTTGCCAGCGAGCGGAGCGGTGGCGGTCACGCTGGGCGCTATCACCGCGACCCCCCCGCGACAACCCGCCCCCGCACTCGCACCCGATCCCGTCCCTGCTCCCGAACCCGCTCCCGCTCCCGATTCCGATCCCGTGCCCGTTTCCGATCCCGTGCCCGAACCTGCTCCCGCTCCCGCTCCCGCTCCCGATTCCGATCCCGTGCCCGAACCCGAACCTGCTCCCGATCCCGTGCCCGAACCCGCTCCCGCTCCCGAACCCGCCCCCGCCCCCGCTCCCGCTCCCGCGCCTCGCGCCGCGCGTGGAGTTGACGTCATCGGGCCGGTACGACTACAAACGCCGGTGACGGTGTGCGCGCGTCCTAGCACGGCGAGCCTGGTGGCTCGGTGGGTCCGACGCCGCCGCGTCGCTCGACTGCTCATGGCCTCGCGTCTCCATCCTGGCACCGGCGGGGGTTCGCTCCTCGGTGCGCGGCTGCGCTCTCACGGGCCGAGGAGCCGCTCGGCATGACCGCCCTGCGCGCCGGCGTCGTCTGCGAGCGCTGCGAGGCGCTGAGCCCGTTCGGAGCGCCGCGGTGTGTGTTGTGCGGCGCGTTCTGGAGCTGGAGCGAGCCCGCCGGTGGTGGCGTGGGGACTCCCGGCCCCGCGGCGGTGAGCCGGGGGTTCGAGGCGCCGCCCCGGAAGCCGGCACGAGCCTCAACTGAGGAGGAACCGATGGAGCAAGCCCAAGGCTATGTCTGCGCGGAGTGCTCGAGCCCGGTGCCATCGGGCCACAAGTTCTGCGGCGCGTGCGGCGCGACGGTCCCGGACGACGTGCAGAACATGCGCGAGGAGTACTTCGGCCGCGCCCAGACGCCCGGGACCGCCCGGCTGGTCGTCGTCCGCGGTCAGGAGGGCTCGTCCGAGGGGATGACCTACCTGCTGCACGGCCGCGAGCACATCGCCGGCCGGCAGGGCGACCACGTCGTCTTTCCGGACGACCCGTGGGTGAGCCCGCGCCACGCCAACTTCTTCTACCGTGACGGCTCGCTCGTCGTGCGCGACGAGCAGAGCGCGAACGGCGTCTACGTGCGGGTCACGCGCCCGACCCCCGTGAGCGACGGCGACCGCTTCCTCTGCGGCGAGCAGGTCTTTCGCGTCGAGGTGACGAGCGACGATCCTGCCGGCGTCGGCGAGGACGGCACCTATTTCTACGCGTCACCCCGCCGCCCGAGCGCGTTTCGGCTGGTGCAGATGCTCGAGGGCGGTGCCGACGGGATGGTCTGCGGCGCCCACGACGACGTCTGCCGGGTGGGTCGCGAGCAGGCCGACCTGAACTTCCCGCACGACATCTACATGTCGGGGCGTCACGCGCACCTCGAACAGCGCGGGGACGACACGCTGCTGGTGGATGACGGGTCGCGTAACGGCACGTACCTCAAGATTCGTGGCGAGCAGGCCCTGGCGGACGGAGACTATCTCTTCATCGGCAAGGAGCTGCTGCGGGTCGACGTCACCTCGTGAGGCGCCCGAGGTGGTGCGGGTCGGGTCGGTAGCGCGCTCGTTTTTGTTTCGCTTTGGACATCAGATGCGGTAGGGACACCGCTCGGAGGCTCCTGTGATCGTCTGCCAGCGATGCGGCAAGGAAAACCAGGACCACTACAAGTTCTGCCTTGGATGCGGAGCCGATCTCCCTCGCGCCTCGGAGCGCCCGAAGAGCTTCAGCACGCCGACGCCGCCGTCCGGCGTCCCGGCCCCCACCAAGGAGAAGACGCGCTCGTCGAACCCGCCGAAGCGCTCGCTCACGCCGGCGATCGCGTCCGCCGCCTCGCCGCCGCCGTCGGCGAGCTCGACGAGCTTCGCGGCGGTGCGCGCCTCGGGAGCTCCGCGGACGTGCCCCGAGTGCGAGGCGTCGGTCCCGGCGACGTTCAAGTTCTGCGGCACGTGCGGCCACGACATGAGCGGCGTCGCTGCGTCGGTCGTCCCGCCCGCGCCGCAGGCGGCCGCGCCCAAGTCCCCTCCGCCGCAGGCGCCCGCGGCGGTCTACGGGCGCCTCGTGCTGATCCGCCCGGACGGCAGCGAAGGCGAGGCGTTCTCTCTCGCCGCCGAGGAGACGGTGGTCGGTCGCGAGGCGGGCGGCCCGTTCGCGAGCGACGCGTATCTGTCGCCGCGTCACGCGCAGATCCGCTTCCACCGCGGCCAGGCGATCGTCACCGACCTCGAGAGCCTGAACGGCGTGTACATCCGCCTGCAGCGCGACGTCCCGGTCGAGCTGACCGACGGCAGCATCTTCCGCATCGGCCAGGAGATCGTCCGCTTCGAGACGCTGCCCGAGCCCGAGCCCCTGCGGGACGGAACGGTGCGGATGGGCAGCCCGAACCCCGGGTACGTCGGGCGCATCTGCCTCGTGACCGGCCGCGAGACGCACGGCAACTGCTACACGGTCCCGCTCCGGGGGATGTACCTCGGGCGCGAGCGAGGCGACGTCATCTTCCCGGACGACGGCTACGTCTCGGGGCTGCACGCGCGCATCCACCCGGAGGGCGAGCGCGTCCTGCTCACCGACGTGGGCAGCTCGAACGGCACCTTCTTCCGCATCGAAGGCGAGATGTCCGTACCGGCGCACTCGCTGTTGTTGATGGGGCAGCAGCTCTTCCGCCTAGAGTATTGAGGCGCACTCGGGGGTAGGGGGGCCGCTGGTATCGGCGGGATTCCTGCTTGTCAGGCGGGCAGCGGTTCGATACACGTTCGCGCCATGGTGCGTGCATGTCGTCCGTGGGTTGTGCTCCTGGTCTTCGCCGCGCTCGCCGGGTGTGGCAGCGACGCGACGCCGAGCAGGCCGCTTCGTTTCAACGGGCTGTCGAACGACGTCAAGGTCGTGATCGACGACCGCGGCGTGCCCCACATCTACGCCGACGACGATGCGGACCTCTTCTACGCGGCCGGCTACCAGATGGCCAAGGACCGCCTCTTCGAGATGGATCTCGTCCGCCGCCGCGCCCTCGGCCGGCAGTCCGAGGTGCTCGGCGCATCGAAGCTCGGCGAGGACAAGCTCATCCGCCGGCTGAACCTGCCCCGGTGGGGCCGGGCCGACCTCGAGCGCATCCGCCGCGAAGCCCCAGAGCTTGCGCTCTTCTACGACGCCTGGGTCGCGGGCGTGAACGCGCGCATCGACGAGGTGCTCGCGGGCACGGCGCCGCTGCCCTACGGCTTCGGGCCCGGTGAGCTCGACTACGCGCCCGAGCGCTGGACCGTCGAGGAGGCGGCCGCTATCCCGAAGCTCCTGCTCTTTGGCTTGCAGAGCGGCATCGAGTTCAAGGTGCTGGCGACCATCCTGCAGCAGCAGGCCCCCGAGTTTCTGAGCCGCATCGAGCTGCTCGAGCCCATGTACCCGACCTTCATCCTCCCGCCCTCCGAGCGCCCGGGCGCGGACAAGCTCGCGTCCACGGTCGGCGAGGAGCACGTGGCCGCGGCCCCGCTCGTCTCGCGCGGCGCGTCCGAGCTGTCGCCGGCGGCGGTCGCGGCGCTCGAGCGGCTCTTCGCGCTCGAGGGCGGGCTGTCGGCGCGCGGCAGCAACAACTGGGCGGTCGAGGGGCGGTTCACGGACAACGGCCGGCCGCTGCTCGCGAACGACCCGCACCAGCCGCTCGGCAGCCCTTCGCTGATGTACACCCAGCACCTGAACAGTAAGCACCGCCACGGGACCATCGACGCCGAGGGCTTCTCGTTCGTCGGCGCCCCGCTCATCCACCTGGGCCACAACGACCGCATCGCCTGGGCCGCGACGAGCTGCTTCGCGGACATGATGGACATCTGGGCCGTGCAGACGGTCGCCGGGGACGACGGCGAGCTGCGCGTCCGCCTCGGCAACGCGCTGTACCCGATCACGCGGCGAGACGAGTCGTTCACCGTGCGGCGCTTCGACGACGACGGGCGCCCGCTCCCGCTCGCGCCGGCGGACACGCAGACCGTGACGATGGAGTCGGTCCCCGGGCGCGGCGTCCTCCTCGACCTCGGGAGCGACGTCGGCATCCCCGACGCCCTCGTCGCTCCCGGCCGGCGGCTGCTGCTCGAGTGGGCCGGGTTCAAAGGGACGACCGAGTCGCTCACCTGGCTCGGCTTCAACCGCGCCAAGGACCTCGACGACTTCGACGCCGCGCTCGAGCACTCACAGCTCGCGCCCTTCAACTGGATGGCCGCGGACGCGAACGAGATCGCCTATCGCGTGCAGCTCGACGTGCCCGATCGCGGCGACCTCTCGACGCGCCCGTCCCCGACCACCGTGATGGACGGCGACGACGCCTCCACGCTGTGGACCGGCGCGTCGCTCCCGTACGACGAGCTCCCGCACAGCTTCCAGCCGCAGCGCGGCTTCTTGCTGAGCGCCAACAACGACCCCTTCGGGTTCACCGCGGACGGCGACGTCACGAACGACCCCTGGTACTACGGCAGCTTCTTCGCGCCGGGCTTCCGGGCGAAGCGCATCGAGGACGAGCTGAAGCGTCTCACCGAGCGGGGCTCGGTGACGGTCGAGGACATGGAGGCGCTCCAGCGCGACACGCACAGCCTGCTCGCCGACGAGATGCTGCCGATCCTCGCGCAGGCCTGGGACGCGGTCGGCGCGAAGCCGTCCCTGGCGCAGTACGACGGGCGGCAAGACCTCGACACGCTGGCGACGCTCCTCGACCACTGGGACCGGCGCATGACGGTCGACTCCCCGGCGGCGCTGGTGTTCCACCTCTACTCGCTCTACCTCACGCAGGGCATCGTCGGCGACGACCTCGGCGGGCTCTATCCGCTCGTGCTCAACGCGAACGCGCCCTACGTCGAGAAGCTCGCCGCGCTCGCTCTGAACGGCACGTACCCCGGGAGCGAGCAGGTCGTCGGCCCGGACCCGGAGCTGCTCGCGCTCCAGGCGCTCGACGAGACGTCCGCGTGGCTCGTCGAACACTACGGATCGGTCGACCCGTCGGGCTACACGTGGGGCGCCGCGCACGGCACCTTCTTCGAGAGCGCATGGAGCGGGGACAACGACCTCACCCTCGGCTTCGTCTCGACCCAGGGCGGCGACGCGACGGTCAACCCGTCGGGCAGCAAGTTCTTCGTCGGATCGAGCAACAAGGTCGTCGACCGCTTCGACTCGCACGACGGGCCGATCTTCCGTCAGGTCACCTCGTTCGGGGCGGACGGCACCCCGACGATGAAGGTCAACTGGATCATCGGGAACAGCGGCGATCCGCACGACGCGCACTGGGACGACAGCCTGCAGGACTGGGTCGACGGGACCTATCGCACGCTGCCCTTCACCCGCGACGAGGTGGACGCGGCGGAGGAGTCTTCGTACACGCTCCACGCGAAGTAGCGGGCGGGGCCCCCTGGGCCGCGTGGCGGGGCGCCGCCAGGCCCGTCACGCGCTTGACGGCAGCACGTCGTCGAGGAACTTCTCGATGCGCAGGTTGACGGCGTCCGGCTGCTCGACCGGGGCGGCGTGGCTCGCACCGCGCAGGACGAACAACTCCCCGCGCTGCACGCGCTCGGCGAGGCGCGCGGCGAGGGCGGGGGGCGTGAACGTGTCCCGCTCGGCGGACACGACGAGCGTCGGCGCGGCGACCTCGGGCAGGAGCGCCTCGGCGCTGTGCTCGCCGGCCGCGTGCAGCATCCGGAGGAACACGTCCGGATCGACGATCGAGACGTGGTCCCAGTAGCGGCGGAAGTCGTCCTCGCGGATGGTGGCCCCGTCGACCTCGCCGGACCATCGGGCGATGCGGTAGGCGAGCCCGCTCGGGACGTGCGACCACAGCGCGCGCGCCACGGACGCGTAGCGATCGACCTGCTCGAGCACGGTCGGCAGCACACGCGCGAGCACGTCGCTGCCGTGGAAGGTCTCGGTCACCTGCCCATAGCTCCCGCAGAGCAGCGCGAGCGCGAGCGTCTCGTCCGGGGCGTTTCGGTAGCGCTCGAGGGCGACCTGGGTGCCCATCGAGTGACCGAGCAGCACCGCGCGGTGTACGCCCAGCGCGTCGAGCAGCACGCCGAGGTCGTCGGCGAGGTCCGTGATGCCGATCCGCGCGCGGTCGACCGGGGGACCGCTGCGGCCGTGCCCGCGGTAGTGCCAGTGGAGCACGCGGTAGCGCTCCGCGAAGTAGGGCTGCAGGTAGTGCCAGGCGAAACCGTCGCAGCCGACCCCGTCGCAGAGCACGAGCGTCGGGCGGCCCGGCTCGCCCACGCCTCGGTCGCCGTAGAACAACCGCGTCCCGTCGCGCGCCGTGACGAAACCTTCCCGGTCGTAGTCCAAGGCGGCCGCGTCAGTCGTCGGAGTCGCCGTCGAGCACGTCGTTCACGGACGGGAGCTTCCGGACGTCCGCGAGGCCGATCTTCACGCAGCGCTGCACGATCCAGGAGAGCGAGCGGTCGAGGCGCGCGGCCTCGTGCTGTATCTCTTGCAGCATCTCCTCGGGGAAGTACAAGCTCTGCTTACGTTTGTCGCTTCCGGCCATGGGTGCCTCCCTCTGCTCGGTGCGGCGCCGAGCGTCTCGGCGAGCGGCGCGACGACGGCGGGGTTCGCCGCTCCCCGGCGCTACCGCGTTCTCCCCGACCTTCGGCTCGAATATCCCACATGGCCTACATTCTACTACGTACCGAGTCAACGCCGCTCGCTGGGCCGCGTGAGGGCGCGCGATGAGCCGCTCGATGCCTCCCGCGCCCTTCGCGCGCCGCGTCTGGGTAGGCCTCGCCGTCGCCCTCGCCGGCGCCGTCATCGGGCTCGGCGCGGCCGCTGCACCGCTCGCGCGCGCGCTCGACGGGCAGGAGGCCACCTTTCAGAAGCTCAGCCTCTTCGCCGAGGCGCTGCGCCACATCGAGGCGAACTACGTGCTCCCGGTGCGCCCGGAGCAGCTCATCTACGGCGCCATCGGCGGCATGGTCGCGACGCTCGACCCGCACAGCGAGTTCCTCGACCCGGCGCAGTACCGCGAATTCCTGAGCGACAGCGAGGGCCGGTTCGCCGGCATCGGCGTCGAGATCGCCGTGCGCGACGGCTGGCTGACGGTGCTCTCCGTCTTTCGCGGCGGCCCCGCCGAGCGCGCGGGGCTGCGGCCGGGCGACCGCTTCGTCACGCTCGACGGCCGGCCGGCGCGCGATATGCGCATCGCCGACGCCGTGCGCCTGATGCGCGGTGAGCCCGGCACGACCGTACACGTGCAGGTGCGCCGCGAGGACGCCGAGCACACCCTGGGCGTCACGCTGACGCGGGCGTACATCGACACGCCCTCGGTCGAGGCGCGCGTGCTGCCCGGCGGGGTGATCTATCTTCGCATCCAGCGGTTTCAGAGCACCACCGCGGACGAGGTCCGGGTCGCGCTCGACCGGGCGCTCGGCGCGATGCACCGCGCGGGCGCGGAGCGCGGCGTGCTCCTCGATCTGCGCGACGACGGCGGCGGGTTGCTGCAGCAGGCGGTGCGGGTCGCGGACGCGTTCCTGCGCGCAGGCGAGATCGTCTCGACGCGCGGCCGGGCCGGTGAGCCGCTCGAGCGGTGGGAGGCGCACGCGCGCGGCACCCGCCCCGCGTGGCCGATGGTCGCGCTCATCAACGGCTACACGGCGAGCGCCGCCGAGATCCTCGCCGGCGCGCTGCAGGACCACCGCCGCGCGACGCTCGTCGGCACGCGATCCTTCGGCAAGGGCAGCGTGCAGCGCTTGATCGAGCTGTCGGACGGGAGCGCCCTCAAGCTGACGACCGCCACGTACTTCACGCCGAGCGGGCGATCGATCCAGGCGCGCGGCATCGAGCCCGATATCCGAGTAGACGGCGGGCCCGAGCACGCGAGCGCGGGGAGCCCCGCGGCGCAGACCGGCGTGCCGGCGCCGCCCAAGCTCCGCGCGGAGCCGGACGGGGACACCGCTGCTCCGCGCGAGCAAGAGGCGGCGCTTCCGAGGCACCTGCCGGGTGCAGGCGAACGGCCGGCGCCGCGCGGTGAGGTTGCGCCCGCGCGTGATGCGGTGCGCGTCGAGCCGTCGCGCGGCGCCGGCGAGAGCGCGCGCCTCTTTCCTCGCGACCCGCAGGCTCGCGTCGGCTACGAGACGCTCCGCGCCATGCTCCGCTGACCGCTGCGGGTGGCGGCCCACCCGTCGCGCGCAAACGCTGTTACAACGGGCGGGTGATACGCCGCCTCATCGAGCCGCGCCTGCACGCGGGCCGAAACGACGCCGGTCGGGCCGCACGCGCCGCGCGACGCTCAGGCCCCGTCGGCCACCTGGCTACGCCGCCGCGAGCGCGCTGAGTGGGCAGGCCCCGCAAGCGCCCGGGCGAGACACCGACGCAGGAGCGCATCCTCGAGGCGGGCGAGCGCCTCTTCGCCGAGCGCGGGTACCACGGCACGTCGCTCGCGAGCATCGCCGACGCGGTCGGTATCCGGGTTCCGTCGCTCCTGTACCACTTCGGCTCGAAGGAGGGGCTGCTGAGCGCGCTCGTGCGTCGCTTCTACGACGAGCTCGGTGAGGCCGTCGACGCGACCCTCGACCGTGACGCGCTGCCCCTGGTCCGCGTCGCTTCCGCGGTCGCTGACATCGCGAAGGTAGAGGCGAGGCACCCGGGCCTGCTCGCGGTCGTGGTCGCGCAATTCGTCGCCGGAGAGGGGCTCGAGCCCGCCCTAATGGAGGAGGTCGTCGTCCCGCTCTTTGACCGCATCGAGGCGTTCGTGCGAGAGGCGCTCGACCCGCCGGTCTCGGCGTCGGCGCCGGTGCGGGACGTGATCCTCATGATCGTCTTGCTTCGCGTGAGCCGCAGCGAAGCAGCCGGGCCAGGCGCGACGACGGCCCGGTTTCGCCAGGCGCTCCTCGACGAGGAGGATCAGACCGCCGCGCTCACGGTTCGGCTCCTCGACCTGCTCCAGCGCTGGCCCTGAGCGCGCGGGGTGCCTTCCTCGACCCGTACATGGGCCTTGCCATCGGCTACATGATTTCATAATCTAGCATAAGTAGATAAAGGAGGGTGTGGTGGGAGCTTTGCGAGACCTAATCGCTGCGCACGACCTGGCGCAGGCGTCTGCTGTCTCGACACGCGCCATGCCCTGTGCGCTCGGTGTCCCCGCGCTCGGCAGCGCCCCTTGGCTGTTCCGCGACCCGATGACGTTCTTGCGGCTCGAGCACGCACGCCTCGGCGCTGTCTTCGAGGTCCGCGCGGCCCACCGGCGCTTCGTCGTCCTCGCCGGACCCGAGGCGAACCGCTTCGCGACGCGCGAGGGCCGCGACGCGCTCGCGGGGGGGCCGTTCTGGCGGCCGCTCGCCGAGCGGATGCAGTGTCCGCACCTGATGCTCGCGCTCGACGGTGAGGACCACCGCGCGCTGCGACGACTCTTCCGAGAGGATCTCTCGCGCAACGCGTTCGAGCGCCGTGCGCGCGACGTGCAGGCGTGTACACGCGCCGTCACGTCTCGCATGGTGCCTGGTGAGGTCTTCTCGGCCCGCGCCTACACCCGTCAGCTCGTCAGCTCGCAGATCAGCCTCATCACGACCGGGACCTACCCGACCGAGCACCTCGCCGACTTCGACGCGCTCCACCAGCACATGCGCTGGCAGCTCAACACGCTCCTGCTCGGCAAGTGGCCTAAGGTCGCGCTCTCGACCCCGCGCTTTCGCCGCTACGCGCGCCACGCAGAGCGCTTCATCACCCACGAGCGCCGCCGCATCGACCGCACCCAGCCGCCCGGGTGGTTCGAGTCGGTCGCCCGCGGAAAAAGCATGTATCCTCACCTCTTCGCGACGGAGGGGGACATGCGCATACAGTACGTTTTCCCCTACTTTGTCGGCGTCGACACAGTGGCGACCACCCTGACCTTCCTGCTGCGAGAGATGCTCAGAGACGATCGCAAGCTCTGGAAGCGGCTTCGGCGTGAGGTCGACGCCGCGTGTGACGCCCACGGCGGCGACCTCCCTTCTGCGGGCGAGGTGCGGAAGCTGCCGGATCTCTCGGGCGCGTGCGCCGAGGCGCTGCGGCTCTACCCAGCGGCGTTCGCGACCTACCGCACGGCGGCACGGGACTTCACGTTCGCGGGCTGCGACGTCGACGAAGGCGCCGACGTGCTCCTCTTCACGACCGCCGCCCACACCGACCCGCGCTTTTTCCGCGACCCGATGCGCTTCGACATCGAGCGCTATCGACCGCCACGCGATGAGCCGAGCGACCCGATGGCGTGGTCTCCGTACGGGCGCGGCCCGCACACCTGCCTCGGGGCCGGGATGGCAGAGTCGCAGCTCCCGCTGACGCTCGCGGTGTGGCTGCGCCACTTCGAGCTCGAGCTCGCGCGTCCGCGGCGACGCGAGCGGGTCGTCTACGATCCCTCGACGACCTTGCCGGACCGCTTCGGCGTGCGCTTCTTGGGCGAGCGGCGGCTCCGGCCGAGCGCGCCCGAGGTGTCCGCGTGAGCCCGCGCGCAGCGGGGCTCGCCACCCTGTGCGCCGCTTGCCTGGTCGCGTCTGTCCCCCGCGTCGCCCACGCGAGCCCCGCCGAAGACCTGCAAGGGCTGCACGCGCGCGCGAACGCGATGGGCGGCGCGGGCACCGCGCTGTACGGTGACTTCTCTGCCGTCTACTACAACCCCGCCGCGCTCTCCCGCTGCCCGAACAGCCAGCTCACGGTCGGCGCGCGCTTCACGACCTACGACCTCCACCCGAGCGGGCAGGCCGTCCGCTCGGGCGCGCTCGGGGCCGGGCCGTCCCTGCCCTTTCACTCGCGGCTGTCCATCGGGACGTGCGAGCACCTGCCCGCCCACCTCACGCTCGGTTTCGCGATCGGGATGGAGGTCCCGAACGTCATCCAGCTCGAGCTCGTCAGCCCCGACGCGCAGCCACGCTTCGTCGAGTACGGCGCCAACCTGCAGGGGCTCACCGCGCTGCTCGGCGTCGCGTACCGCGTCTCGCCCGAGCTCGCGCTCGGCGCAGGGGTGTCCGTCCTAGCGACCGCGGGGCTCGGTGACATCCTCGCCCTCATCCCGGTCCCGGCGAAGGGGGACACCGAGACGCCGCGCTACGTGCGCTTTCGGATCCCGGGCGGCGTGCGGCTGTCGTTCGCGCCCATCGCCTCGGTGCTCTGGTCTCCCCGCCGCGACTGGCACCTCGGCCTGACCTACCGCGGCGAACTCTACTTCGGCTTCGACGGGAACGTAAACATCGTCGCGCCCGTGCTCTCCATCGTCGACGTCCGCGCGCAGATGCGCTTGCAGCAGGACACGTGGTACTCGCCGCATCAGATCGCGGTGGGGGTCAGCCACGAGATTCGCGAGCGGTGGACCGTCGCGGCCGACCTGACCTGGTACCACTACTCGGCCTTCGAGAGCCGGCGGCTCGGCCCGTTCATGCACATCACCGTCCGGCCGCCCGACGAGTGTCAGAACACCCCGACGCTGGTGAGCTGCATGTTCGTCGCGCCGCCGAGCGCGCGCTACGGCTACCGCGACATCGTCGCGCCGCGGGCGGGCGCCGAGGTGCGGCTCCTGGACGGCGGGCGGCTGTCCGTGCGCGGCGGCTACGGGTTTCGACCGGCGGTCCTCGCCGCGCCCAACACCAAGGCGATCGGCAACCTCCTCGACGCCAACGTCCACTCGTTCTCCGCCGGCGTCGGGTACCGGTTCGGGCCACAGCCAAACGACGTCGCGACGGCGACCGCGGAGCGCCGCGCGAACGGCGCCATCGACGCCTACGGTCGCGCCAGCGTGATGCAGCGCCGGAACGGAACGCTCCGCGTCGAAGACTCGGCGTCGACCACGACCGAAGGGTACTCATTCGGGGGCGCCATCTATGCCTTCGGCCTCGATCTGACGCTCGGCTGGTTCTGACCTCGGGGGAGGGGGGGGGGTTGATGCCCTCGCCTTCGGCTCGGGGAGAGGGCCACGCGGCCCTCTCCCAAACTTCACTTCGCCGCGCCTGAGTCGCGGCGAAGCAAACTTTGGCTCCCTCTCCCGCGGGGGTCGGCACCGGGGCGGCGCCTCCCGTGTCGGCATGGGCGTCGTGGTCGTACGCCGTTGGTTGCACTCTTGCGGGGGCAAGACTG
The DNA here is from genome assembly GCA_020430775.1 of Myxococcales bacterium. Classification (GTDB taxonomy): domain Bacteria; phylum Myxococcota_A; class Polyangia; order Polyangiales; family Houyiibacteriaceae; genus JAGQJE01. Next base: position 24,963 of record JAGQJE010000040.1, read on the forward strand.
AACCCAACGGCGGCGTACCGTGAGTATCCCGGTTGGTGGTGCCCTCGCTGTCGCTCGGAGAGCGGGTGCGCGGCCGCTCGTGGTCGCTGGTATGCTACGCAGCGTGAGGGCCGAGCGCGACGACGGGTACTTCTCGCGGAGCTCGATGCTGCGCACCGTGCAGCGCGAGCGCGTCGTCGGCCTCTTGTACGGCGCGCGGGCCTCGTTCATCGGCGCGCTCCACCCGCTCCTCGCCGAGGGCACCAACCAGAGCAGCCACGCGCATGGTCGCCCCTGGGAGCGCCTGACGCGCACCGGGCTGATCTTCGAGGACGTCATCTTCGGCTCGCGCGCGACGGCCGACGCCCAGCTCCGTCGCGTCGAGGCGATGCACCGTAAGGTCCGCGGGCGCATCGAGCGTGACGGTGGGGCGTACTTCCCGAAGGGTACGCCGTACTCGGCCGATGATCCGGAGCTCGCGCTGCTCACCATGGGCGTGCTCGCAGACTCCTCCGAGGTGCTCTTCGACACCTTCGTCCGCCCGCTGCGCCCCGAGGAGCGCGAGGCGCTCTGGCAGGACTACCTCCGCTTCGGCGAGATGTTCGGCGTCACCCGGAGCCTCGCGCCGCAGACGCACGCCGAGTTCCGAGAGTACTTCGACGACTGGCTGCTCGGCCCGACGCACTGCCTGTCGCCGGCTGCGCGCGACGCCGGCATCCGCGTCGCGTTCGCGCCCCCGCTGCCCCTGCCGCTGCTGCTCGCGCGGCCGATGACCTACGTCGCGCTGGCCGGGACCGTCCCGCGCAGCGTGCTCGACCTCTACGGGCTGCCGTGGGGGCCCGCCTTCGACCGGGCCTTCGAGCTCATCGCACGCGCGCACCGCGCTGGGCTCCCCCTCGTGCCGGGCGTGCTCCGCTACGGCAGCGTCAAGGGCGCCTTCGACCTGATTCGGCGCGAGGAGGCGTTTCGTCTACGGTTCGGGCTACCCACGTGGCGGCCGGACCCCGCCCAGGCGGACGCGCATCGCTCGGCTACGCGGGCAGCGCGTCGCGCCGCACCAGCGTGACGAAGACGACCCCCGGGGTCTCGCCGGGCACGCGCTCAACCTCCTCGAACCTGCCCTCGGGCAGCGGCGGGAAGAGGGTGTCGCCCTCGACCTCGCGGTCGACCTCCGTGAGATAGAGGTGCGTCGCGCGCGAAAGCGCGAGGGCGTAGATCTCTCCGCCGCCGATGACGAAGGGGCAGGGGTCCTCGCTCCACGCGAGCTCGAGCGCGGCGTCGAGGCTCTCCGCGTGCTCGCAGCCGTCGAAGCGCGCGCCCGGGCGCCGGCTCACGACGATGTTGCGGCGCCCGGGCAGCGGCCGCCCGATCGACTCGTGCGTGCGTCGCCCCATCACGACGGCGTGCCCCTTGGTGAGGCGTTTGAAGTGGCGCAGGTCTTCCGGCAGGTGCCAGGGCATCGCGCCGCCGGCGCCGATGACGCCGCCGCGGGCGACCGCCGCGATGAGCGCGAGCCGTCGGCCGCCGGGCTGGCTCATACCGCGACGGGGGCCGCGATGCGCGGGTGCGGGTCGTAGCCCTCGACGCGGATGTGCTCGCTCTCGAACGCGAAGAGGTCGTCGACGCTCGGGTCGAGCCACAGGGTCGGCAGGGGGCGCGGCTCGCGGCCGAGCTGCAGGCGCGCTTGCTCGACGTGGTTCGCGTACAGATGCACGTCGCCGAAGGTGTGGATGAACTCGCCCGGCTGGAGCCCCGTGACCTGGGCGATCATCGCGGTGAGCAGCGCGTAGCTCGCGATGTTGAACGGGACGCCGAGGAACACGTCCGCGCTCCGCTGATAGAGCTGGCAGCTCAGGCGCCCGCCCGCGACGTAGAGCTGAAAGAGGGTGTGGCACGGCGGGAGCGCGACCTCCGTCGCCTCCTTCGGGTTCCAGCCGCTCACGAGGATGCGCCGGCTCGTCGGGTCTTCGCGGATCAGCCGCACCGCCTCGGCGAGCTGGTCGACACCGTCGTCCCGGTAGGCGCCAGTCGCGTCGCGCGTCGCGCCGAAGTTACGCCACTGGTGGCCGTAGACAGGCCCGAGGTCCCCCGCCTCGCGTCCAAAGCGCGCCGTCTGCTCGGCGGTCGCCCACTCGTCCCAGATGCTCACGCCCGCGCGCTGCAGCGGCTCGACGTGCGTCTCGCCCCGCACGAACCAGAGCAGCTCCTCGCGCACCGACTTGAAGTGCACGCGCTTGGTCGTCAGCAGCGGGAAGCCCTCGCGCAGATCGACGCGGAGCTGATAGCCGAAGACGCTCCGGGTCCCGGTACCGGTGCGGTCCTCACGCGGCTGGCCGCGCTCGAGCACCGCGCGCAAGAGGTCGAGGTAGGCGCGCATCTCAGGGCGACCTTCGGACCGTCGGACGCGGTGACGCGACCGCGTCGTGCTTGATCGAGTACCGCACGAGCGCCTTCAAGATGTCGTTTCGCTCGAGCTCACCGACGAGCCGCCGGAGGTTCTCATAGACGGACGGGTCGACGAGCAGCCCCCCGATCGTCCCGCGCCCCGCGCGCATCTCGCCCGTCGCGTAGGCGAGGTCCGCCGACGCCTGGGTGAGGTTCGCGATGAGCTTCTTGCCCTCGTCGCCGTAGATGATCTCGTGCGCGGTGCCGTCCCCCTCGCGCACGGCCGCGAGCAGCGCCGCGACCTCTTTCGCGGCGAGGCCGATGCGCTCGACCGCCTTCGCGCCGCCCGGGTCGTACAGGAGCTGGTGCACCGTCCCGTCGCCCTCGCGCACCTCGTCGACGATGACGCGCACGGAGCGCGCGGTCCGCGCGAGCTCGTCGCTCGCGACGCGCGCGTGTCCGAGCACCGCCTCGAGATCGTCGCCGGTCTGCGGGTCGGTGATCAGACGCTGCAGCGCCCCGTCCCCGTTCGCGAGCATCCCGGTCAGCTTGGCGAGGTGCTGGGCGGTGTCCTTGACGTCGTTCGAGAACTCCTGGTCCCGAAACGGGTCGGTCGCGAGGCGGAGGTTCTGGGCGGTCCGGTGCACCTCGTCGAGCGTGCGCTCGGCGTTCGCCATGATGTCCGCGCTCTTGTGCGCGGGCAGCGGCTGGTCGGGGTTCCATTCGGGCAGGCTCGCGTCGCCGACCGTCATGTCGAGGAGCTTGTCGCCGAGCAGGCCCTTCGCGCCGATGATCACGTGGCTCCCCTCGCGAGAGCCCTCCGAGCCCCGGATGAGGTGGGTGACCCGATCGACGACCTCGAACTCGACCCGCAGGTGCCCGTCGTCGAGAAAGCCGACCTCGGTCACCGACCCGACCGGCACCCCGGCGATCCGCACGGGGCTCCCCGGGCGAAGGCCCTCGACGTCGCTGAAGTACGCGAAGTACGTGGTCTTCGGCGCGAAGACGTTGCGCTGGCTACCGATGATGAAGGCGAAGGTCGCCCCGAGCACCAACGCGACGACGATGAAGATGCCTACGCGAAGCTCGGTCCGCTGGCGCTTGGGGCTCATCCGGCGCTCCTCAACAGGGCCTCGACGTCTTCGTCGTGAGGGGCGTTCCCCTCGATGAAGTTGCGCACGCGCGCGTCGTCCGTGTGCCGCAGCTCGTCCACGGTCCCCGAGAAGATGATGCCGCCGTCCTGGATCATGGCGATGCGGTCGCTGATCTCGTACGCGCTCTCCATGTCGTGGGTCACGACGAGCGACGTGACCTCGAGCGAGTGGCTCAGGCGCACGATGAGCTCGGCGATCCGCTTGATGCGGATGGGGTCGAGCCCGGTCGTCGGCTCGTCGTAGAGGATCACCTCGGGGTGGGTCGCGATCGCGCGCGCGAGCCCGACGCGCTTGCGCATCCCGACCGACAGCTCGGTCGGCCAGGCGCGCCGCAGCTCCGACAGCCCGACGTTTTCGAGCGCACGACGCACGCGCGCGTCGATGTCCTCCTCGCTCAGCTCCATGTGCTCTCGGAGCCCGTACGCGACATTTTCGTAAACGTCGAGCGAGTCGAACACGGCCCCGCTCTGGAAGAGCATGGCGATGCGCTGTCGCACCGGCGCGTAGTCGCGCTCGCTCCCGCCGGAGATCACCTCGCCGTCGAAACGGATCTCGCCGGCGTCGATCGGGATGAGACCGATCAGGAGCTTGAGCATCACGCTCTTGCCCTGGCCGGATCCACCGATGATCGCGAGCGTCTCCCCCCGCTCGACCGAGAGGCTCAGGTCGCGGTAGACGACCTTCGGGCCGAAGGCCTTCTGGACGTGGGCTATCTCGATGAGGGCCACGGCTCGCTCACGGCGCGGACCTCGAGCGGCGCTCTCGGAGCGGGCGCGCTCACCGCGCCTGCCCGAGATGGTCGACGAACACGAGCTTCGTGCCGGTCTCGTCCGTGCAGGTGACCACCGTGGCCGCGCCCGACTCGAAGACGCGGCACTTGCTCGGGTCGACGCCGAGCTCGCCGACGCGTCCACCGCCGCTCGACGCGTCGGCCGCCGACACGGTCGACCGCGCCGGGTCGGTGAACGCCTCGATCGTCGCGTCAGTGACTTGGCACGCGTCGCGCAGCATGTCCGGCGAGGTGCCATTCGCGAAGTAGTTCGCGCCGCCGGCACCGGTGGGGTCCACCCTGCAGCTCATCTTGATGCCGTGGAGCGCCGTCGCGAGCGGGATGCGCGCGATCGCGCCTTGGATGGGACCGGAGACGGCGGCGTCCGGACTCTCGAGCGCGTTCTTCACGGAGCGGCCGGTCATGTACACGAGCACGGCGCTGACGATGCAGCCGAGGATGAGCACGGCCGCGCAGCCGATCGCGAGCGGGAGCGCCCACGAGCGCTGCTTCGGGGGCGGCGGCGGCGCGGAGCCGTAGGGCGCGCCCGGGCTCCCGCTTCGAGGCGGCCCGCCGGGCCGTGGCCGCGCAGCCGGTGGCTCGAACCCCGCCTCGCCGAAGCCTCCCTGCGCACGCGTCGGCATGAAGCCGCGCTGCGACTCCTGCTCGGCGCCGGCGGGCGAGCTCTCAGGTCGCTCCGAGCCTGTGGCACCCCCGCCGAAGGGGTCGCTCTGCCCGCTGCGTGCGCCTGGCGCGTCCGAGCGGCCGGGGCGTGCGTCGCCACCCGGCGGCGACGCGAAGGGGTCGTCGCTCGAGCCCGCGGCCATCGGGTCGTTCGGGCCGCCGAAGCCGCCGATCATGGTGCGCGAGGACTGCCGGCGTGCGCCCGCGTCGCCCGCCGGAGTGCTGCCGGGTCGAGAGGAGCTGCCGACCGCGGGTTGGTCGAGCTCCGTCGCGGCGAGCTCGCGCGCGCTGCTCGCCAGCAGCGTCTTCTGGCGCGCGATGTCCTCTTCGCTGTCCCCACCGGACGGCGGCCGCGCGAAGGGATCTCCGCCGCCCGCGTCGGACGCGTCGCCAGGCGCCGACTCGCCCTCGGTCGGCGGGCGCCCGAACGCGTTCCCGCCCGGCATCATCATGGTCCCCTTGAACGCGCGTCGCTCGGGCTTGCGCGCCTCGAGCTTGGTCGTGCACGAGACGCACTCGGTGGCCTGGTCGGCGTTCGCGGTGCCGCAGTTCGGACAGTAGACGGTCACGCATCCTCCGGGTGGGTTCGAGACGCGGCGAGGTCGAGCGCCACGGCGGGCCTCGGACGCGCGCGTGCGGCGGCTCCGCACACGACGTCGGACGCATCCTATCGGCTCAGCGGTGTCGAGCAAAGGAGAGCGACCACGTGCGCGTCGAGGAGCGCACCACATCGTTCGTTGCGACTCTCGCGACGTGCTGCTAGCGTCGAGCCGCCGAGGGCGCCCCCCCGGTGCCCAGCGGCCCGCCGAGCGTCTTCGGCGCCGCCGCGATCCACTCCGTCGTGCCATGACCTTCGCGCTCACTCCCGACCGGGATCAGAAAGCGGACGAGTATCTGACGCGGTACCCGAGCGCTCGGGCCGCGCTGCTCCCCGTGCTCTGGCTCTGCCAAGAACAAAACGGCTGGATCAGCCCCGAGGTGATCGACTTCGCGGCGAGGCGGCTCGATCTGTCGACCGCCGCCGTCAAGGGGGTGGTCACCTTCTACACGATGTTCCACCAGGCGCCGGTGGGTGACCACGTCGTGTGGGTCTGCCGGACGCTCTCGTGCGACCTGCGCGGCGCAAAGGCCATCCAGGAGCACCTCGAGGGGCGCTTCGGATGCCACGCCGGCGGTACGAGCACGAACGGCAAGTTCTCGCTCCGCAAGGCCGAGTGCCTCGCCGCCTGCGGGCAGGCGCCGATGGTTCAGATCGACGACCGGTACTACGAGAACCTCGACCTCGGGCAGCTCGATCGCATCCTCGACACCATCGAGCGCGACGGGATCGAGGCCGCCGTCGAGCGCTTCGCGACGGAGGCGAGCTTCGACCCGGACGCCGGGCCGAAGGCGCGCCCGCTGCAGAGCGTCCCTCCGCCCCCGGTCTCGAAGGAGGCCGCGGACGCCGCCCAGGGGAGCGGGACCTCCACCGACAAGCCCACCGAGGACGAGTAGCCGACCCATGGCCGATCCGCAAAAGCCGTTGTTGACCGTCCGTTACGGGCTCGAGGACAGTTGGTCGCTTGCGGTGGCGGAGAAGGCCGGTGCGTACGCGGTGGCCCGTCGGGCGCTCTCCGAGATGCAGCCGGACGCCGTGCGCGAAGAGGTCAAGAAGGCCTCGCTCCGCGGCCGCGGCGGCGCCGGTTTTCCGGCGGGGGTCAAGTGGGGGTTCTTGAGCCCCAAAGAAGGCGACGAGGTCTACCTCGTCATCAACGCGGACGAGAGCGAGCCCGGCACCTTCAAAGACCGCACCATCATGGACCTCGATCCGCACCGCCTGATCGAGGGCGCGCTCATCGCCTGCTACGCCATCCGCTCCCACGTCGCGTACATCTACGTCCGCGGCGAGCTGAGGCACTCGATCGCCCGGCTCGAGCACGCGCTCGGTGAGGCGCGCGCCAAAGGCTACGTCGGGGACGCGCCCTTCGGCGTCGATTACCCGATCGAGATCCACGTGCACTCCGGCGCCGGCGCGTACATCTGCGGCGAGGAGACCGGCCTGCTGAACTCCCTCGAGGGGCGGCGCGGCGAGCCGCGGCTCAAGCCCCCGTTCCCCGCCATCAAGGGCGTCTTCGGGATGCCGACGATCGTCAACAACGTCGAGACGATCGCTTCGGTCCCGGACATCCTCGACCTCGGCGGCGCCGAGTGGGCCGCGCTCAGCCGGCTGCCCGGCGACGGCGGCACCCGCCTCTACGGCATCAGCGGCCACGTCGAGCGCCCCGGCATCTACGAGGCGCCCGTCGGCATCACCATGCGCGAGCTGCTCGACGACTACGGCGGCGGGGTGCTCAACGGCCGCCCGCTCAAGGCGATCATCCCGGGCGGCTCGTCGACCCCCGTCCTCGACCCGGCTCGCCTCGTCGACGCGCCCGGCGAGGACCACCCGCTGCACCGGTGGCACGGCAAGAGCGAGCTCGACGTCCCCATGGGCGTCGACACCTACCGCGCGCTCGGCACGATGCTCGGCACCTGCTGCGCCATCGTCATGGACGACTCGATCAACATGGTCGACGTCGCGCGCAACCTCATGCGCTTCTACCGCCACGAGTCCTGCGGCCAGTGCACCCCCTGCCGCGAAGGCACGGGCTGGCTGGTCGACATCCTCGAGAACGTCTGCAGGGGCACCTCGCGGCCCGGCGACGTCGATCTACTCGTCAACGTCGCGAACAACATGATGGGCAACACGATCTGCGCCTTCGCCGACGGCTGCGCGATGCCCATGCTGGGGCTCGTCCAGAAGTTCTACCCGGAGTTCGTCGAGGCCGCGAAGCATGGCTTGCCGAAGGGCACGCGCCACGACACGACGACGCGCGACCTGCTCGAGGGGGCGGCGTGAGCACCGCGGGCGCCACGCTCGTCATCGTCGCGGGCCTCGTCGCGCTCGCCGGCGCGTTGATGACCGTCGCCGCGCGCAACCCGCTCCGCGCGGCGATCGGCCTGCTCATCCACGTCGCCTCGCTCGCCGTGCTCTACCTCGGCCTGTACGCGCAGCTCCTCGCCGCGGTGCAGCTCCTCGTCTACGCCGGCGCCGTCGTCGTCCTCTTCGTCTTCGTCATCATGATGCTCGGACCCTCGGCCGAGATCGTGCCGACGGGCAAGGGGACCGGGACGCGGTGGATCGCGTTCGCGGCGACGGTCGCCATCACCCTGACGGTCGCCTTCTCCGTCCTGCACACGACGGGGCAGTGGGTGCGGCCGCCGGACGGCTACGGCACGGTCGCCGGGCTCGGCGGGGCCCTCTACCGCTCCGCGGTCGTGCCTTTTGAGCTCGTCTCGGTCGCGCTGCTCGTCGCCATCGTCGGCGCCATGGCCGTCGCCCGGGGCCGCAGCGAGCGAGAGGCGGCGAAGCTCGCGCGAGAGCGGGCCGAGTCGGGCGCGCCCGATGACGACTCCAAGAACGCCTCGGCGCAGGCCCGGTGAGGAGGAGGCGCTCGTGAGCATCGAAATCGGTCTGTGCCTCGCGCTGTCGACCCTCCTCTTTGGCATCGGCGCCGGAGGCTTTCTCCTGCGGCGCAACATGCTCATCCAGCTCATGGCGATCGAGGTCATGCTCAACGCGACCAACGTCGCCCTGGTCTCGATCAACCGCCTGCACCCCGGTGATCACGCCGGGCAGGTCTTCGCGTTCTTCGTCATCGCGATCGCGGCCGCCGAGGCCGCCGTCGGGCTGGCGATCGTCCTCGGCTTCTTCCGCGTGCTACGCACCGTCGAGACCGACCAGGCCGACCAACTCAAGCATTAGGACGATTCGATGGAAGCCGTCCACCACGAGACGTCTCTGCTGCTCGCGATCATCCTCCTGCCGATGGTGGGATCGGTGCTGGTCGGGCTCTTCGCGCGCCACAGCTCGGAGCGAACGGTCAGCATCCTGTCGGTCGGCGCCGTCGGGGTGTCGTTCGTCCTCGCGCTGATCGCGTTCATCCGGCTGTACGGACTCGCGGTCGGCGACACGAGCCCGGTGCTCGTGCAGCAGGTCTACGAGTGGTTCGAGCTGACGGTGCCCGGCAAAGGGCCCGTGCCGATCAACGTCCGCTTTGCGATGGACACGCTGAGCGGCGTGATGGCCCTCGTCGTCACGGGCGTCGGCGGGCTCATCCACCTCTACGCCATCGGGTACATGCACGAGGACAGGAGCTACGCGCGCTTCTTCTCGTACCTGAACCTCTTCACCGCCTCGATGCTCATCCTCATCCTGGCGAGCAACCTCCCGCTGATGTTCGTCGGGTGGGAGGGCGTCGGTCTGTGCTCGTACCTGCTCATCGGCTTCTGGTACGAGAACCGCGACTACGCCGCCGCCGGCCGCAAGGCCTTCGTCGCGAACCGCATCGGCGACTTCGGCGTGCTGATCGCCATGTTCCTCATCGTCGGCGTCGCGGGGAGCTTCGAGTTCTCGGACATCAACCACCTCGCCGCGGAGAGCGCCCACTTCACGGCGACCGCCGCGGGCGCCGGCTTTGGCGCCGCGTTTCCGGCCCACCCCTTCGGGCTGAGCGCGACCTTCGCCACGGTCGCCTGTCTCTTCCTCTTCCTCGGCTGCACCGGCAAGAGCGCGCAGATCCCCCTCTTCGTCTGGCTGCCGGACGCCATGGCAGGCCCGACGCCCGTCTCCGCGCTCATCCACGCGGCGACGATGGTCACCGCGGGCGTCTACCTCTGCTGCCGCCTCTCGCCGCTCTTCCTGCTGAGCGACGTCGCGATGGCCGTCATCGCCGTGGTCGCGACCGTCACCGCGCTGCTCGCGGCTTCGATCGCGCTCGTGCAAAAAGAGATGAAGAAGATCCTCGCCTACTCCACCGTGAGCCAGCTCGGCTTCATGTTCGCGGGCGTCGGGGTGGGGTTCTTCTCGGCGGGGTTCTTCCACGTCGTCACCCACGCCTTCTTCAAGGCCTGCCTCTTCCTCGGGGCGGGCTCGGTGATGCACGCGGTGGGCGCGCACGGCGACGCCGACCTCACCAAGGTCGGCGGCTTGCGCAAGTACATGCCCATCACGCGCTGGACCTTCCTCTTCGCGTGCCTGTCGATCTCCGGCGTCCCGCTCACCGCCGGCTTCTTCTCGAAGGACGAGCTCCTCCTCGGCGCGGCCACGATGGCGCTTCACGGCGGCAAGACCGGCAGCCCGGCCGGGTGGTTCACGTACGTCGGGCTCGTGCTCGCGGCGACGATGACCGCGTTCTACATGTTCCGGCTCTACTTCCTCGCCTTCACCGGCGACTACCAGAGCGCGAAGGGCGCGCACGACGGCGGTTCAGGCGCCGGGCACGACGACCACGGCTACGACCCGCACCCGCACGAGTCCCCGGGCAGCATGACCTTCCCGCTCATCGTGCTCGGCATCGGCTCGCTCATCGTCGGGTACCTCGGGCTCCCCGAGATCGTGCCCTTCGTGCACACGCACTTCCCGATCCCCAACTGGTGGAACGAGTGGCTCGGTCGCTCCGTCGCGCACCTGCCGGGGCACGGAGCGCACGGTGAGGTCACCGACTTCCTGCCGAGCGACATGGCGAACGCGGGCGGCCTGCTCGCGATGCTCGTCGGCATCGGCCTCGCGTGGGTCATGTACCGCAACAAGCCGCTGAAGGAGCCCGAGGCGCCCGGCGGGTTCTACCGGCTGCTCCGCGACAAGTGGCGCGTCGACGAGCTGTACGACGCGACGGTCATCGGCCCGACCAAGGCGCTGTCGCTCTTCGGCGGGCGCGCCGACCAGACCTTCGTCGACGGCATCCTCGCGCGCTTCACGCAGGCCGCGGTCGGCCTGACCGGCTGGGTGTCTTCCCGCGCGCAGACCGGCTCGATGCCGCTCTACGGCATGGTCATGACCGTCGGCGTGCTCGGCCTGCTCACGTGGTTCGTCACGCCGCACGCACGCCTCACCATCGAGCCGAGCGGCGGCCAGACCGCGCGCCTCGTCGCCGCGGCCGGACCCGGCTACGAGTACCGCTGGGACTTCGACAACGACGGCCGCCCTGACACCGGCTGGTCCCGCGCTCCCGAGCAGACGCACACGTACGCGCCCAGCGCCTACGAAGGCTACGAGCTGCTCGCCATCTACCCGGCGATGCCCGTCCGCGGCGAGCGGCGCTTCAAGGTCGGGGACACCTGGACCGAGCTGCCCTTCGACGCCCGCTTTCCGGGCTGGCGGACGCGGGCCGGCGCCCTCCCGCCGACCGCTCGGCAGACCGCGCGCGGCATCGAGCTGCGGCCGAACGGCGCGGACCTCCGCTTCGCCGGTCCCGTCGAAGACGGCGCGGCCACGCTGCCGCCGCGTCGCATCGTCACCCTCGGGGGCGTGAACCTCATCGCGCTCCCGAAGGTCCGCTCGACGGTCGAGGTGCGGAACGCCTTCGGCTCCGTGTCGAACGACACCGTCGAGGTCACGCTCCCCGGTCCGATACAGCGCCGCGCGGCGCTCGACCCCGCTGAGGTGCAGCGATGAACCCGCATCTTCTCACGGGGCTGCTCGTCCTCCCGCTCTTCGGGATGATCCTGCTGCTGTGCTTGCCGCGCACGTGGGAGCGCGCCCTCAAGATCGTCGGCGTCGGCACGATGCTCCTCGAGTTCGCGCTCAGCCTGCAGCTCCTTGCGGGCGACTACTCGACCGCCGCGTATCAGTTCGTAGAGCGCTACCCGTGGATCATCACCTCGACCGTGAGGATCCACTACCACCTCGGCGTCGACGGCATCTCGCTCTGGCTCGTCCTGCTGACCACGTTCATCAGCCCGATCGCGCTCTACGCGTCGTGGTCGACCATCACCACGCGCATCAAGGAGTACGCGTTCGCATTCTTGCTCCTCGAGCTCGCGATGCTCGGGGTCTTCTTCTCGCTCGACCTCTTCCTGTTCTACGTGTTCTGGGAGCTGATGCTCGTGCCGATGTACCTCATCATCGGCGTGTGGGGGCACCAGGACCGGGTCTACGCGGCGCTCAAGTTCTTCCTCTATACGACGGTCGGCGGCCTGCTCATGCTGATCGCCATCCTCGTGCTCGTCGGCTCGTACGCGAAGGCGAGCGGCGGGCCCTACACCTTCGAGCTCGCCAAGCTGACCACGCTCGTTCTGCCCGCCAGCACGCAGTACTGGCTCTTCGCGGCGTTCGCGCTCGCGTTCGCCATCAAGGTGCCGATGGTGCCCTTTCACACCTGGCTGCCGGACGCGCACGTGCAGGCGCCGACGGGCGGCTCGGTCGTCCTCGCGTCGGTGCTCCTGAAGCTCGGCATCTACGGCTTTCTGCGCTTCGCGATGCCGCTGTTCCCCATCGCGAGCCAGTTCTTCGGCCCGACGCTCGCGATGCTCGGCGTGGTCGGTATCCTGTACGGCGCCTGCGTCGCCTGGGTCCAGCGCGACCTCAAAAAGCTCGTCGCCTACAGCTCCGTCGCCCACATGGGCTTCATCCTGCTCGGCATGTTCGCGATGGAGCCGCACGCGGTCGAGGGCGCCATCCTGCAGATGCTCAACCACGGCGTGTCGACGGGCGCGCTCTTCATCCTGGTCGGGGTCATCTACCAGCGCCGCCACACGCGCCTGTTCGACGACCTCGGCGGCCTGATGAAGCCGATGCCCATCTACTGCCTCGTCTTCGTCGTCGTCACCATGAGCTCGATCGGCCTGCCGGGGACCAACGGGTTCGTAGGCGAGTTCATGATCTTGAGCGGCGCGTGGCTCTCGCGTGGCCCGGTGGGGCTCGGCCACTGGTGGCTGCCGATGACCCTGTTCGCGACCGCAGGCGTCATCTTCGCGGCCATCTACATGCTGCACTGCGTCTTGCGCATGTTCTGGGGACCGGTGACCCACGAAGAGAACGCCAAGCTCCCCGATCTGCACCTCAGCGAGAAGATCGTCCTCGCGCCGCTCATCGTCCTCATCTTCTGGATAGGGTTCTTCCCGATGACATTCCTGAAGCCGATGCAGCCCTCGGTCGCGAACTTCCTCGACACCTTCGACGCCCGGTATCGGCAGGCGCTCCTCATGAACGTCGACGAGCCGCAGATCCTCGCGGCGCTCCCCTCGGAGCCGACCGACCCGGCCTCGGCGCTCGCGTACGCCGACGACGCGGCACCCGCGACGCACCTGACCGCGACGCGGCGCGCCATCGCGCCCACGCGCGAGGCGCCGAAGGTCACCGAAACCGGGCCCGAGGCCGACGCGATCGAGGAGCAGGCGCGATGAGCACGGTCATGGCGGTGTCTCCGTTCCTCCTGCTCGTGGCAGCGGGGCTCGCGATCATGCTCCTCGACGCGTTCGTGCACGAGCGCGCCGAGCTCGCGTTCGTCACGGCCGTCTCGCTCTTCGGGGCCGCGGCCCTGGCCGGGGCCGGGGCCATCTTCGGGGTGCACGGGCCCTTGCCGTCCGCCCTCACGAGCTACCTCGCCATCGACCGCTTCTCGTTCTTCTTTCAGTCGGTCATCTGCCTCGGCGGGGCGATGACCGCGCTGCTCGCCGGCGGCTATCTCCCAGAGCACCGCCTCGATCGCGGTGAGCTCTACGTCCTCATCCTGTTCAGCTCCGTCGGAGCGATGGTCCTCGCGAGCGCGGCGAACCTGATCACCCTCTTCATCGGCATCGAGACGATGGCGCTCGGTGTGTACGCCATGGCGGGGTTCCGGCGGACGAGCCCGCGGGCGCTCGAGGGCGCGATCAAGTACTTCCTGCTCGGGTCGTTCGCGGCGGCGGTGCTCCTCTTCGGCAGCGCCATGCTCTACGGCGCGACCGGGTCGCTCGACTTCGCGGGCATCACCGAGTCCATCCGCAGCGGCCGCGCCGACGTCGTGATGACCGCGATCGGCCTGCCGCTCTTGCTCATCGGGCTCGTCTTCGAGGTGAGCGCCGTGCCGTTCCACCAGTGGACGCCCGACGTGTACGAGGGCTCGGTCACCCCTGCCACGACCTACATGTCGATCGCCGTCAAGACCGCCGCGTTCGCCATCTTGGTGCGCGTGCTCGCGGTCAGCTTCGGCGACTCGGTGAGCGCGAGCGTCTCGACGGGATGGCCCGCGGTCATCGTCGCGCTGTCGATCTTGACGATGCTCTACGGCAACTTCACCGCGATCGTCCAGAGCAACGTCAAGCGGATGCTCGCCTACTCGTCGATCGCGCACGCCGGGTACGTCCTGGTCGGGGTCGCGGCGATCTCCCGCGTCGGTGAGCTCGCGGTCAGCGCGACGCTCTACTACCTGCTCGCCTACACCTTCTCGAACGTCCTCGCCTTCGGCTCGCTCATCTGGGCGGGCTCCCGCGGCAAGGAGGCGGTGAGCTACGACGACATCGCCGGGCTCGGTCGCAGGCACCCGGGCGTCGGCCTCGCGTTCAGCGTGGGGGTGCTCTCGCTGCTCGGCTTCCCGCCGACCGCCGGCTTCTTCGGCAAGTACTACGTCTTCAACGCGGCGGTGCAGGCCGGCGGCGGCTTCGTGTACCTGGCGGTGCTCGGTGTGCTCGCGAGCGCGGTGGGCGCCTACTACTACCTCAAGGTCATCGTCTACCTCTACATGCGCGAGCCCGAAGAGGACGCGCCCGTCGCGGTGCCCATGCGCTCAGGCTACGTGGTGGCCGCGCTGCTCATCGCCGCGTTCGGCGTCATCGAGTTCGGCATCTTCCCCGGCCACTACCTGGAGGTGGCGCTGAGCGCCGCCCATCAGCTCCTCGGGTAGCGCATTCGGGCGCTGAGCGGCCCATTGAGCGGCTTACGTCCGCGCTTGGTCGCTGCGAGGTACGCAGAGTACCTCTCACTCCCTCGCTTGCGGGCGCGCTCGCTCACTGGACCCCTCATC
>JAGQJE010000267.1 GCA_020430775.1 Myxococcales bacterium
CCCCTCATCGGTCCCCAGTTGCGTTCGTTGCGTCCTGATTCACCTCGCACAGCGACCAGCACGTCCCGCCGATCCACTCCCGGTCAGGGGGCGGCGACCGGCTCGCTCCGCCGATCCACTCCCGGTCCGGGGGACGGGGACCGGCGCGGGCTGCGGATCCACTCCCGGTCGGGGGGCCGCACCACTCCCGGTCGGGGGGCCGCACGCCTGCAAACCTGAACGGATGATGCGTCTTCCTCCGGTGGTTCAAGCTGCCATCGTCACGCGTATCAACTGCGGGGTTGTGGCTTGTGAGCGGAGCACGCATGCTCGCGGACGATGGCCGATGAGACGATGACGGGCGGTCGCGGGACATGCCGCGGCGCGGGCGACTTCACGCTTCCCGGTGCGCAGGACCACTATCCGCCGGACCTTCAGCTCGAGCCGGTCCACCTTCAGGCTGATCTCCGGCTCGACCTGCCGCGGCGCAGGCTCGACGCGACGGTAACCCTCCGGGTTCGCGGAAACGCGGCTGGTGCGCGACACCTTCCGCTCCATGCGGTCGACTTCGCGGCGGTCGATGCGCGCGCCGCGGACGGTGCGGAGCTTTCATTTACGTACGACGGCGCCTCCATCGTGCTCCTCTGGAGCACGCCATTTTCGGTAGGCGAGGAGCGCGAGGTCGAGCTTCGCTATCACGTCATCGATCCCCACACCGGCCTGTTTTTCTCGACGCCCGACAAGGTCGAGCCGGACGCCCCGACGTACGCGGTGACCGACCACGAGACCCAGCGCGCTCGCTATTGGCTCGCTTGTGTCGACCACCCCTCGGTGCGGCCGACCGTCGAGCTCCGGTTGCGCGCGGACGCGTCACTCACTGCGCTCGCGAACGGCGCGCTCACCGGGGAGCAGTTGCACGACGACGGCACCAAGACGTCCACCTACCGCCTCGACGCACCCTGCCCGAGCTACCTCACCTGTTTCGCGGTCGGCGACTTCGCGCGATGGGACGGCGGCGAGCACGACGGTGTCCCCATCGCTGCGTTCGCTCCGCGCCCTTACACCCCGGCCGATCTCGAGCGCACGTTCGGAAGGACGCGCGAGCTGCTCGCCCACACCACCGAGCGCCTCGGCCGGCCGTTCCCGTATCCCAAGTACTACCAGTTCGCCGCGCGCGGCATCGGCGGCGCGATGGAGAACATCTCCCTCGTCTCCTGGGACGACCGCTTCATGCTCGACGAGGCGCTCGCGAGCGAGGAGCAACTTCTCGTCGACGTCGTGAACGCGCACGAAATGGCCCACGCATGGTTCGGTGACCACGTGGTCTGCCGCGACTACGCGGACGTCTGGCTGAAGGAAGGCTGGGCGACGTACATGGAGTCGTGCTGGTGGGAGCGTCGCCATGGCCAAGACGCGTTCGCCTACAACCTCTGGGAGAACGCCGAGGCGTACTTCACCGAGTCGAAGGAGCGATACAGCCGACCGATCGTCACGCGACGCTTCAACAGCGCGTGGCAGATGTACGACCGCCACCTCTACCCGGGCGGTGGCTGGCGGCTGCACATGCTGCGCTGCCTGCTCGGCGACGACGTCTTCTGGCCTGCGGTCACGGATTACCTCGAGCGCTTCGGCGGCCGCGTCGTCGAGACCGACGACTTCCGGCGCGTCCTCGAGGCGCACTCGGGCCGCTC
The DNA here is from genome assembly GCA_020430775.1 of Myxococcales bacterium. Classification (GTDB taxonomy): domain Bacteria; phylum Myxococcota_A; class Polyangia; order Polyangiales; family Houyiibacteriaceae; genus JAGQJE01. Next base: position 1,671 of record JAGQJE010000267.1, read on the forward strand.
GCTCAACCGCTTCTTCGACCAGTGGCTCCGCTCACCCGGGTATCCAAGGCTAGCCGTTCGTTTCGAGCGCGACGCCGAGCGCGCGATCGGCACTTTTCACGTCGAGCAGAGCCAGGCGCCCGACGCGGACGAAGGCCGCAACGGCGGGTCGGAGGGCGCTCACGAGGCCGCGCAGTGCTTCGCGTTCGACCTCGATCTCGCGTGGAAGCTCCCGGGCGACGGCGACGACCGTTGGCGCATCGAGCGTGTCCAGGTCGAGCGCGCCCATGAAGTCTTCCGGTTTTCCATGCCGCAGGACCCGGAACAGCTTCGGATCGATCCCGATGGCCGCGTATTGCACGAGCTCGACTTCGATCCGGGGTCGGAGCGGCTGCTCCATCAACTCCGCGATCCGCGCGACATCCGTGGTCGCATTCAGGCCGCCCGCGGTCTCGTGAAGACCGGCAAGCGCGCGCACATCGACGCGATCGCCGAGGCGTTCGAGAACGAGCCGTTCTGGGGCGTGCGCCGCGCGTTTGCGAAGGCGCTCGGCGAGGCGGGCAGCGAGGAAGCGCTGGAGGAGATCGTCCGCTTGCTCGAGCACCACAATGACCCGCTCAGCCTCTCGAGCCTCATCCGCGCGGCGGGCGAGTACCGCGACCCGCGCGTCACGACGGTCGTGTCCATGCGCCTCGAAGCCGGGATGCCTCCGCGCGCCACCGAGGCGGCCTATGAGACCCTCGGCGCGCAGCGCGACCAGGCTCCGCTCACGCTGCTCACAGAGGCCAGCGCCGTGCGGGGTTGGGGCGGGTTTGCGCAAGCCGGTGCGCTCCGTGGGCTCGCGAAGACCCGACGGGAGGAGGCGCTCGCGCCGCTGCTGGCCCGGCTTCCGCGCGGCACAAGCGACGAGCACGCGCGGCCGGCCGCTGCGCTCGCGCTCGGTGCGCTCGCACGCACGCTCGATCGTCGACCACGAGAGCAGGCGATCGAGGCGCTCGTCGATGCGCTTCGAGATCGATCGACGCGCGTTCGCATGGCGGCTGCTCAAGCGCTCGCGGAGGCGCGCGCCGGAGATGAGGCCGGCGCGACGCACGCCGTCGAGAGCTACGCGGCGACCGTCTCTGCCCAGGAGCGCGTCGATCTGGAGCGCGTGCTGCAGCGATTGCGTCGCGGCGAGGACGCGGCCGCCAAGGACGCGGCGAAGCAGGTCGAGTCGCTCCGCGATCGTCTGAGAAAGGTGGAGGCGCGCGTGGCGACGCTCGAGGCGGAGCGTCTCGTCGAGCCCAAAGATGCCGGCGCCGGTGCTGTCGAGCGGGGAGCCTGAGCGGTGGCTCCCCGCGCGGTCGCGGTGGTCGCCAACCCGGCGTCGAAGGGCGGCTGGGTGGGTCGCAATTGGGACGCGCTCGCGCGGCGGCTCCGCGCGGCGTTCGGTGAGGTCGCGCTGTACCGTACCGACGGCGAGGGCGACGGAACGCGGTGCGCGCAGGACGCCGCGGCGGCGGGCGCCGAGACGGTCGTCAGCCTCGGTGGCGACGGGACGCACAGCGAGGTCGCCGACGGCTTGCTACGTGCGGGCGTCGGTGATGCGGTCTCCCTTGGCATCCTCCACGCGGGCAGCGGGGGTGATTTCCGTAAGCTCCTCGAACACGGCCATGACTTCGAGGCGTCCTGTGCCGTCATCCGAGACCGCCCGGCCGTGGCCGTCGACGCGGGCTTCGTGGAGTACGTGACCGACGGCGGGCGGCCGCAATCGCGGCACTTCCTGAACTTGGTATCGGTCGGTGTCGGCGGGCTGGTCGACCGCTACGTCAACGCATCCGGCAAGCCGTTCGGGGGTACGGCGGCCTATCTGACGGCGACCGTCCGCGCGAGCTTGCGCTACGAGCCTGCGAGGGCGCGGGTGACCGTCGACGGTTTCCAGCTCGGCGTCTTCGATCTGAACGTGGTCTGCGTGTGCAACGGGCGTTGGGCCGGCGGGGGTATGCGCTTTGCGCCGAGAGCGCGGGTGGCCGACGGGCTCTTCGACGTGGTGGTCATCAAGCACGCGCCGATCGTCAAGTCCGTCCCGGTCATGGCCGGGCTCTACTCGGGGCGACACCTATGGTCGCGGCTCGTCGAGACGACCCGCGCCCGCGAGGTGGTAGTGGAACCGCTCACCGATGCGCGCGCCTATCTCGACATCGATGGCGAGGCTCCCGGGGTCGCACCTGCGTCGTTTCGAGTGTTGCCGCGCGCGCTCCGTGTGCATGGGGTCCGTGGCGACTTCTTGTAGCGACGCGGCGCGCGCACGGGATCGAGGCGTTCGCTTACGATCGGTCCCTGTGCCCTGCCCCAACAACGGAGAAGCCCCGCGCGCGCAGGGCTTCTCCATCTGTGAACGTGTGGTCTACTTGTTGGGCTGCGGCGTCACGCGCAGGTAGGGCTTGAGTTCCTTGTAGCCCTTCGGGAACTTCTTCTTCAGCTCGGCCTTGTCGGTGATCGACGGGACGATGACGACGTCGTCGCCGTCCTTCCAGTCGACCGGGGTGGCGACCTGGTAGTTGTCCGTGAGCTGGAGCGCGTCGAGCGTTCGGAGGATCTCCTGGAAGTTCCGCCCGTTCGCCGGCGGGTAGGTCAGGGTGCAGCGGACCTTCTTGTTCGGGTCGATGAAGAACACCGAGCGCACGGTGACGTTCGCCGCGGCGTCCGGGTGGATCATCCCGTAGGCCTTCGCGACGGACCCGTCCTCGTCCGCGATGATCGGGTAGTTGAACTTGACGTGCTGGGTCTCTTCGATGTCCTTGATCCATCGGCGGTGCGAGTCTGCCGAGTCGACGCTCAGCGCGAGCACCTTGGCGTTGCGCTTGGCGAAGTCGTCCTTGAGCTTCGCGACCATTCCGAGCTCGGTCGTGCAGATCGGTGTGAAGTCCGCCGGGTGTGAGAAGAAGACGACCCACTTGTCCCCAGCCCACTTGTGAAAGTGGATCTTTCCTTCCGTGCTGTCCTGCTCGAAGTCAGGAGCGATCGTACCAAGCTTCAGGCTCATGATTGGTCCTTTCCGTGATTGCGCGCAATGCCTATCGGCAAACGTGCATTCCACCTATCCTGCCTTCTCCCAGGTCCGTCAAGTGCTTCCGTCGAAAGACCTGTGACGGACGCTCTTGGGCGTCTCGGGGCGCGCGGCCGAGCGCCTCGAGAGCGCGCTACGCTTTGTCGAGACGTGGTGAGATCGGGTCCGGGGGGCGCTATCGGATGCGCGTGCGGACGACGCCTTCGAGCAGCACGAACACGCCGGCCAGCACGAAGAACCACCTGCCGACCGGTCGGTGCAGCGGGACGCCGGCGCGCGCGACGGCTCGTCCCGCGCTCGCGCCCTTCGCGCGGCCGGGCAGGGTCGGAGGTTCGATCGGTGTCAGCTCGCTCTCCGCCGGGTCGGGCCGGACGACGAAGTCCGCGCGCGGCAGCGGGGCGCCTCCCGCGAAGACCTGATAGGTGCCGAGCTGCAGCGTCCCCTCGAAACGCGACGGCGCGTCCGCCGGGAGGTCGTGGGTCGTGCCATCTGGCGCGCGCACGCGGAAGGTCTTCACGCCGCGAGGTGGCGTCAGCTCGACCGCCTGGCCGGGGAGCAGCTCGTGCGACGTCGTCCCGCCGCGGGGCGCGAGCGTCCGCAGGACGTCGAGCGCGAGCGGCAGGAAGCCCGGCTGAAAGGGTAGGTCGGTCCACGCGTCGTCGACGGTCGTCGTGAGGACGGCGACGCGCCCGGCGACGTAGTCACCCTCCGCCAGCGCGACGGTGCCATCGTGGAAGCGGTACCAGACGCGCGCGCGTCCGAGCGATGGCGTCGCCTCGAGCCGCTCGCTCGTCTGCGTGCGCGCGAGCCCTTGGGTCGTGTGTGCGCCCGCGGCGTCGAGCCCCCTCCGGTCGCCGTCTCCGGGCGCGCCCGCGCGGCCGAGGTCTACGGGGAGCAGGTCGCCGAAGCGCGCGGCGTAGGTCGGACCGTCGACCTGATCGCCCGCGGTGATCCAGAGCCCTCCGCCCCGCTCGACGAAGCGGATGAGGCGGGAGGCGACCAGCGCTGACGGCGCGGGGACGTTCGCGAGCACGATGACGTCGACGCCGGAGAGCGGCACGCTCTCGAGGCGGTTGGCGTCGGCCACGCGGTACTCGTACCGCCCCGCGCTGCGGGGGGCGGCGTCCAGCGCCTGCGTGAGGAAACCGAGCTCGTCCTGGCTCCGCGCGGCGTGCGGGTCACCGTCGACCAGGAGCAGGCGCGTGGCGCTGTCGTCCTGCAGCAGGACGCCGAGGGTGTTGTCGGCCTCGAGGGCGTCCTCGACCCGCAGCGAGACGGCCGTCGCGTCGGCGTCGTCCGCGGCCGGCTCGTTGGTGTGCAGGACCGCCTGCCCGGCGCCGTCTTTGATCGAGAGCTCGCCACGCGCCAAGACCTGGTCGCCACGCGTCAGGACCAGCGGGATCGCCTCCCGGTCGGCGCTCCCCGCGGCGCGGACCCGGACCGAGACGCTCTCCTTCGCGGTGGGGTCCGCGGCGACGTCCGCCGCGACGAGCCAGAAGTTCGGCTCCGTGGTCGCGCGCAGGCGCACCTGCTGGACGTCCACGTCGGTTCCGGGCCAGCGGATCGCTTCGGCGTCGACGTGTCGCGCGTAGTCCGAGAGCACGAGCAGCCGGCGGTTCGCATAGCGCGCACCGGTCAGTACGGCGCGCGCGCGCGCGACGGCACCGGGGAGCGCGGTGCTGCGCACGGTGCGCTCAGGGAGCGCGTCGATCGCGTGGCGCAGGCGCGAGAGGTCCTCTGTGCGACCGACCGCGAGGCGAGGCGGCGCTCCCGCCAACACGAGCGCAGCCTCCGAGCCCGGCGGCAAGCCGGCGAGCGCCGCGCGGGCGGCCGTGCGGGCGGCGTCGAGCAAGGTTCCGTGCGCCGTCGCCGACCGGGCGCCCATGGACATCGAGTCGTCGAGGACGATGACGAGGCTCGCCACGCGCCCGTCACCATACGCGACCGGCACCGCGACGAAGGGCCGCGCGATCGCGACCGCGAGGGCTGCAAAGATCAGCATGCGAAGGAGCAGCAGCAGCCAGTCCGCGAGGCGCACGCGGCGGCGTGACTCCGCGACCGCGCGCTCGAGCAGGTGCAGCGTGGGCAGGCGCTGGACGCGGAGGTCCCGCCGGCGCACCAGGTGGACGAGAAGCGGGACGAGCGCCCCGGCCAGCCCCGCGAGGGCGAGGGGGAGCTCAAAGCCCACGGCCACCCTCCGCCGTCGGGCCGCCGAGCGCCGCCGCGAGCACGTGCTCCGGGGGCGTGTCGGTCCGCGCGAAGACGTACCGCGCCCCGGAGGTGAGGCAGCGGTGCCGGCGGTCGGCGACGAAGCGGGCGACCTCCGCGCGGTAGGCGGCGCGCACCTCTGCGGGGTCGAGGTCGACCGGCGCCTCACCCTCGCAGCCGACGAAGCGCGCCGGTCCGTCGAAGGGCAGCTCGAGCTCGACGGGGTCGAGCACGTGGATCACGAGGACGTCGTGCCCCCGGGACACGAGGTGCCCGATGGGCGCGAGCGCCTTGTCGTCGAAGTCGAGCAGGTCGCTCGCGACCACGACGAGGCCCCGCCGGCCGGCCCGCTCGGCCACCCACTCGAGGGCGGCGCGGGTGCGCGTCCCGGAGCCGGGCCGGGGCGGGCGCGCCAGCGCGCGGAGCACCGCGTCGAGGTGGTCCGCGCTGCCGCGCGGCGGCAGGTGCGTGTGGGCGGTCTCGTCGAACGCGACGAGCGCCGTCGCGTCCGCCTGGTGTACCAGCACGTACGCGAGCGCGCCGAGGATGGTCGCGGCGTACTCGTGCTTGGTGACGCGATCGGGAGCGCCGCTCCAGTCCATCGACCCGGAGCCGTCCAGCACGAGCGTCGCGCGGAGGCGCGACTCCTGCTCGAAGCGCTTGACCACGTGCCGGTCGTTGCGAGCGAAGGCTTTCCAGTCGAGCCAGCGCGGGTCGTCGCCCGGCCGGTACGCGCGGTGCTCGACGAAGACCACGCTCGCGCCGCGGTGGGGGCTCCGATGCATCCCCGCCGTCAGCCCCTCGACCGCCTTGCGGGTCCGCAGGGTGAGCGTGGCGAGGCGGCCGGCGAGCTCGGCGTCGAGGACCTCCCGCGCGGGGCTCACGTCGGGACTCGGTCCAACAGCTCGGCGATCACGTCGTTTGCGCGCACGCCGTCCGCCTCTGCGCGGAAGTTGAGCACCAGCCGGTGTCGGAGCACGGGCGCCGCGAGCACGCGCACGTCGTCGATCTCGGCGGCGAAGCGCCCGTGGAGGATGGCGCGGGACTTGGCGCCGAGGATGAGCGCCTGGCTCGCGCGCGGCCCCGCGCCGTAGGCGATGTGGTGGGCGACGTGCGCGGGCGCGTCCGGTGAGCCCGGGCGGGACGCGCGCGCGAGGCGCACGGCGTACTCGAGGACGTGTCGCGCGACGGGGACCCGCGGGACGAGGGCCTGGAGCGCGAGGATGTCGTCGACGCCGAGGACGGGCTCCGCGTCCGGGCCGAGCGGTGCGGTGGTCCGCTCGACGATCTCGAGCTCTTCGAGCGCGCTCGGGTAGTCGACGTCGATCTGGAAGAGGAATCGATCGAGCTGCGCCTCGGGGAGCGGGTAGGTCCCCTCCTGCTCGATGGGGTTCTGCGTCGCGAAGACCAGGTAGGGCGGGTCGAGCCAGTGGGTGTGTCCGCCGGCCGTCACGCAGCCCTCGGCCATCGACTGCAGCAGCGCCGCCTGGGTCTTCGGAGGCGTGCGGTTGATCTCGTCGGCCAGCAGGATGTTCGTGAAGACGGGCCCGCGGACGAAGCGGAAGCGGCGCCGCCCGGTCGACGGGTCCTCTTCGAGGACATCGGTGCCCGTGATGTCCGACGGCATCAGGTCCGGGGTGAACTGAATGCGGTTGCTGTGCAGGCTCAGCGCGCGCGCGAGCGTGGTGATGAGCAGGGTCTTCGCGAGCCCGGGGACCCCGACGAAGAGCCCGTGCCCGCGCGCGAAGAGCGCGGTGAGCAACAGGTCGAGCACGTCCTGCTGCCCGACGATGCGTCGCTGGACCTGCTCGGTGATCTCCTCGCGTGCGCGCGCGAGCGCCCGGACGCGGTCGGTGTCGCTCGGCCCCGGCACGACATCGCCGGCGGGGTTCGGCCCGCCTTCGGTGCGCCCGGGCTCGTGGCTCGGCATGGCTTCGTGCACGGTCATGCTTCTAGCGTCTTTGGGTGGCGGGTGAAAGGCCGCGCCGCTCCGCGCCGGCCGGTCCTCGGTTGGTCGCTCCGCGGTCAGCGGCCGGACAGCTCTCCACAGAAGCGCTGCTCCCGGTGGCGGACCGCCTGGTCGGTCGCGCTGTCGGCGAGCGTGCAGTGCGGCGAGGGGTCGAATGGGTTCAAGAGGATCGCGTCGAGCGCCTCCTGGCGCGCTCCCGTCACGTCGCCGGTCGCGAGCAGCGCCGCCGCCAACACCGAGCGCCCAGGGGCGTGCTCGGGGTAGCGTTCGACCACGGGCTCGAGAGCGCGGACGGCCGCCTTCGCATCGCCGCCGGCGAGCGCCGCCTGGGCAAAACGCGAGGCGACGATCGGGTCGGACGGCTCGGCCTCGTGCGCGCGCTCGTACTCGCGTGCCGCCGCGAGCGGACGATCACGCGCCCACAGCAGGTCACCGAGCCGCAGAAAACGTCGCGCCGCAGCGTCCTTGACCTCCTGCGCATCGTCCGCTTTGTTCGACTTGTCGCGGAAGCGCATCGCCAGCAGGCGCGGCGGCTCCTCGACCTCCGGGAGCTGGGAGAGGCTCTGCCGCCAGCGGCGCTCGAGCTGGGCGAAGGGGACCCCCGCGACCTTGGCGAGCGCGGTCCGGGCGTCGACCCCGTCCGCGATGAGCGCGTCCACGCGGATGAGCCCCTCGCCGCCGTGCGCCGCGTAGAACCGCTCGACGAAGGTCGAGACCTGCGCGAACGCGAGCGCGGCGTCTCGTTGCGAGGGCAGCAGGGCGATGGAGGGGTAGAAGCGCTTGAACGGGATGAGCTTGTGGTCGTGCGCCGCCTCGATCAGCAGCGCTTGCGACGCCGGATCGAGGTGGGCGCTCGGGTCGCCGCCGCGCCAGCTCCGCTCGAAAAACTTCGCCATCCCCTCCTGGAACCAGACCGGCGCCCGGTCCTTCGTCGCGCGGGTGAGCACGAGGTGGACGAGCTCATGGGCGATGGTGTCCGCCCACGGGTAGCCGCGGAGCAGCGCCGACGGAGAGGTGATCATGAGGCGATCCCACTTCGACAGCGCGATGGTGCCGGTGCGCTCGATCGCGGCGACCGACAGCGAGGACACCTCGGCGAGCGTCTCGGGCGTCGGATAGATCTCGAGACGGATCGGTCCGGGGACCTTCGCGCCGAGGTCGCGCGCCAGCACCGCGTCCATGTCGCGCAGCACCTCGAGCGCGTAGGGCACCAGCACAGCGTCCGGGCCGGGCGCGTGGCGGACGACGAAGCGCCCGTCCGCCGAGGTCGTCTCGACGTAGCCGTGGTTGACGTCGCGTGTCTTGCGCATCAGCTCGAGCAGGCCGGCCCGCTCGTCGCGCTCGGCGTGGGGTGCGACCGGGCGCGCCTCGAGCGAGCGCTGCATCGCGTCGACGGCGGCGTCGTAGTGCCCGAGATACAGCTGCGTCAGCGCGCGCGTCGCGAGCACGTCGGCGTCCCCGTCGTAGGTCGCCGGGAGCGCCGCGAGCAGCCGCTCGGCGGCCTCGATGCGAACCTCATGGAGCGCTTCGTGGGCCTGCCGGACCGCCTGGCCTGCGGGGCCGGGCGGCATCGCGGCGGCGACCGGCGCCCCGGCGCCGAGCGCGCAGGCGACTACGGTCGCCAGCGCGCTCCACCGGGCGAGCCGGTCGGGCGCCCGGGGAGCCACGCGCGACTCGGTCATCGAAGCAGGCCCTCGTAGTAGCGCTGCACGGCCTCCTTGTACGGCTCGGGCGGCGCGCTCTCACGCATCCCGCGCATGACCTTCCTGCGGAACTGCACGGGACCGACGTAGCTGTTCGGGTCCGGCAGCTCGACGCGCTCCTGCTCGCTGAGCCCGCGCCCGGACCCCGCCTTGCCGGAGTCCTCGCCGCTCGCTTGCTTCGAGTTGCCGGACTTCTCGAGTGCGCGGCGCAGATCGCTGAGCTGCTGCGCGGCGTCCTCTTGCGAGTGCGCGGCGGTGGTGGGGTCGCCCTCGGCGAGGGCGTCGCTGCCGGCCTTCATCGAGCGCCGGATCGCGTCGAGCTTGTCTGCCGCGTCGAGGGAGAGAGGCTGTCCGCCGGGGCTCTCGCGGAAGCGCTCCGCGAGGCGCTCGCTCGCGCGCTGCACCTGCTCCTGTCGCCGCGCGCCGCGCTCGAGGCGCTCTCGGTCGCTCGGGCGGAGGTAGTCGTGCACCTTCGGGATGGCGTCGCCGATCGCCCGCTCGAGGCTCAACGAGCGCTGCACGGCGTCGCGCGCGGCGGCCGCGGCGCGGGCGAGCTTCCCGCGCTCGCTGCCGAAGATCCGCGAGGAGATGTCGAGGTCGCGGGCGAGGTCGCGCGTCTCTCGCGCGAGCTGCTCGGCCATCGACTGCGCGCCGCCGAGGTCTCCGGCCTCGAGCGCGTCCTTGGTGTCCTCGAGGCGCTGGCGGGCCCGCGACAGACCGTCCGCGTCGAGCGGGTCGACCGCGTCCGCCGGGATCTGGTCGAGCGCCTGGCGCGCCGCGGCGATCGCCTGGTCGAACCCCTGCGCGGTCGCGTCCTGCCCGCGCTGTGCGCCCGCCTCGCCCGAGCCGTCCGGCGCGCGCTCGCCTCGCTCCCCGCCCGGTCCCTCCTCCGCGCTGCCTTCGCGCGCGCGCTCGGCATCTGCCCCTTCGAGCGCCCGCTCGGCTGCCCCGCGCCGCACGCGCTCCGTGTCGTTCGCGAGCTTGCGTTGCTCGCGCTCGAGCCCCGCCAGCGAGTCGAGCGCGTCGGCCATGGCCCGCTCGCGCGGACCGAAGCGAGCCTGCGCGAAGGTCTGCTCAGCTTGGCCGAGCGAGCCGGCGAGCGCGTCGATGCTGTGCTGCAGCTCGCTCAGCTCGCTCTCCGCCGCGTCCAGGTCGCCCGCGTTCACCGCGCTCTGCAGCTTGTCGAGGACGTTCGCTGGTGACTTGGCGCGCAGGGCGTCGAGGTTGAGGAAGTCGGACGGCACCCGCTGGGCCATGGCGGCGACCCGCTGCGCGAGGTCGGCGAGGCGGGCCTGCGCCCGCGCGATCGCGCTCATCAGCGCCTGGCGCGCGTGCTCGCTGTGCGTCCGGCGCAGCTCGCTCAGCAGCGACGCCATCTCGCGGCGGAGCGACTCGAGCTCGCGCGCGAGGCCCGCCGCGTCCTCGAGCCGCGAGCGGTTCACGAGATCGGCGAGCAGGAGCGAGTCCGCCTCGAGGCGCTCGACCACGTCGGCGTCGGCCTCGGTCCGCTGCGCCGAGGTGCTGTGCCGCCGGCCGAAGACGACCGCCTCCCTGCGCGCCGCCTTGCGCGTCCGGCGGGCCGCGTCGGAGTACAACGCCGCATCGTCGCCGCTCTCGGCCGCGTCGCCGGCGAGCTCGGTGAGCGCCGCGAGGAAGGTGTTCGTGCTGGCCGCGACGTGGGCGAAGCGCGCCGTCCCGGCGGCGCGGGCGTCCGAGACGGGGCGCTCGAGCCGGTCCGCGAGCGCGCCGAGGCCGAGGTCGAGGACGTCTTCGACGCGACCGATGCGCGCGAGGCGCTTGGTGGCGGCGGACGCGATCGTCAGGGTCCGCGTCTCACTCCGTCCCTCGTTGGGTCCGCTCACGGTGTCGCCGTCTTGGGCGGTCACCGCGAGCGTGAGGGTGTCGCCGGGCCTCGCGCCGAGCTGCGCCGGGACGAAGCTCGATGTGCCCGACTGCACCTGCGGCGCGTCCGCGACGTCGTGGCGCGCGATGGGGCGGCGCACCTCGCTCCCATCCGGCATCGTGACGAGCAGGTCGATGGCGCGGAGGCCGATGTCGTCGTTCGCCTGGTACGCCACTGCGATGGCCTCGCCGACCTCGACGGTGCGGTCCTCGTTGGGCTCGAGCAGAGAGACCGTTGGCGCTTGGTCCTTCTCCGCGACCACGGACAGGCGCCGGGCGTCGGTGAGCCAGCGCCCGTCGCGCTCGACCCGCAGCGTCAGCGCGCCGCCTCGATGGACGACGAAGCGCCCGCTCAGCTCGGACGCGCCCTCGAGCCGCAACGCGACGCTCCGCCCGGGCAGGTGCGCGACCGCCTCCTGGACCTCGGTGTGCAGCGCGTATCGGAGCTGCACCTGCGTGCCGACGGGCGCCTTGATCGTGGTGGGGTCGACGAGCTGCTCGGCCGGCCGCTGCATGTACTCCGGGAAGAGGAGGGTCGCATGCACGTGCCGCGTCAGATCGGCGATCTGAGGCCCGGGGCCGTCGGCGGTCGCGGTGTGGGCGAGCGCGAAGGCGCCGGCTCGGGTCCGCTCGACGCGTAGAAGCATCGCGGCGCCGAGACCGAGCGCCAACACGGCGAGAGCCACCGCGGGCACGCCGAGCGCGCGCAGCGGCAGGACCTCGCGCGGCGGGAGCGCGGACAGCTCGCGCGCGACCGCGTCGTAGTGAGCGTGCGCGAGCTCGTCCGAGTAGCCGGGCGCCGGCTCGACGTGCGGAGCGCGCGGATGGCGCGACCCGATCCCGTGCGCCCGCCGCGCGCCTCCGAGCTCGTACGCGGTGCGCGCCTTCGACACGAGGGCGCCGTCGGCCGCGGCGAGCAGGTGCGTGACGCGGCTGCCGCGCAGCTCACGCAGGGGCCAAGCGAGCCAGGAGAAGACGCCGAGGGACGTGACGAAGACCGCTGCCCAGCACGCGACCTGCACGCCCACGGTGGTGAGCGGACCCACCGCCGTCGCGCAGATCGCGAAGACCAGGAGGCCCGCGCCCACCGAGGCGAGGAGCGCGCGGAGCAGGATGAAGGCCGCACCTCGCCGCCGGAGCGAGCGGAGCCGCCGGCGTACAGCCGCCGCGGCCGGTGAGCTCGACTTCATCGTCCTACTGTAGCAGCCAGACCGACCGGGGTCCGCCGCAGCGCCGGGGTACGAGGGCACGAGGGGGGACGGATGCCCGGCGTGGGATAGGGATCGGGATCGGGAGCGGGAGCGGGTGCGGCCTCGAGGACGGGAGCGATTCATGGGAAGGAAGGCGGTTTTTTTGGTGGGTCGGCGGACGGCGGAGGCGGCCGGGCGCATCGGCGGCGCGTGCGAGAGGTCTCGCGCCGTTTCGTCGATGGGATCGGCTCTGGGCCGTTCG
>JAGQJE010000268.1 GCA_020430775.1 Myxococcales bacterium
GGAAAGAGCGTGGTGTCGTAGACGTCGTTGAAGTCGGCCTCGGTGTTGACCTCGATGTACAGGTCGTAGTCGCCGAGCGGCCAGTCAGCGGGGAGCGCGAACGCCAGGCGGTCCGGGACGGCGGCGTCCGGGGTGGCCATCGTGATGGCGTCGAGGTTCGGCATCACGCGCAGCGCTTCGCCCGCGAGCAGCCTCGCGTCGGGGTGGTCGTAGCGGCCGAACTCGGTCACGTCCCGGCGGGGCGGATAGAGCGAGGAGAGCGAGAGCGGGCGGAGGATGTTCGCGCCGTCTTGCTTCCGGAAGGGCTCCCCGTAGCCGGCGTCGACGTCCTGCTGGGTGATGAAGCGCCCCTTGTCGCTCGAGAAGACGCTCGGGCAGGTGACGGCGTCGAGCGAGTCGCTCGCCTGCGTGCTGAGGGCGGCGCAGAAGTACGTGTCGGTGCTCTGGTCGATGCTGGTCTGCGAGGCGTAGCCTTCGCTGCCGCGGTCTTGGAAGATGACGCGTTTGAAGTGGGCAGCGCCCGGGGCAGCGTCGCGGCGGTGCGCCCAGACGGGCAGGGCGCCCTCGCGGCGGCCGTAGGGCCAGCGGTACCCGCTGTTCATCTGGAGGGCGCCGGGGCGGTTACCGATGCCGCGGTCGGCGGTGGCCGCGGTGAGCGCGAGGGTGCCCATGAAGGTGCCGTCGGCCTTCTCGACCCAGACCGCCATCTGCACGCGCTTGGTCGGCGAGAACTCGAGCTCGACGCGGTGCGACTGCGCCGAAGCCCGCCCCGCCGTGAGCAACGCGGCGAGCGCTGCGCAGGCGACGGCGCACCGCGTGATCCGGCTGCGTCGCGTGCTCCTCTGCACCATCGGAGCACACCATACGGGGCGGCGGCCCGCCCGGCCAGCGCGATGTGCACGCCAAGTGCGCAGCGGCGGTGCGGGAGGGGTGGTCGTGAGCATGCGGCGCGCGCGTAGGCGGGTCAGCGGTTGGCGCGCCGGGCCGCCTTGCCGTCGCGGAGCGCCGCTTCGAGGCGCGCGATGCGGTCTCGGAGGGTCGCCGCGCGCTCGAACTCGAGCTGCTCGGCGGCGAGCAGCATCTCGCTGCGCAGCTCCTCGATGCGCTCGGGGATCCGGTCGCTGCCGAGCGCCTCGCCCTTCTTGAGGATGGGGACGACGACGTAGTCGCTCGCGCCGGATGACGGATCGAGGTCGAAGACCGCCTTGCGGATGGTCTTCGGGGTGATGCCGTGCGCGGCGTTGTGGGCGCTCTGCAGCGCGCGGCGGCGCGCGGTCTCGTCGATCGCCGTGCGCATGGACGCGGTGATGCGGTCGGCGTAGAGGAAGACCTCACCGTTCGCGTTGCGGGCCGCGCGGCCGATCGTCTGGATAAGCGAGCGCGTCGAGCGCAGGAAGCCCTCCTTGTCGGCGTCCAGGATCGCGACGAGGCTGACCTCGGGCAGGTCGAGCCCCTCCCGCAGCAGGTTGATGCCGACGAGGACGTCATACTCACCGCGGCGCAGGTCGCGGAGCAGCTCCATGCGCTCGAGGGTGTCGATGTCGCTGTGGAGGTAGCGGACGCGAACGCCGAGCTCGGCGTAGTACTCGGTGAGGTCCTCGGCCATGCGCTTGGTGAGCGTCGTGACGAGGACCCGCTCCTCCCGCTCCGCGCGCACGCGGATCTCGGCGAGGAGGTCGTCGACTTGGTGCGCGACCGGCCGGACCTCGACGACCGGGTCCATTAGCCCGGTCGGGCGGATGACCTGCTCGACGACGACGCCCTCGGCGTGCGCGATCTCGTAGTCCCCCGGCGTCGCGCTGACGTAGACGACCTGGCCGACCTTCTGCTCCCACTCCTCGAAGGTCAGCGGGCGGTTGTCGAGGGCGCTCGGCAGGCGGAAGCCGTGCTCGACGAGCTTCTCCTTGCGCGCGCGGTCGCCGCGGAACATCGCGCCGATCTGCGGGACCGTGACGTGCGACTCGTCGAGCACGACGAGCACGTCGTCCGGGAAGTAGTCGATGAGCGTCGGGGGCGGTTCGCCGGCGGCGCGGCCGGAGAGGTGGCGGCTGTAGTTCTCGATGCCGTGGCAGAACCCCATCTGCTCGAGCATCTCGAGATCGTAGCTCGTGCGCTGTTCGAGCCGCTGCCCTTCGAGGAGCTTGCCCTCCCGCTCGAGCTCCTGGAGGCGCTCGCGTAGCTCGGCGCGGATCGAGCGGATGGCGCGGCGGCGCTGGTCTTCGGGGGTGACGTAGTGGCTCCCGGGGTAGATGCCGTAGTGGTCGAGTTCGGCCCGGACGGTGCCACGCATGGGATCGACCTCGGTGATTCGCTCGATCTCGTCGCCCCAGTACTCGACGCGGACCGCGAGGTCGTCGGAATGCGCCGGGAAGATCTCGATGACGTCGCCGCGCACGCGGAAGGTGCCACGGTGGAAGTCCATGTCGTTGCGCTGGTATTGGATGTCTACGAGCTGGCGCAGCAGCGCGTCGCGCCGGATCTCCTCGCCGACCCGCAGGTCGATGAGCATGTCCTGGTACCACTCGGCCGAGCCGATGCCGTAGATGCACGAGACGCTCGCCACGATGATCACGTCGCGGCGGGACAGCAGCGAGCGGGTGGTCGCGTGCCGCATCCGGTCGATGCGGTCGTTCACGATGGCGTCCTTCTCGATGTAGGTGTCCGTCGAGGGGATGTACGCCTCGGGCTGGTAGTAGTCGTAGTAGCTGACGAAGTACTCGACGGCGTTCTTCGGGAAGAGCTCGCGGAGCTCACCGTAGAGCTGCGCGGCGAGCGTCTTGTTCGGCGCCATCAGGAGCGCTGGGCGGTTCACGCCGGCGATGAGCTGCGCGACGGTGAAGGTCTTGCCGCTGCCCGTGATGCCCAGCAGGACTTGGTGCGCATCGCCGCGCTCGACGCCTTCGCGGAGCGCGGCGATCGCGGCGGGCTGGTCGCCCCGTGGGCTCAGGCCGCTGACGATCTCGAAGGGTTGGGCCATGCCGGCGCTAGCCTACGCCGCGGGGCGCACACGCGCCGGTCGCCCCGCGGCGGTCAACGCCCTGAGGAGCGGCTCTCGCCGGCGTCGCTCAGTTGGCGGCGCGGAAGGCCTTCAGGAACTCGACGAACTTCGCGACGTCCGAGGGCTCGACCGCGTTGTAGATGGAGATGCGCAGGCCGCCGACGGAGCGGTGGCCCTTGATGCCCGCGAAGCCCGCCGCGAGCGCCTCGGCGATGGCCTTCTTTTCGAGCGCTTCCGAGGGCAGGCGCACGACGGGGGTCATGATCGACCGGGAGCCCTTCTCGACGGGGCAGCGGAAAAAGTCCGGATCCGCGTCGATGAGGTCGTACAGGAGCGCGGCCTTCTCCTCGTTGCGCCGCTTCATCGCGGGCGCGCCACCCTGGGCCTTCACCCAGCGCAGGACCTCCCGGACCATGTAGACGGGGAAGGTCGGGATGGTGTTCTGGAGCGAGTCGCCTTCGAGGATCGTGCGGTACCGGAAGATGCTGGGGATCGTGTCGGGGCTGCGCTCCGCGAGGTCCTTGCGGACGATCACGACCGTGATGCCCGCGGGACCGAGGTTCTTCTGGGCGCCCGCGTAGATGAGGCCGAACTTCGACACGTCGACCGGCCGGCAGAGGATGTCGCTCGACATGTCGGCGACGAGCGGAACGGCGCCGGTGTCGGGGTACGCGTGGTACTGCGTGCCCATGATGGTGTTGTTCGACGTGATGTGGACGTAGGCGGCGTTGGGGTCGAGCTTCAGCTCGCTCTGGGAGGGGATGCGGGTGAACGCGCCGTTCACCTCGCCAGTGCCCGCGACTCGGACCTGGCCGACGATCTTGGCCTCGCCGATTGCCTTCTTGCTCCACGTGCCGGTGTTGACGTAGTCGGCCGACTGGCCGGGGCCGAGGAGGTTCATGGGGACGAGCGCGAACTGAGCGCTGGCGCCGCCCTGCATGAAGAGCACCGCGTGCGTGTCCGGGACGTCGAGGAGCTCGACGAGGAGCGCCTTGCACTCATCGTGGACCTTCTGGTAGGCGGCGCCACGGTGGCTGTGCTCGAGCATCGAGATGCCCGTGCCTTCGTGGTCGAGGAGCTCGCGCTGAGCGTGCTCGAGAGCGGGGAGGGGGAGGGTCGCGGGACCCGCGCTGAAGTTGATGAGGCGGCTCATTTGAGCGCGACCTTACCGCTTCCACGGTGGTCCGCAAGACCTTGACAAGCGGCCCTCAAACCGCGCGCGCGCCGCCCGCCCTTGACGAAAAACGCCGCGTCGGGGGACGCGGCGGGTTCGAAGGCAGGACGGTGGAGCTGAGGGGAATCGAACCCCTGACCTCTTGAGTGCGATTCAAGCGCTCTCCCAACTGAGCTACAGCCCCGGTACGCGGCTCGGCGGCTCGCGAACGGCCGCAGACTATACACGCGGGACCCGAGCGCGCAAGGCATGAAGAGCAAAGAATGTCGGCCGCTTGGCGGGGTCGCTCCATGCGGTCGTGGGGCCGCAAA
>JAGQJE010000041.1 GCA_020430775.1 Myxococcales bacterium
CCGCGCAGCCCCTACGGCGTGCCGCGCTGGGTGGGGGCGCTGCTCGCCGTGCTCGGCTCGCGGCAGATGGAGGAGGTCAACTACCTCTACTTCGAGAACAAGAGCGTGCCCCCGCTCGCGCTGCTCATCTCGGGCGGCCGGCTCTCGGAGTCGTCGGTGCCGCGCATCGAGCGGTTCATCGAGGAGAACCTCAAGGGGCGGGCGAACTTCCACAAGATCCTCATCCTCGAGGCCGAGGGCGGCCAGGGGGAGAACCGCGCGAAGATCGAGCTGCGCCCGCTCACCGAGGCGCAGCAGCAGGACGCGCTCTTCCAAGTCTACGACGAGCGCAACATCGACAAGGTCGGCGGCGCGTTCCGGCTGCCGCGGCTGCTCCGCGGCGAGAGCAAGGACTTCAACCGCGCGACCGCCGAGTCGGCGCTGCGCTTCGCCGAGGACCAGGTCTTCCAGCCCGAGCGCGACGAGTTCGACTACCTCATCAACCGCAAGCTGCTCGCCGACATGGGGATCCGCTTCTGGCGGTTCCGCTCGCAGACGCCGGTCACCCGCGACCCCGAGCGGATGACGGCGATGGTCGAGAAGCTCGTGCGCGTCGGCGTGCTCACGCCCGAGGAGGGGCGCTTCCTCGCGGGCGACATCTTCAACCGCGAGTTCCGCAAGATCGGCGACGACTGGACCAAGCGGCCCATCACGCTGAC
This sequence comes from Myxococcales bacterium, assembly GCA_020430775.1. Lineage (GTDB taxonomy): Bacteria > Myxococcota_A > Polyangia > Polyangiales > Houyiibacteriaceae > JAGQJE01. The sequence continues at coordinate 699 of JAGQJE010000041.1, forward strand.
GCTCGCGGGCATCCAGACGGGCGTCGAGGACCTGCGCGCCCGCACCGCGAAGGGCTCGCTCCTCGACGACGCGCGCCGCCTGCTCACGCTGCGCGAGGAGCTGGCGTCGGAGGAGGCGCGACTCGCCGATCGCCGCGTCGACCTGGCCCGCCGCTACCTCGAGGAGGGCGCCGAGCGAGTGCCCGTCCCGCGCGAGGAGTTCGACGCCTGGTTCGAGCCGGAGGCGCACGATGACGCCGGCTGAGCTCTCGCGCGCGTGGGCTCGGCAGGCCCAGCTCGACGCCGAGCGCGGCGTGATCGCCTGCCGGATGTGCACACGGCACGCGGGCCTCGACGCGGCCACCACCCTGTGGCGCGACGGGCAGCTCGTGTTCGCGCTCTGCGATCGGTGCGCCGCCTCGCACGACGTGCTGATGCGGCCGACCGCCGAGGGCGTCGAGGTCCGCGCGCGCGCCCGGACGCCCA
>JAGQJE010000269.1 GCA_020430775.1 Myxococcales bacterium
CCGATCCCATCGACGAAACGGCGCGAGACCTCTCGCACGCGCCGCCCATGCGCCCGGCCGCCTCCGCCGTCCGCCGACCCACCAAAAAAACCGCCTTCCTTCCCATGAATCGGGTGCGGGATCGGGCGCGGGCGCGGGCGCGGGATCGGGCGTGGGCGCGGGCTTCGGCGCGGGGTCGGGGTCGGGGGGTGTCGCCGAGCGGAACCGCGCCCCGGTCGCTCGGCCGGCTGGTTGTGGCGCAGGGGGCCGGGGTGTTACCGTGGCGACGGATGATTCCCAACCACCACCGCGCCGCTCTGCTCGTTGGCTCGCTCGCGGTCGCCGCGCTCGCGCTCGGCTGTAACCGCACGGCCGAGCTCGCGGGCACCCAGGCGAAGGTCGAGCGCCTGCCCGAGCTGAAGCCCGACCTCCCGGAGGTGCCCAAGCTGCCCCCGGCGCCGTACCCGGTGACCTACGCCGACCACTCGTACAGCGTCTATGGCCTGCGACACCGCGCGCACGACGCGTTCGACACGGATGTGAGCGTGACGGGGTACGTCGTCGACATCTACCAGGCGCCGCGATGCGATCGCCGCTCGAAGGACGCGACCTGTGAGCGGCCGGCGCCTCCCCACCTGTGGCTCGCGGACTCGCCGGACCCGACGAAGTCGACCGAGCCCGCGGACCGGTTGATGGTCGTCGGCTACGCGGAGAGCGCGGCCGACCTCGCGCGCGCGCGCCGAGCTGCTCGCGGCGAGCGGCACGCCGACGCAAACGCGCCTTCGGCGCCGAGCGACTTCGCCGTGGGTGCGAAGGTGCGCGTAGATGGCCGCTTCACGCGGATGGCCGCCGGCTTCAACGACAGCCGGGGTCTGCTCGCCTACCACGACTACGCGCTGCTCGAGCGCTGATCGCGGGGCGGCCGTCATGAGCGCACGACGCGGCTCCGGTCCGCGGCGGCGCGCGCCCCACCGGGCACGCGCACGAGGCGCTGTCGCCCGCCGTGCGGCCGCGGCCGTCGTCGTAGCTGCGCTGCTCTCCTCGACGCCGCTCAGTGTCTCGCGCGCCCAGCGCGGCTCCCCACCGGGGAGCGCCGTCGCGGTGCAGGCGCTCGATGCGGGAGGCGCCCGCGCGGACGCCGCGGAGGCCACGCTCCGCGCCCTCGATCCGCGCGCCCTGGTCGAGGCGCTCGCGTCGGGCTGGCCTCGGCTCGCCGAGCTCGGGCGCCGCCGGGCGGTGGAGCTGTTGGGGCCGCTCCCCGGCGACGGAGCCGGGGATCTGCTCGAGCGGGCCGCGCGCGATCCAGACGACGGCGTCTCGGATCGTGCGGTCTGGTGGCTCGAGCGCCGCCCGGACGGCGCCCGCTCCCTCGCGTCCCTCTTGGGTGACCCGGTCCGCGACGATCGCGCCGCGCTCGCGCTCGGCCGGCGCTTTCCTGCGGAGGCCGTCTCGCGGCTCCTCGCAGCCCTCGCGCAGCCCGGCGGCGCCGATCGACCGGCG
>JAGQJE010000270.1 GCA_020430775.1 Myxococcales bacterium
AGCCACAAGCCCGCTCAGAACAAGCGTGCTCAAGCGGGGCATCCCCGCGTCCCCTACCGAAGGCATGGACCAGAGCGTGCGCCCTGCGTCGACGTCCCGCTACGAGGTGCTCCGTAAGGCCCTTACGTTGCGGCGCTATCGACGCGGCCGGGCGGTGCTTGCGCCCGCTACTCGCGGGATCGCGCGAGGCCGAGGTTTGCCTGGAGGTGCCAGGCGAGGGAGAGGGTGAGCGTCCAGGAGCTGGGCGGGCTGCCGAGGCCGACGTGGCGGGCGCTCGGGTGAACGCGGACGCGGCGGACGGCGGCGCGGAGCCACAGACCTCGCGCGGTGTGATGGACGAGCACGAGCGGGGTCTCGACCCCGAGCGCCCACGCGAACGCGACGTGGCCCGCCCCATCGAGGGGCGTGACGGCGCCTAGCTCGGCGCCGAGCGACTGGAGGGTGAGGTCGAGGCGCTCGTGGCCGGTGAAGCGGTCGAGCAAGAAGAGCGCGGGGAAGAGCGGGCGCAGCTCGATCGCGGCGAAGAGGTCGCGGCCCGCGTCCGGGCCGTAGCGGACGGCGAGCGAAGGACCGGCGGCGTCGAAGAAGCGGGCGCGGACCGTGCCGACGACGCTCCACTCGCGGCGCACGCCGCCTGCGCGCGGGACGCCCGCGAACCACCCGAGCGCGCCGCCCGCCTCGACGCTGAGCGTGAGGTCGCGGTCCCAGCGGCCGTAGAGCCCGTCGCCCGGCGGCTCGGCGGCGTGGACATGGAGGTCGCCCACGTCCGCCCGGACGCCCGGCGCGGCGAGCGAGACCGCCGCCACACACCCGACCAAGGCCCACGCGCGCCCCACGCCGCGACTGTAGCAGGCCCGCGGACCAGGACCGCAGCGTCCGAGGGGAAGTCACGAGGGTGGTCGCTCGTCGTCTGTGCGCTATGTCATGCCCCATGCTCCGTCGCCGCGCCGTCGCCTCCGCACTGGCGCTTGCGCTCTGCGGCACCGTCGCCACGGCGCCGACCTCGCCGGCGGCGGCGCAGGGCCCCGGTCCGTCGGCGCCCGCCGCGCGCGACTCGACAGCGACGTTGCCATCGAGCGCCGGCGTCAAGACGCCAGAGCGCCTCGACGAGGCCGCCGTCATCTCCCGCGCCCTCTCCGACAACCCCACCCTGCGAGCGGCGCTCCACGACGCGCAGGCCGCCGAGGCGGCCGAGCGCGCGGCGGAGGCGCAGTACCGAGCCGTCTTCACGGCCAGCGTCGGCGGCACCCACTCGAAGCAGCCGATCAGCACGACCGAGGGTGTGACTACGACCACCGGCGACAACGTCGCCGCGTCGGTCGGCATCCAGCGCGCGTTCCCCCGCGGGACGAACCTCGCCGTCGAGGCCGACACCGGCATCGATCGCCGGAAGGCGCCGCCGTTCGCCGCCACGGACGTGCCGATCACGCTCGGCCCGAACTACAGCGCCGAGGTCAAGGGCACGCTGACCCAGCCGCTGCTGCGCGGCCGGGGGCTCGACGCGGGCGAGGCTGCGCTGCGGAGCGCGCGGTTCGGGCGCGAGGCCGCGACGCACGCGCGCGACGTGGCGGCGAGCGGGCTGCTCCGCGACGTGCTCGTAGCGTACTGGGAGCTCGCGTACGACACGTCCGCCTACGAGGTGCAACGCCAAAGCCGCGACCTCGCGGAGCAGCAGCTCGCCGACGCCAACGAGCGCGCGCGGCTCGGGCTCATCGCGCACGCGGACGTGCTCCAGTTCGCCACCGAGCTCGCGAGCCTCGAGGAGCAGGTCGCGCAGGCGGACTCGGCGCGCCAGAGCCAGGCGATCGAGCTCGGCCGGCTGCTGGGCCTCCCGCCCGCCGTCGCGGTGCAGATGCAGGTTCGGGACGCGCCGGCCCGCTTCGCGCTGCCGGACGAGAGCGCCGAGGGCTGGGTGCGGCGTGCCCTCCTCGCGTCCGACCAGCTCCTCCAGCTCGAGGCGAACGCGGCCGACGCCCGGGACCAGATCCGCGCCGCCGCCAACGCCGCGCTCGCGAAGCTCGACCTCACCGCGTGGGTGAGCCTCGACGGGCTCGGCGACAAGGACGCCGCGCGCCCGTACCGTCAGATCGGCGAAGCCAGCGCCCTCAGCGCCTTCGTCGGGCTCGACCTCGAGCTGCCCGTCGTCAACACCGAGCGGCGCGCGCAGCTCGCACAGACGCGCGCGACGTCCGCCGCAGCGGACGCGCGGCTGCAGGCGAGCCGGCAGCAGGTGGCGGCAGGCGTGGCGACCGCGGCCCGGAACATCGCGAGCGCGCGCGCGCGCCTCGAGCTCGCGACGCGGACGGTCGAGCTCGCCGCCCAGTCCGCCGACGCCGAGCAGGGGCGCTTCGAGCTCGGCACGACGACCCCCGTGGAGATCCTCCAGGCGCAAGACGCCCTGCGCGAGGCCAAGCTGCGGCTGCTGCGCGCCCGCACCGATCTGAACACGCAGGCCATCCGGCTGGCCGACATGAGCGGCGCGCTCCTGCCGCAGTACGCCTCCCACCTGCCCGAGGTGAAGCCATGAGCGCCAAGGCGCGGGTCGCCGTCATCGCCGTCATCGCCGTCGGCCTCGGCTGGGGCGGGGTCGCCTGGATGCGCGCCGACGACGCGCGCCCCGAGAAGCCAACGATCGTCGTGAAGACCGGGACGCTCGACGAGACCGCGTCGCTCACGGGGACGGTCGACGCCGACGTGCGGGTGTCGGTGAAGTCGCAGGCGTCGGGCGAGATCATCGAGCTCCCGGTGCAGGTCGGTGACACGGTCAAGGCCGGCGCTCTGCTCGCGCGGCTCGACCCCGTCGACGAGGAGCGGTCGGTGAACATGGCCGCGGCGGCGCTGGCCTCCGCCAAGGCCCAGCTCGCCCAGGCGAAGGCGCAGCTCCAGATCGCCGTCATCAACGAGCGCGAGGCGGACGCCAGCGCGGAGGTCCGCCGGAAGGGACGCGCGCGCGGGCTCATCTCCAGCGAGACCGCGCGCACCGCTGAGAACAACGCCGCGGCCGCTCGGGCCACGGTCGCGCTGCGGCGCGCGGACATCCAGATGGCCCGCGCGCAGGTCGAGAGCGCACAGCTGAGCATGGACGACGCCAAGCGTCGCCTCGCGCAGACCACCATCCGGGCTCCGATCGACGGGACGGTGCTCTCGCTCGCCGTGCAAAAGGGCACCATCGTCTCGTCGGGCATCACCAACATCGGCGGCGGGACGGAGCTGCTCTCCCTCGGTGACCTCTCTACGCTCTACGTCGTCGGGCAGCTCGACGAGTCCGACGTCGGCCGCGTACACGTCGGCCAGCCGGTCACCATCGACGTCGACGCCTACCCGAACCGCACCTTCAAAGGCGAGGTCGAGCGCATCAGCCCCCTCGGCGTCGAGACCGCGAGCATCGTCACCTTCGACGTCAACGTCCGCGTGACGGACGACGACGCGCGCCTGTTGCGACCGGGGATGACGGCCGACCTGTCCATCGTCACCGCCGAATACAAAGACATCCCGCTCGTGCCGGTGTCGGCCATCCGGAGCGAGGGCAGGCAGCGCTACGTGCTGCTCGCTTCCGGCGAGCGCCGCGACGTCGAGGTCGCCGGGACCGACGGGCACTCGATGGCGATCGAGAAGGGGCTGAGCGCCGGCGCTCGGGTGATCACCTCGGACATCGCCAGCGCACCGAAGGATCGCGGGTTCCGACTCTTCGGCAGCAAGAAGAAGAGCGACAAGTGAGCGCGCCGGTGCGGGAGGTGACAGCCGCAGGGCCGGGCGAGCCCGTCATCGACGCCGTCGGCCTCGAGAAGGTCTACAACGAAGCCCACCCGGACGTCGCGGTCCACGCGCTCCGCGGCGTCAGCCTCCGCGTCGAACGGGGCGAGGCCCTCGCCATCGTGGGGCCGTCCGGGTCCGGCAAGTCCACGATGATGCACATCCTCGGTTGTCTCGATCGACCGACGCGGGGGAGCTACCGCCTCGCCGGCCAGGACGTCGCGCACATGCGCGACGACGACCTCGCGCGCGTCCGCAACCGCTCGATCGGGTTCGTCTTTCAGACCTTCAACCTGCTCGCGCGCGCCACCGCGCTCGAGAACGTCGAGCTGCCGCTGACCTACGCCGGCGCCACCGACATCCACGAGCGGGCACTCCGGGCGCTCGAGCGCACCGGGATCGCGGACCGCTCGACCCACCGCCCGAACGAGCTCTCGGGCGGGCAGCGCCAGCGCGTCGCCATCGCGCGCGCGATCGTCAACGAGCCCGCGCTCGTGCTCGCCGACGAGCCAACGGGCTCGCTCGACTCGAAGTCGGGGGAGGCCATCCTGCGGCTCCTGCTCGCGCTGAACGCGGGGGGGACCACGCTCGTCGTCGTCACGCACGACTTCGACGTCGCGAGGCGCCTGCCCCGCGTGGTGCGCATGCACGACGGCGAGATCGCGGCCGACGGGCGGAGCGACGCGGTCCTCGGCGCGGCCGGCGGGCGGCGTGAGCCCGCGCCTACCCCGGCACCCGTCGCGCCCGCACCCGGACCCGGCGAGGGGCCCGCGAGCTCAGAGCGCGAGCACGCACACAAGGAGGCGTAGCGCGGTGCGTTTCACGGAGACCGTACGCATCGCCTTGCACGCCCTCGGCGCCAACCGCGTCCGGACGGCGCTCACGATGCTCGGCGTCATCATCGGCGTCGGCGCGGTCGTCGCCATGCTTGGCCTCGGTGAAGGCGCGCGCGACGCGATCGAGCGCAACATCGGCTCCCTCGGCTCGGACCTGCTCATCGTACGCCCCGGCGCCGACACCCGCGGGCCCGTGCGCTCCGGCACGGTCGACACATTGACCCGCGAGGACGCCGAAGCGCTCACCTCCCTGCCAGGAGTGCTGCGTGTCGCGCCGCTCGCCGGGGGCGCCGCGCAGGCGAAATTCCTCGCGGCCAACGTCTCGGCGAGCATCGTGGGCACGACGCCGGCCTTCCTCCGGCTACGCAACATCACCGTCGCCGAGGGCCAGCCCTTCAACGACACCGAGGCGCAGAGCCGCAGGCGGGTCGCGCTCCTCGGGGCCAACGTCGCGGATGAGCTCTTCGGGGGCCTCGACCCGGTGGACGAGCGCATCCAGATCCGCGGCATCACGTTCCACGTGCTCGGGGTGCTCACGGCCAAGGGCGAGTCCCTCGGGAGTCCCGACGACCAGATCTTCATCCCGGTGACGACCGCGCAGAGCGTCCTCTTCGGGCAGAACTATCTCGACTCCATCTACGTCCAGGCGACCAACCGCGACGTGCTGAAGGGCCTCGAAAAGGACATGGAGCGCACGCTGCGGGTGCGACACCGCATCCGCCCGGGCGACGAAGATGACTTCCACATTCGTTCGCTCCAAGACATGGTCCAGGCGGTCAACCAGGTCACGAGCACCCTCACCGCCCTGCTCGGCGGGGTCGCCGCGGTCTCGCTGATCGTCGGCGGCATCGGGATCATGAACATCATGCTCGTGTCGGTCCGCGAGCGGACGCGCGAGATCGGCGTGCGGATGGCGGTCGGCGCGCGGCGGCGTGACATCCTGCTGCAGTTCTTGATCGAGGCGATGGTGGTCTCGCTGATCGGCGGCGTCATCGGGCTCGCGCTCGGGGCGGGCAGCGCGGCGCTCCTGGCGCACCTCGGCGGCTTCGACTTCGTGGTGCCGCTGTACGCGGTGGTGCTGGCGTTCGTGACCTCCCTCACGATCGGCGTCGTCTTCGGCGTGTGGCCCGCGCGCAACGCCGCGCGACTCGACCCCGTGGACGCGCTCCGCTTCGAATGACGCGCGCCGGAACCGGCCCGTCGCGGTCGCAGCGCAGCGCGGGGCACCTGCCGGGAGCGACGATGCGCACGCGAGCTCCCAGCCGCGACCGCTTTCTTGTCGTACACGCACCTACATGTATGCTTCACGGCTGAAGGAGCGACCTCTGATGTCTCACCCGCGTGACACCTTCATCCGTACGGCCGCCGACCGAGGGACCGTCCGCCGGGCAGTAGCGGTCAAGTGCCACGTAGTGGCGGACACCGGGTTCCGCTTGCTGGGCACCCGCGCGGTCGACCTCTCGCCCGAGGGCATGCTCGTCCGCGCGCAGGGCGTCTCGAACCTCGGAGAGAGCGTCCACGTCTCGTTCCAGCTCCCGCGCCGGCGCCGCTGGATCGAAGCGCGGGCGACCGTCGTCCGGAAGGTCCACGGCCGGCGCCGGGAGGACTGGGGTCGCGCGATCGCGCTTCGCTTCGCGCACCTCGACCCCCTCGATCGAGCGGCCCTCCGCCTCTACCTCCGACCCATCCCTCCACCCGTCCCCGCGCGCGCGCTGCGCCCTGACTATGCGTCGACGATCCGAGCCATCACCCTCGCGGCTCGCCTCGCGGCCTACTGGGACGGCGTGAGCCCGGAGGCGCTCCTCCAAACCGCCTGACCCTCGCCCCAAAAAAAGCGAAGCCCGCTCGGTCTCCCGAGCGGGCTTCATAAATCCGGCGGCGTCCTACTCTCCCACAGGGCTACCCCTGCAGTACCATCGGCTCTGAAGGGCTTGACTTCCGAGTTCGGGATGGGATCGGGTATGACCCCTTCGACATAGCCACCGAAAACCGTAGAAGTGTGCTTCCTCGCCGCTTCGCGAGGGGTTGGACGGGTCGCCAACGCGCCCGCTCTTACTTCCAACCCTGTCCTCGAGCTGTGTGATCGACTCGTACCTTAGAAGTAGGTCAAGCCGCACGGCCGATTAGTACCGGTCAGCTCCACGCATTGCTGCGCTTCCACACCCGGCCTATCACCTTGTAGTCTTCAAGGGGCCTTTAGGGACCTTGCGGTCCGGGATACCTAATCTTGAGGTCGGCTTCCCGCTTAGATGCTTTCAGCGGTTATCCGTTCCGTACATAGCTACCCGGCTATGCCCTTGGCAGGACAACCGGAACACTAGAGGTACGTTCAACCAGGTCCTCTCGTACTATGGTCAACTCCTCTCAAGTATCCTGCGCCCACGGCAGATAGGGACCGAACTGTCTCACGACGTTCTGAACCCAGCTCGCGTACCGCTTTAAATGGCGAACAGCCATACCCTTGGGAGATGCTTCACCCCCAGGATGCGACGAGCCGACATCGAGGTGCCGAACCGCTTCGTCGATATG
>JAGQJE010000271.1 GCA_020430775.1 Myxococcales bacterium
CCGGGGGCGGGGGGCGGGAACCGGGGGCGGGAGCCAGGGAGGCCGATGGGTCAGCGCGCGCGCCGGTAGTGCATCGCGACGGCGCCGTTACGGAGCGGCTCCGTCGAGACCAGCTCCAGCCGTCGCGTGCTCGGCAGCCCGCTCTCGTACAGGGTCGGGCCGTGGCCGACGATCCTCGGGTGCACGAGGAACCTGTACTCGTCGACCAGGTTCAGCCGGTCCAGCTCGGCCGCGAGCCTCACGCTACCGAGCAACACGCCGGCCGGGGTCGCGTCCTTCAGCGCCTGCACGCCCGCCCGCAGATCGCCGGCGATGTGATGGCTGCTCGTCCACGGAAAATCCCTCCGCGTCGACGACACCACGTACTTCGGCTTCGCCTCCAGCTTGACCGCCCACTCCCGCACCGCCGGCGGCGCCTCCACGTCGCCGCGGGCCACCGCCGGCCAGTAGCTCTCCATCATCTCGTACGTGACGCGACCCCACAGCATCGCCCCACCCTCGTCCATGAGACGCGAGAAGAACGCGTGCGTCTCCTCGTCCGCGATCCCCTCCCGGTGGTCGACACACCCGTCCAGCGTGACGTTGATGCCAAAGACCAAGAGCCCCATCCGACGATTCTAAAGCCCCCCCAGCCGAACACGCGACCCCCACCCCCAGCGCCCACCACACCGCCGGGGGCCGTGAAGCCGTGCACCCGCACCGCTCGGCTCTTGAGGGGACCGGCTTGCACGGATACCGTTGCGCCGCCCATGGAGAAAGCCGCGGAGCCGCCGAAATGGGAACCGGCGTTGCCGGCGTCCGCAGCGAGCGGCGAGAGGAAAGGCTGATGTCCGCCGAACCCGCGGTCCCCGTCGCAGACGTCGCGAACCGCCGCCGCATCGCCGCAGAGGCGGTGCACCGCTGGGTGGAGTCGAAGTCACCGCACCCACATGAGGCCTGCTGGCTCTCGACATTCACCCTCAGCGAGGTGGATGACCGGGGCCCCGCCGGCGGCGCATCGGCCGATGATGACGCCGGGAACAGGGGGCGCGCCGAGTGACGACCCCGTTCCAAAGCAAGTACTGGGCGACCCAGCTCTCGTTGAAGGGGCCGTCGGGGTCCCTCGGGCAGCTATCGCGTTCGATCTCCAATGCGCGGGTAGACCTCAACCCGCACCAGGTAGACGCCGCGCTGTTCGCCGTCCGCTCGCCGCTTTCCAAAGGCGTGGTGCTCGCGGACGAGGTGGGCCTCGGCAAGACGATCGAAGCGGGCCTGGTGCTTGCCCAGCGCTGGGCTGAGCGACGTCGCCGGATCTTGATCATCGTGCCCGCCACCCTGCGTAAGCAGTGGGCACAAGAGCTCGACGACAAGTTCCACATTCCGACGATCGTGCTGGAGTCCGCCAGTTTCAATCGTATGGTCAAAGCCGGCAACGCCAACCCCTTCGACCAGGAAGACCGCGTCGTCGTCTGCTCCTACCACTTCGCCGCGAACAAATCGGACATCGTGGCGATGCACCCGTGGGACCTTGTCGTGATGGACGAGGCCCATCGCCTTCGCAACGTCTACAAGAAGGGCAACAAGATAGCGCGGACGCTGCGCGACTCGTTGCAGGCCAACGGGTCTGGATGGCGGAGGGATCACGCGGCGCGCTTTGTGACGGGCTCGACGCGGGCGGTGTAGTCGCGGCGGCGTAGGGTTCGCATGGCGACGGGGAGGCGTTTGTTGAGGAGGTGGGTTCGGCAC
>JAGQJE010000272.1 GCA_020430775.1 Myxococcales bacterium
CGGCCGCCGCCGCCACCGCCACCGCCGCCGAAGCCGCCGCCGCCGCCGCCGCCGGCGCGGGGCCGCCGCTCACGAGCCTCGTTGACGTTCAGCGTGCGCCCGTCGAGCTGCTGCCCGTTCATCTGCGCGATCGCGCTCTGTGCGTCTTCCGCGTTCCCGTACGTGACGAAGCCGAAGCCACGGCTGCGGCCGGTCTCACGGTCGGTGATCACCTTGGCGTCCGTGACCTGACCGAACTGTTCGAAGGCGGCTCGAAGTCCGTCATCGGTCGTGTTCCAGCTCAAACCGCCTACGAATAACTTGTTGGACATGTGTTTTCTCTTCTCGGATCCTTTGGGCTCGACCTCCACGCGAGGCCGAGGCTTCCATAACCAGGCCCCTCGAGGGAGCGGGCCTATCTGAGCGCGTAGTATATGGTGCGTTTCCACGACGGGGCTAGCTCTCTGTGCGCGTTCGGCGCGAGCCGGCTCCAGCCCCCCGCCGGGGAGCACCGTTGTCGACCCGTCGCTCGGTGCGCGAGCGCCGGCACCGCCCCCCGCCCATGACAGCCACCTCCCAGCCCACGACGGTCGCCCTCAGGCACCTCGCTTTCGAGGATCTCGGCACGCTCGCGCCGCTGCTGGTCGGCCGTGGGCACCGGATCTCCTACCTCGACGTGCCGCTCGGCGCGGTCGAGACGCTCGACCCGCTGGAGCCCGACCTGCTGGTCGTGCTGGGGGGGCCGATCTCGGCGACCGACGACGCGTCGTACCCGTTCTTGCGGCAAGAGCGCGACGTGCTCGCAGCGCGCGTCGCCGCCGATCGCCCCGTGATCGGTGTCTGCCTCGGCGCGCAGCTCACCGCGCAGGTCCTCGGCGCGCGCGTCTATCCGGCCGCCGCGAAGGAGATCGGGTGGGCGCCGATCGCGCTGACCGCCGCGGGGGCGAGCTCGCCGCTCGCGTCGCTCGCCGAGGACGTCCCGGCGGAGGGGGCGATGGTCCTACACTGGCACGGCGACACCTTCGATCTGCCCGCCGGCGCCACGCGCTTGGCGTCGACTGCGCTCTGTCCGAACCAGGCGTTTGCGTACGGTCGCGCGACGCTCGCGCTCCAGTTTCACGTCGAGGTCGCGCCGGACGCGGTGGAGGCGTGGCTCGTGGGTCACGCCGCGGAGCTGTCCGCGGCCGGCGTCGGCGTCCCGGACCTCCGCCGCGCGACAGGGCTGTACGGGCCGAGCGCCGCGGCGCGTGGCGAGCGCTGCCTCGCCGCCTGGCTCGACGCCCAGGGCTTGTGACGCTCGACGCTGCTACGCGCGATCGAAGAACACCGGGCTCGCCCAGGCCATCTCGCCGTCGCGCTGGATGACGCGCGCGTAGACCCACGCCGCGTCGATGGACGCGTCGATGGCGCCCTCGTCGCCCTCGCACTCGACCCGCGCCTCGACGCCCCGCTCGGTGATGAGCTCGATCGCCTCGAGCGCGCCCGCGCCGACCGCTCGCGCGGTGACGTGGCTCGGCCCGTCCACCTTCAGCTCGCTCCCCATCGGTGCCCCGTCGACGCACATGTCGAGGAGGATCTTCGCGCCGCTCGTCGCGTAGCAGCGTCGCTCGCGGAGCGCCTCGAACACCGCGCCGCGCGTCAGCCGCGGGGCCTGCACCGCCGTCAGCCCCGTCCGGTAGGGGTCGCGCTTGCGCGAGGTGCCGTGGTGCCACAGCAGCCCGTGCGCGTCCGACGACGCGGTGAAGCCGAAGCGGTGACCCTTCCGCAGCATCGGCTGCGCGAGCTGGTCGTGGTGCTCGCCGCGGTAGCCGAGCGGGTGCTCCGCGTGCTCGTAGCAGCCGTGGCACGAGCAGATCTCCCACACAGGCTGGCCGATCGGCTCGTGCCCGCCTTCGTCGCAGCCCGTCCAGCCGATGTGGTGCGGCGAGGCGATGCCGCCCGCCTCCCGGATCGCCTCGACGAGATCGCGCCCCTCGGGGAGCACGTCGCGCGAGACGATGGGCATCCCCTCGCGCGGCAGATAGACGCACTTGTGCCCCGGCCCGGGGAAGCGCTTGCCGGTCCACTCGTACGCGACGAGCGTCGCGAAGCGGCCGGGGGCGTCGTACATATGGGCGACGTCCTGGAGGTAGCGCCACTCGCCGGGCCCCGTGCGCTTGCCGAGGAACGACTCGTGGTCGGTCAAGGCCACGAAGTCGTCGCCGTAGCGGTCACGGGCCCGCAGGTACGCCTCGTGCGCCGAGCCGACGCCGTCAGAGTGCGCGCTGTGCTGCTGGATGTCGCCGAAGAAGGTCTGCAGGCCGTGCGCGCGGGCCGGGTCACGCGCGCGATCGACGCGGCTGAAGGCGTCGACCCGGTCGGCAGGTTTCGTCGGCGCGCGTCCTGCCGTGCCGACGTGGTCGCGCGCGCGCGCCGGGCGACAGTCGACCTGCGCGGGACGCAGCGCCGGTGGGCCGCCCGTGACGGGATCGAGCCGGCCGATCTCGATGCCGTGCCGCTCACGTCGCGCCACGAGAAGGGCGCCGTCGGCGAGCGCGATCGCGCTCGGGCGCCGGCCGCGCGAGCCCCACGCGCCGTCGCTCAGCGGGACCCTCGGCGAGAACCCTCGCGCGTTGAGATCCTGCCGCCAGAAGTTGTGCGAGCCGCGTCCGAACAGCGCGAGCGCGCCGTCCGCTCCGCGCACGAGGGCCGGAAACTCGAACGACTGCTCCTCGCCCGCCCGATCGCGGTCGAGGTCGACCATCGGCGCGGCGGGCTCGAAGACTTCGCCGCGGGTCGAGACGAAGCGCAGCGCGATCCATTTGGCGATGTCGCGCTCGTGCGTGTCCTCGCGGACGTCGTGGTGAAACGCGAGCCACGTCCCGTCGTCGGTCGTGACGAGCGCCGGCGCGCAGGCCATCCCGACCGCGCGGAACGCGAGGGTGCGCTGCGGCCGCCGCTCGACCCAGACGCTCACGACGCCCTCCTCGTGGCTGATCCACGCCTCGGCGCGAGCATCTCGGCTGCGCGCGCGGAGCTCGTCCTCCGCGAAGAGCACCGGGCCGCCGTCGTCGGGACGCAGCCCGAGCAGCCCGACGCTCGGGGGGGTCACGGCGTGCTCGTCGAGGACCGCGCCGTCCGGGTCGAGATCGAAGCGGAGGATGCGCTCGCGCTCGCCCTCCCAGGCGATGACGGAGAGCGTGGCGGCCGCGCGCGCGCCGTCGTCGTCGCTGAGCGGGGCCGAAGGGCGGCAGAGCACGGGGCAGCGGAGGTAGCGTTCCGGCGAGGAGGCGATGAGCATGGGCGCAGTCTACCGCCGGGCCCGAGCCGCGCAGCCGGTCGCGCGCTCGCGGCGAGCGGTCGCGCGCGCGCGGCGAGCGGTCGCGCGCTCGC
>JAGQJE010000273.1 GCA_020430775.1 Myxococcales bacterium
CGCCTCGACTTCGTCGCGCCGCACGTCCGCGCGTCACCCTTTGCGCTCCGCGCCTCCGCGTTCTTCAACAACGCCCGGGAGTTCTTCGGCACCGACCCGCTCTTCAGCGTCGTCTGCGGGCCCGGGTCGCCCGCGGACTGCAACGAGTCCCTCGTCAACGCCGTCGTCGCGTACCGGCGCGGCGGCATCTCGCTCGGCACGGGCCGCGACGTCGGCTGGTCGCTCCGATACCACCTCGCTTGGCAGGGCGAGGTCGTGCAGACCCGCTCGATGCCCGACGCGGCCAGCGAGGTGCGCGGCACGGAGGTCCGGGGCATCGACTTCGCCATCGCGCGCGGGCGCAGCTACGTCTCGCTCCTCCGGCTCGGCTTCGACTACGATCGCCGCGACGACCCGGCGATGCCAACCAGGGGGGTTCGCGTGCGTCTCGACGGAGACTTCGCGACGCGCCTGATCGGGAGCGACTACGACTTCCTCCGCGTCTCGCTCCTGGCGCGCTACTGGGTGCCCCTGCCCTGGCACCACACCTTGCGGCTGAGCGCCTTCGCGGGCGCTGTGTTCGGTGAGGCCCCGTTCTTCTACAAGTTCCATGCGGTGGACCTCACCGACCTGCGCCCGTCGAGGATCCTCGAGATGCAGCTCGATCGCCGGGCGCCGCCGAACCTCCTCGGCACGTCCATCGAGGCGATGCGCGCCGAGGATCTCGCCGCGCGGCTCGACGTCGAATATATCTGGCCGGTCTATCGGACGCGGGACAACCGCGGCGTGCGCGGCGTCGAGCTCTACCTGAACGTCGGCGTCTACGGCCTCGGGAGCCCCCTCGCCCAGGGCGGGACGATCCCCGGCTACCACGGCTTCTCGAAGGTCCCGATCGACCTCACGTTCGACCTCGGCCTGCGGGCGGACACGACGATCGGCGTCTTCCAGGTCGGCCTCTCGAACGTCCTCGGCTTCATCGACTTCGACACGGGAAGCGGTCGATGATCCCCGCGCGCCGCGGGGTCCGCGCCGCCGTCCTCGCGCTCGCCCTTCTGGCGTGGGGCGCGACTCTCTCCGCGCAGTCCGCGCTGCCGCTCCGCGGTCTCGGCGTCCGCTGGGTCGGCGGGGTGCCGCAGCTCTCCTTCTCGGCGCGCGAGATGGCCGACCGAAGCCTGCGCTCGGGCCTCGACAGCGGGCTGCGCAAGCGCATCGTGGTCACGGTACAGGCCTATCGCGAAGGGCTGCGCTCGCCGCTCGCGACCCGCGTGCTCGAGTGCAGCATCATCTACGACCTGTGGGGCGAGCGGTACATCGTCGCCGCCGGGCGTAAGAAGGAGTCGCTCGCGTCGTTCGACGAGGTGGTCGACCGCTGCCTCGTCGCGCGGGACGTCCCGGTGGGTAGCCTGTCCGACTACGCCGGGCTCAGCGGCGACTCCGTCTACTTCGCCGTCCGCGTCGAGCTCAACCCCATCGCGGAGGACCGTTGCCGGCAGCTCCTCCGCTCCGGCTCGACCGGCGTCGACCCCATCGGGCCGCTGGTCATCAACATCGTCCGCCGCCAGATCTGCGGCGCAGAGCGCTCGGTCGAGTTCCGCTCTCCTTCGACGACGGTGCCGTGATGCGGCTGTCCCGCTTCGAGCGGAAGATCATCGCGGCGATGGCGGTGGTCGCGATCGGGCCCTTCCTCGCCACCCTCTTCTTCGGGCGCGTGGCGCTGCGCGACGCCTACCACGTCGGCGTCCGTCCGGAGTTCGAGGAGCAGCTCCAGCACGGCGTGGACGCCTACCGCCAGCTCCTGCTGCAGCTTCGGCAGACGGCCGACCGCACGGCGGACGCCGTCGTCGGCTCGGCGACGCTGCGCGACGCGCTCGCCGCGCACGACGGGCCGGCCACCGAGCGCGTGCTCGCCGACGCGCTCACCCGGTACGCGGACCTCGCCGAGATCCGGATCTTCGATGCGAGCGGTCGCCTGGTCGCCCAGGCCGCGAGCCCCGCCCACGCCCTCGGCGACGACGTGCGTCAGCTCACCCTCAGGCGCCCCATACCCGGCCTCGCGGGCCGGCGCGCCGAGCTCGTCGTCGTCGCACCGAACGCCCCCTTCGAGGCGTTTCAGCGGGCGGGCGAGATCGCCGACGTCTACAGCCGGCTGCAGACCCACGCGGCCTACGTCGCGAGCGTGTACCTCTGGGCCTACGTCGCCGTCCTGCTCGTCGTGATCGCGCTCGCGCTCTTCGCCGGCATCGTCGCCTCGCGTCGGGTCACCCGGCGCGTGAGCGACCTCGTCGCGGCCACCCGCCGCGTCGGCACCGGCGATCTCACCGTGCACGTGCACACGACCGGCACCGACGAGATCCGTGAGCTGACGGAGTCGTTCAACGCCATGGTGCTCGACCTGCGCGAGTCGTCCGCTCGCATCGAGTACCTGCAGCGGATCGGCGCGTGGCAGGACTTCGCCCGGCGGCTCGCGCACGAGATCAAGAACCCGCTCACCCCCATCCAGCTCGCGGCGCAGGAGGTCTCGCGGAGCTACGAGGGCCCGGACGACGCGTTCGGCCGCAAGCTCCGCGACGCCTGCGCGATCATCGAGGAGGAGGTCGCGTCGCTGCGCCAGCTCGTCGGCGAGTTCAGCGACTTCGCCAAGCTGCCGCGGGCGGACCTCGCGCCGGCCGACCTGAACGAGCTGCTCGAAGACTTCGACCGCATCCGCGGGTTCCTCGAGGGCGACGAGGCACGCGCCAACCAGCTCGAGCTCGTCTTCGAGCCCGCGCCGGAGCCGCTCCCCGTCCGCGTCGACCTGCTCGTCCTGCGTCGCGCGCTCGGGAACCTGGTCCGCAACGCAGCCCAGGCGGCGAGCCCGGGACTGCGCCTCGACGGCCGCCCGGAGGGGTTGCGGTCGCCGGACGGCGCCGACGCCGACCGGCCGCAGGGCAGGGTGGTCGTCCGCGCGTGCCGCCAGGGCTCGCAGGCGGTGCTCCAGGTGGACGACAACGGGCCCGGCGTCCCGGCGGAGGATCGCGACCACATCTTCGACCCCTATTACACGACGAAGACCGACGGGACCGGCCTTGGGCTCGCCATCGTCAAGAAGTCGGTGCTAGAGCATGGAGGCACGGTGTCGTGCGAGGTGTCGCCGCTCGGCGGCGCTCGCTTCACCATCCGACTCCCGCTCGACGAAGGCTGACGTGCGACAAGACATCGGACGCATCCTCCCGTGGCTCGCGGCTGCGCTCGCGTTCGCTGTGTTCGTCTACGCGACCGCCAAGCAGCACCGCTCGCCGCTCGTCGGTGATCCGGCGCCCGCGTTCTCGCTCCCCGTCGCGAGCGGCGAGGGCGCCGGCGACGCCGCGCCCGTCGACCTGGCCTCACTCGCGGGCCACGTGGTGGTGCTCGACTTCTGGGCGACGTGGTGCCCCGCGTGCGCCGAGGCGACCCCAGCGCTGAGCCGGGTCGCGGAGCGCTACGCGGACCGGGGCGTCCAGGTCTGGGGGGTCGACGTCGAGAAGGTCGGCCGCGCGCAGCTCGACGCGGCGCGCGCCCGCTTCGGAGCCACGTACCCGACCCTGCAAGACCGCGACGGGTCGCTGCAGCGCGCCTACGACGTGACCCTCTTGCCCACCCTCGTCGTCCTCGACCGCGAGGGGGTGGTGCGGCACGTCGTCGCGGGCGTACACTCGGAGGCGCAGCTCCAGGCGATGATCGAGCCGCTGCTCTGAGCGCCGCCGCGCGTGCCCGCGCCGCCGAGGTCGCGCGGTTTCAGGCCGCGTTTGACCAACCCGGCGTCCGCTGGTACCCTCCGCGGCCCGAGCGCGGCCCAGATCGACGCCGGCGGAGGTTCTCTTTTGGTTCAAACGCTTCAGGGATCGAGCCTCGAAGTCCGCGTCGCCCGCTTCAACGAGCTACAGAACGCCGCGCCGGAGGACGTGCTCCGCGCCTATCGCGAGCGGCACGACATGTCGTGGGTCTACCACGACAGCGCGCTCGAAGGCGTCGTCTACTCGATGGACGAGCTGCGCAGCTCCGCCGCGAACCAGGTCGTCAGCGACGCAGCCCTCATCCCCGCCTACGACGAGATCCGTAACCACCTCCTCGCCATCGAGCTCGCGCGAGAGTTCGCTTCGCGCAAGCGGTTCCGGCTCAGCCTCGACGTCGTGAAGAAGCTCTACGCGCAGCTCGCGCCCGAGGAGCTCGAGGGCAAGGCGCCGCCGAAGTACCGCAAGGACATGCCGCTGCACCGGCTCTACTTCCACGAGATCGCGCC
>JAGQJE010000274.1 GCA_020430775.1 Myxococcales bacterium
CCGCCGCCGGGCCAAGCGTCGCCCGCAGAGACGCCGCAGGCGGGACAGCCCGCGGCCGCGACGTACCCGGGCGTGCGGCCGGGGACGGGCCACCTCCCGCCGGTGCCGCCGAGCGCGCAGGAGCGGGCACGCACCGACATCGTCACGTGGCCCGGCTTCGAGGCGTCGGTCGACGGCGGCTCGCGCTTCTTCCTGCAGCTCACCGGCCCCGTGCAGATCGCGACGACGAGCACCAAGGGCACGCTGGCGATCGTCCTGCGAGACACGACGGTCCACCTGCGGACCAACTACCTGCCGCTCGTCACGAAGTACTTCAACACCCCTGTCTCCCGCGCCTACCTCCAGCGTCGCGGGTCGGCGACCGCGTTCGTGCTCGAGCTGCGCGCGGACGTGCGACCCAAGATCACGCAGTCGCGAGGAGCCGACGGCTACCAGTATCTCTTCGTCGACTTCCCGGCCGGCGACTATGCGCCGGCGCAGGACGCCGCACCCGCGCCGCTCCAGAGCCGCACCGTCTCCACCCCCGACGAGCCCGACACCGATTTGTACTGACCCAGCGCCGCTGCGCCGACATCGCCTCGACGCCGCGTCGGCGGGGTGAGCGAGCGGGGCGCGCGCCGGCCTGCTAGCCTCGGCGCTCGATGGACACGATCCGAGTCGAAGGGCTCACCGTGGACTGCGTCGTCGGGGTATATCCCCACGAGCGCACCTCCGTGCAGCCGCTCCGCGTCGACCTCGAGCTCGCGCTGGACACGGAGACCGCCGCGGTCGAGGAGCGCGTGCGGAGCTCGGTCAACTACGCCGCGATCTCGAGCCAGCTCGTGTTCTTGTTGCGGAGCTGCCGGTTTCGGCTGCTCGAGACCGCGGCGCACGCGCTCGCGAGCTACGTCCTCGCCCCCCCCGCCGCAGGCGAGCGCCGGGCGCAGGTCGACCGGGCGCGCATCCGCCTGAGCAAGCCGGGCGCGCTGAGCGGCTTCGCCGTGCCGAGCCTCGAGATCGAGCGGAGCGCCGAGTGGTGCCGGCTCGTCGTGCAAGAGCGGTCGTTCGGGACGGTCGACGTCGTGCACGAGACGCAGGACGCGGGCATCTACCGGCTCAACGTCGCGCCTGGGCGCACGATCCCCCTGCACGTCCACCGGCAGATGCGCCAGACCGAGATGATGCTCTCGGGCGGCCTGCACTGCCAGGGGCGGCCAGCCCCGGCCGGCGCCGTGTTCCGCTGGCCGCTCGACGCGCCGCACACTTACCACAACCCGACCGAGCGCGGGCAGACCATCCTGTGCGTCACCGAGCCGCCCTTCATCGAGGCGGACCAGATCGAGGTGGACGGGGTGCCCGCGGACGTGTCACCCGAGCCGCCGTGGGGCCTCTTCGGCGCCTGAAACCCGCCGCGCCCGGCCCGCCCGCGGGTACTCTCGGAACCCCGCGGCGAGCGCCCCGGCAGCCGCGGCAGGTACTCTCGGAACCCGGGCAAGCGCCGCGGCAGGTGCTCTCGGAGCCCGCGGCGGGTACTCTCGGAGGGCTCGGCGGCTGGGGCCCGGGGCGAGGCGGAGCGCGAGGCGGGGCATAGCTTCGGGCGCTATCTAGCTGCGTTGACACGAGAACTAGGCCACCAACGAGAGCACGCGCTATCCTGTGGGGACGTGCCGAAGCCGCTCTCGATCGTTTGCGCTTGCGACGAGCACGCGACCGATGTCGCGCGCGCCGCCGCGATGATCGGCGCGGTGGTCGAGACGGAGACGACCGACGCGCCCCTCGAGGCCGCCTCGGCGCGCGTCGCGGACGCGCCCGTGCTCGCCGTGGTCACCGATGAGCCGCCCTCGCCGGAGGCCCTCGTCGCCTTGAGCGACGCGGCGAGCGCGGCCCACACGCGCGTGGCGCTCGCGTTCGTGCGCGCCGCCGCCGATCCGCTCTGGCGCCACCTCGCGCATGACCTCGGCATGCCCGCCGTCACCGACGTCGAGGCTCTGCTGTCGACGGCCGCGTGGCTCCGGCTCGGCGTTCGAGGCTCGGTCGACGCTTCTCCGTCCGGGCTGACGCCGCACGACCGCGCCCGCTTCGGCGAGGCACCGGCGCGCCGTGAGAGGAGGCCGCGGCGGGTCGTCCGCGGGTCCCTCGAGCGCTCGGGCGGTGGCCTGTTCGCCTGGCGTCCCGACGACGGTGGCGCCCCGGTCGTGCTCGGGACGGCGCGCGCCGTGCGGGCTGCGCTCGCGGCGCTCGACGACCTGTCGACGGGCCGCCGGCCGCCCGCCGCGAGCGTCGAGGGCGTGAACACGGACGCGGTCCGCGAGAGCCTCTTCGGTCCCCCACGCGCGCTCTCGGACCCCACCAGCAAGTCGGTGCTCGCCGCCTACGATGTCCCGCTGCCGCTCGAAGAGCTCTGCGCCTCGGCCACCCGCGCGGCCGCCGAGGCCACGCAGATCGGTTTTCCGGTGCGCCTGGCCATCGCCTCGCCCGACCTGCGCATCTGGGACCACCCGGACCTGGTCACGGACGGCGTGGACAACGCGGCCCGCGTGCGCGACGTCTACCGGCAGACGCTCGCGTTCGCGCGCGCGCGGCAACCGGACGCTCGCTTGCTCGGCGTGACCGTGAGCGCGACCACGACGGCGATCGCCGAGCTTCGGGCGCACCTGTCGTGCCTCGACGGAGACCGCGTGCTCGCGCGCATCGGGTTCGCGGACCCGCACGGCCTCGCGTCGGCGGACGAGACGCTCGCGGTGCTCCCCTGGGATGCGCGCGGCGTCGCGCAGGTGCTCGGACGCCTCGAGGGCGCGTCGCTGCTCTTCGGCGCGGCGGAGGCCGACGCCGAGGCGTCGGTTCGGTCGGTCGGCGAGATCCTCCTGCGCACCGCCGCGCTCGTGCGCGACCACCGGGACTTCATCGACGCGGTCGAGCTCGACCCCATCGCGCTGCTGCCGAACGCCGCGGCCGAGGTGCGCGAGGCGTGCGTGCACGTGAGCGACGGCTTCGAGCGGCTGCTCGCGAGCCCGCGCGCCGCGGCCCGATAGCAGCCGGGCGCCGTGCCGGCTCGGGCCGTCCGCTCGCGGTCAGGGCATCGTGGTGGCGTCCGCCGCGGGACGGACCGTGTTTCTGCCCGCGGCTTTCGCCTCATAGAGGCAGGCGTCTGCGTGCGTGAGCAGGGTCGTCGCGCCCGCACCCGCCTCGCGCTCGGCGACGCCGAACGACGCGGTCACGGCGACGGTGGTCGCGCCCGCCTCGAGCGGTCCCTGCGCGAGCTTCTTGCGGATCTGATCGGCGAAGGTCTGCGCGCCGGTGAGGTCCGTCTCCGGCAGCAGGATGACGAACTCCTCGCCGCCGTAGCGCGCGAAGACGTCGCTCGGACGCAGCCGGTCCTGCACGAGCTTGGCCACGCGCTCGAGCACCCTGTCGCCGACCAGGTGGCCGTGCTCGTCGTTCACGCGCTTGAAGTGGTCGATGTCGATCATCACCAGCGCGAGCGGGCGGTCGTAGCGATGCGCCCGGGCGAGCTCGCTCTCGAGCTGCTCGTGGAAGTACCGCATGTTGTAGGCGCCGGTGAGCCCATCGACGATGGTCATGCGGTAGATGGCCTCGTGATACTGGGCTTCGGCGTCCGACCCGGACAGGAATTTGAAGATGGTGTCGCCGATCCGGATCTGGTCGCCCCTGCCGAGGGCGTGGGTCTTGACCTGCAGGTCGTTCACGAACGTGCCGTTCGTCGAACCGAGGTCGACGAGGATCGTCCTGTCCGCCCGCCGCTCGAGGCGCGCGTGCCGCCGGGAGACGCTGTCGACGTCGAGGATGATGTCGTTGCCGCGCCCCCTGCCGATGGTGAGGGCGTCTTTGTCGAGCGTGTAGCGCTTACCGAGGCTGTGCGGGTCGGGCGAGTAGATGATGACCACGCTGTCGACCCGGACGCTGGTGCTGTCGAGCCCAAACGCGTTTCGGTTGGTGAGGAGGGTCTTCGATTCGGCGGGGGTGTCGGAGGTCACGGCGCACTTTCATAGCAAGGTACGCAACGCGCTCGACCGAGGCAACGAACCCGCGGCCCCGCGACGCACCGCTGGCCCGGCGGCGGCGCGCCTCGCGTGCAAATTCTGAGACCGCCCGGGCGGGTTTCCGGTAACGTGAGGGCATCATCCAGCGCGCGGGCGACCGCGCATCGAGAGGCTGCGTCATTCGAGGCGAAACACCGCGGATTCTGGTCGTCGAAGACGAGAGGGTGATTCGAGAGATCCTCAGCGACTTCTTGTCGATGGAGGGGTTTTCCGTCTGCACGGCGGAAGACGGGCGAGCGGCGCTGCTGGAGCTCTCGCGGGGGCACTTCGACCTCGTGCTGAGCGATCTCAAGATGCCCCACATGGGGGGGCTCGACCTGCTCCAAGCCGTCCAACGTCACGCCCCAAACATCGTCACGATCATCATGACGGGGTTCGGGACCGTCGAGACCGCCATCGACGCGATGAAGCAGGGCGCCTACGACTACATATTGAAGCCCTTCAAGATGGAGGAGGTCGTCCACACCATCCGCCGGGGACTCGAGAAGCAGCAGCTCCAGGCGGAGAACCTACGCCTCCGCGAGGTGCTCTCGCTCTACAAGGTCAGCGAGGCCATCGCCGCGAGCCTGTCGCTCGACCAGGTCTTGCAGACCATCACGGACGCCGCGCTCCACGAGGTCGACGCCGACGCCGTGCTCGTGCTCCTGCGCGACCCCGAGGAGGGGTTCTTCGAGCGGGCCCGCGAGGTGAACCCCACCTTCAACAGCCGCGGCGAGATCGGCGCGCTCGACCCGGAGGCGCTCGTGACGTGGTTCGAGCGCGAGCGTCCCCTGCGCGTGCACGGCGAGGAGTGCCTGCCCTTCTTTTCGCAGGCGCCGGAGACCGATCGGCCGGAGTCGTTCATCGCGACGCGGCTCACGGTGCGGACCGAGACGATCGGCTTTCTGTGCCTCATCAGCTTCACCCGCGGCCGCCGCTTCGACGAGGCGCAGCGCAAGCTCATCCAGATCGTGTCGAACCGCGCGTCGGCGGCCATCGAGAACGCGCGGCTCTACGAGGACCTGAAGCTCACGTTCCGACAGACCATCCGCGGGCTCGCGAACGCGATCGACAAGATGGACCGCTACACGGCCGGCCACTCGGAGCGGGTCGCGGCGTACGCGGAGATGCTCGCGACCAAGATCGGGCTCGCGCCGGACCAGATCGAGATCGTCCGGCAGTCGGCGCAGCTCCACGACATCGGCAAGATCGGCTGCGTCCTGAACCTCAACAAGCCCGGTAAGCTGTCACAGGAAGAGTACGAGATCTTCAAGCAGCACCCGGATTTTGGCTGCGAAATCTTGAAGCCCATCGAGTTTTTGCACCCCATCGTCCCCGGCGTGCACTTCCACCACGAGCGCTGGGACGGCGGCGGCTACCCGCTCGGGCTCGAGAAGCAGAACATCCCGCTCGTCGCGCGGATCATCTCGGTCGCCGACACGTACGACGCGATGACGAGCGATCGCGCCTACCGGCGGGCGCTGCCGCACACGGTCGCGACCGACGAGATCGCGCGTTGCTCAGGCTCGCAGTTCGACCCGGACGTCGCCCACGAGTTCCTCGAAGGCATCGAGTCATACTGGTCCGAACGGGGTGGCCCCGCGGTCCGGTCGGCGTCGAGCGAGCGCGTCAAATCCGAATCGCGGTGACGGCCGCGACGGGGCGGCTCGGCAGCGCGAAGCCGGCGTGCCAGACGGTCGCCTGACCCGGGACGACCCAGCGGCGCTGCACGCGCTCGCCCGTCTCGAGCCGCAGCTCGGTGATCAGCTCGACGCGATCGGGAGGCCGGGCCGCGCCCCACTGCGGGCGGACGGTGACGAGCGCGACGAACCCGTCCCGCGGCGCGACCGCGTCTGCGTAGTCGAGCGCCATCGCGGGGACCGTGCGGAGCAGCTCGCTCGAGCGCTCCGCCGGGACGCTGCGGGTCGTGGTGACCGCGCCGTACGACCCGGCGTTCCAAGCGGTGGGCGGCGTGACGATGACGGCCGGGTTTCCGAGCCCCTCACACCCGCACGCGAGCAGCGTCCACGCACACAACGCGACCACCGCCGCCACGTACCGGCGGCGCGGCCGAAGGAGACGCGGCCGCCGCGCCCTCACGTCGGCTGCTCTTCTCGCGACTCCTCCCGGGCACGCTCGACGTCGGCCTCGGTGGCGACGCCCGGCATCGGCAGCGCGTCCTGGGTGCCCTCGGGTCGGTTCTGCCAGGGGTACTTGATGCGGTTGTGGTAGACGCTGACGAGCGTGTCGGTGACGTTCGTCGCGAGGACCCGCAGGTCCTCCATCGTCAGCCCCGACTCGTCGAGCTGCCCCTGGCGGAGCTTCATGAAGAAGATGCGCTGCACCATCTGCTCGAACTTGTCGCGCGACGGCGGGTCGATCGTGCGGGCGGCGGCCTCGACCGAGTCGATGAGCATGAGGATCGCCGTCTCCTTGCTCCGCGGGCGCATGCCAGGGTAGCGAAACGCGCTCTCGTTCAGGTTCCGCGGGTTCCCCATCTCCACGTACTTGTGCCAGAAGTACTCGATGACGCTCGTGCCGTGGTGGGTGTAGCTGAACTCGACGACGGGCTCCGGGATCCCGGCCTCCCGGAGGATCTGCGCGCCGCCGACGACATGCGCCATGATGGCGTCGGCGCTCACGTCGGGGCTCAGGCTCTCGTGCGGAGAGACCTCTCCAGGCGTGAGGTTCTCGACGAAGTACTTCGGTTGGATGGTCTTGCCGAGGTCGTGATAGTAGGCGCCGACGCGTGTCAGCAGGGAGTCCGCGCCGATCGCGGCGGCGGCACCCTCGGCGAGGTTCGCCATGGCGCGCGAGTGCTCCCATGACCCCGGCGCCACCGTCGCCATGCGCTGGAGCAGCGGCTGGTCGAGGTCGGTCAGCTCGAGCAACCGGCTGCGCGACACCGCGCCGAGCGCGACGACGACGACCGGCTGCAGCACGTAGGCGATGACGCCCGCGAGGGCGCCGCCGACGACCGTCGTGAGGAGCTGCGAGTGCGTGACCTTCTGGAGGTCGGCGAGGATGTCGATGCCGTCGCCGAAGGTGAGCCGCTCGGCGACGAGCGCCAGGGCCGCCGCGCCCCCGCCGAGGAGCGCGGCGGGGATCATCGTCGCGGGGTGCTTGCGGTCGCGGAAGAGCACGTTGGCGGTGAGCGTCGCCGTGATGAAGACGATCGTCTCGGTCATGCGGAAACCGACGAACGACGCCGCCAAAAAGCACATGGCGATGCCCACCATGAGCGCCGTCCGCCGGTCGAGGTACAGCGACGACCATAGGGGCACGCACGCGACGGGGATGAGGAACGCGGGCAGGGCGGTCGTCAGCAGGAAGACCTTGGATGCGAGCAACAGACCGAACGCCAGCCCGAGCAGCCCCACCTGCGTGCGCAGGAGGATGCCGCGCCGCGGGCTGAAGACGCGGATGTAGGTGGTGAGCAGGTGGGCGATGAGGAGGTAGAGCGTGTAGAGCCCGACCACCGTGCCGAGGCTCGGGGGCCGGCGGCGACGCTCGTAGGCGCGCACGGCGGCGGCGCGGACGGGGTCGGTCACGACGTCGCCGCGGCCGACGAAGCGGCTGACACGCTGGACGCTGAGCGATCCGTCCGGGGAGTGCGTGACGACCTCGACGGGGCCGGCGCGGAGCGTCACCGGGGCGGGCTCGGAGGGATCGACACGCAGCGGCGCGACGGTGACCTCGACGAGCTGGGTCATCGTCATCAACGCGGCGAACACCGCGCTGAGCACGAGGCTTGCGGTCCTGCCGGCGAGTAGGCGAGTGCGCAACATGGGGAGGTACGGTCGGAGCGGCGGTCGTCGAGACGTCTGCGTGCGCGCGGCCTCCGAGAGACGGGTCGCGCCCGATGGTAACAGAACTGCGGCGCGCAGCCCCGCGTCCGCGAGGGCGGAATACAACGGCCTGCCGCG
>JAGQJE010000275.1 GCA_020430775.1 Myxococcales bacterium
CGCCGCCGACCACCACGCCAGCGCACACCCCGCCCGCGAGCCCCCCGGCGACCGGCGGCCCGCACCGCTGCGTCCGCGGCGCGCCGGGAGCGCCCCAGATCGGCCTGCCGGCGGCCGAGAGGCCACCAATCGCGCAGCGATGCCGACCAGAACCCGCTCCACCCAGCCGGGCCACGAGGCGAACGCGGCGCCGCGGCCCCGATCTCGCCGAGAGAGTCGGCGTACCCTCGGAGGACTGACGTTCCCTCGGCAGATCGGCTTCCCCCGTCGCGGGCGGCGGGGTCTACTCTCGGAGGGCAGGCGGCACGGCGGGGGTCGCGGTGCGCGGTCGCCTGGGATCTTGCGCGCCGGGGCGGTGGACAACCCCGGGCCTCGCGGTCCACGGTTATGAGTGAGGCTTGTCGGTCGCTTGGCTTGCACACTGAAGTGGAACCCATCGCCACCGCGGCGTGCGCGCCGCACGCGAAAGGCGGGACCATGCTCGAGCCGCTTTCATCCGAAGAACGCCTGAGCGACGCGCTGTGCCGGGACGTCCGGGCGTGTCTCTTTTCGCGTGGCGAGCTACTGGTCACGTGCACCGTCGAGATGCTCTCGGCGGGCGGCGCCCTGCTCTCGTGTGAGCCTCCGCGTCCCGGCGAGTCGGACGACGGCGACCGCTATCAGCGGCTCGCGGCCGGCAAGAACGTCCGC
The DNA here is from genome assembly GCA_020430775.1 of Myxococcales bacterium. Classification (GTDB taxonomy): domain Bacteria; phylum Myxococcota_A; class Polyangia; order Polyangiales; family Houyiibacteriaceae; genus JAGQJE01. The sequence goes on from JAGQJE010000275.1 coordinate 691, forward strand.
CTCGTGCTGCAGCTCCCTCACCGCGACGAGCCGCTCGAGGTGACGTCGATGATTCGACGCGCGGAGCCGCAACCGGGGGGGCGCCTCGATCTCTGGGTGACGTTTCGCTACGTCGAGGCCGAGGAAGAAGACAGGCTCCACGACGCGGTGCTCACGGAGCTCATCCACACGAGCGACGTCGAGCGCCCGGGGGTGCTGATCCTGGAGCCAGAGCTCCGCGTTCGCACCGAGATCGAGGACAAGGTGTGCAGCGTCGGACGCCACGCCGTCTGCGCGGCCACGGCCCGCGAGGCGCTCGAGCAGCTCGACGACCCCGACCACCCGGTGGACACCCTGGTCGTCTGCACCGCAATCGGCGACCGGGAGACGAGCAAGATGCTCGAGTTCCTCGTGCGGGAGCAGCGCGTTCGCGTGGTGGTCGTGCAGAGTCGCCGGCAAGCCCTGCCCGATGTGCTGCGCCCGTTCGCGGCGACGTGGTGGATGCGCCGGGCGCCGCTCAGCCACGAAGCGCTCGCCGCCGTCCTCGGCGACTGAACCACGCCGGCGTCAGCCGCTCGCGTCGAAGGGCACCACCGTGACGGTCGCGACGCCGGGCAGCGCCTCGAAGCCCGCCCGCAGCCGCTCGGCTCCGCCCACGGCGACGATCGCGAGATCGCGCGGCCGGATGCGCCGGGCCACCGCTTCGTTCGCGGCGTGGCGCCGCACGGTCTTCACGCGGTGCACGTAGCCCTCGTGGAAGTCGCGCGGCAAGCGCAGCAGCTCGACGTCCATTCGGGCGGCGAGCCGCTTCGAGGCGGTGTCGATGTCGAAGCAGCGGCTGTTGACGAGGGCACGTTTGGCGAAGCGCACCTCGTCGGCGCTCACGCCGGCGGCAACCCAAGCGTCGAGGAGCTCGAGCTGGGTCGCCGCGCACTCGGCCGCGTAGCGCGCCGCCGGGAAGGTCCACATCCACCACGCGCTCCGGCGTGCGTGGTGCGTGAGGCGGCTGGTGGCGCCGTAGCTCCAGCCGCGCTCCGCCCGGATCGCTTGCATCAGGCGCGACGTGAAGGTCCCGCCGAAGGCTGCGTTCGCGACGACCAGCGGGTCGAGAAGCGGGTCGCGCGCGCGGCTCCCGAGCGTCCCAATGAAGAGCTGCGTCTGGGCGCGATCGGGCTTGTCGACGAGCAGCACGTGGCGCCCCGGTCGTGCGCGGGTCGGCGGCACGCGCGGCAGCTCGAAGCGGCCCTCGGGGAGCCCGGCGAACGCGCGCTCGACCAGGCGCCTCGCCTCGGCGGCGTCGATGTCTCCCGCGAAGCCGATGACGGTGTTCGAGCGGACGAGGGCGGCGCGATGGTACGCCGCGACGTCGCGCCCGCTCACTTGGCGCACCGACGTCACCTCGCCCGCGGCGGGGCGTCCGTATGGGTGGTCTGCGTACAGCGCCCGCCGAAACCAGGTCCCCGCGAGCTCGTGGTCGTCGTCACGCGCGGCGACCAGCTCGGCCAGCACCTCTCGCTTGAGCTGCGCGATGTCCGAGCCGCGCAACGCGGGCGCGAGCGTGGCGGCGCTCAGCAGGTCGACGAAGGGCTCGACGTTGCGGCGAATGACCGAGCCGCGCAGGCGCAAGGTTCCGAGCCCGACGCTCGCGCCGAGTCGCCCGCCGAGCACCGCGACCTGCTCCTCGAAGGTCCGCGCGGACCTGCCCTTCGGCCCAAGCGCCATCGCCCGCGCCGTGAGGCTCGCGAGGCCCTCACGTCCAGCCGGGTCGGCGAGGCTCCCGCCGCGCAGGCCGATCTCCACCTCGACGAGCGGGAGGTCGTCGCTCGACTCGACCAGCACCTGCACCCCCCGCACTCGAAACGATGCCCGACCGTTTGCGCCGAGGCGGCGCTTCGTTCGCGTCGGGCTCATCGCGCCCGCACCCGAGCGGAGGCGGGCACCACGTCGACCCGCGTGCGCTTGCCCTGGCCGAACAGGTCGGCCGCGAGCGCCTGCACGTCCTCGGCGCTCACCGCCCGGTACTCGTCGAGCCGCTGGAAGACGGTCCGCGCGTCGCCGGTCACCGTGTCGTGGAAGCCGAGCAGCTCGGCCTTGCCTCCGGCGGTCTCCATGCCGTGCAGGAAGCCGAGCTCCAGACGGTTCTTCGCCCGCTCCAGCTCGTCCCGCGCGCACGGCGCCTCGGCGAGCCTCGCCAGCTCCTCGTCGACGACGCGCACGACGTCATCTAGCGCGATGTCTTCGCGCAGGTCGATGAACAGGTCGTACAGCCCCGCGTGACGAAAGGGCGTGAGGCTCGCGTCGCAGCTCGACGCGTACTCGAGGTCGTACTCGAGCCGGCGAGAGAGGCGACCGAGCCGGCCGTCGCAGAGCAGCAGGCTCGCGACGGTAGCGGTCGCGTGCGCCTGGTCCGCGTACGCCGGGGCCGGATAGCCGACCAGGAGCTTCGGCGTCTGCGTCTCGAAGCGCATCGTCTCGCGCCGCTCGCGCCGCTGGCGCGGCTCACGAACGACCTGCTCGGCGGGAATGGAGGCGGCCTCCATCCCGCCGTAGTGCGCGGCGATCAGCTCGAGCGCGTGCGCCTCCGAGAAGTCCCCCGCCACGACGACCGTCGCGTTGTTCGGCGCGTAGTAGGTGCGGTAGAAGCGCTCGCAGTCCTCGAGCGAGAAGCGCTCGATGTCGCGCATCCAGCCGATGGTCGGCCAGCGATAGGGGTGGCGCCGAAGCGCCAGCGCGAACAAGCGCTCGGTCGCGGCGCCCTCGACGTCGTCGTCGACCCGATAGCGGCGCTCGTTCGCGACGACCTCTTTTTCGCTGCGCACCTCGGCCTCACGCAAGACGAGGTGCTGCATGCGGTCCGCCTCGAGCCGCACGGCGAGCGCGAGCTCCCGCTTCGGCAGGTGCTCGTAGTAGTGGGTCCAGTCGGTCCAGGTCGCAGCGTTCGTCTCCGCGCCGGCGGACTCGAGCAGACGATCGAACTCCCCCGCGGGGTGGTTCGTCGTGGCGCCGAACATCAAGTGCTCGAAGAGGTGCGCGAGCCCGGTCTTGCCAGGCGTCTCATGGCGAGAGCCGACGCGATACCAGGTCTGGTAGCTCACGGTGGGCGCGGCGGCGTCGCGCAGGAGCCACACGCGCAGCCCGTTGCCGAGCGAGAAGCGCCGAGCGAGCAGGTGCGGGCCGAAGGGCACCGCCTCGTCGAAGCGCCAGCGCGCGCTCTCGCGACGGACGCCACGGTTCAGGCGCGCGACCTGCTGCTCCTCGGGGAGGCCGCGGCGCGCCGGGGCACGAGGGGCTCGGACCGTGCCTCGCCTCAAGCCCGCGCGCTCCCCGCCGCGGCTGGGTGGGCCTCCGCCCGCAGCGGCGCGAGCGCGGGCATCCTGGGGTCGCGCGATGGCTCAGCGGTGCGGAAGAAGCCCTCGATGATCGACGCGTCGGGGAGCCCGGCGAGCGTCCGCAGCAGCCCGCTGATGGACGGCGCCGTCGAGGCCATCGCCGCCGCGTCGATCGGCGCGCGGGTCCTCGCGCGCAGCCCGATCAAGCGCCCGCCCGGGACCGACACCCGCGCCTCGCTCGGCGCCCAGTGCGCGGGACCGACGTACCCATGCGTCGCCCGGTCCACCATCGGCGCGAGCGCCTCGGCGACCTCGCGGAGCGCGGGCGGATCGAGAAGGGCGGATGCCGCGCGAGCGCTCACGAGCGCCTCGGCGTCACGCGCGGCCGCGCCGTCGAAGCGGAGGAACACCACGACGTCGCCGAGCCGAGGCGCGTCCCCCGCCGCCGCGCGCGCGCGCTCTTCGACCCCGCCGCGCATGACCGACCACACCAGCGCGACCGCGATCGCGGCGAGCAGCAGACCGAGGGCCGCGGCCACCATGAACATCAGCGACATCGGCGCGACGGTAGCACCCGCGCGCGGCGCGCGCCCCCGCTTGACCGGCACGAGCGCGACGTTCAAGCAGGGGCATGGTCGACGGCGGCGTCCGGGTTCGATTCGCGCCCTCCCCCACGGGCTACCTCCACATCGGTGGCGTGAGGACGGCGCTCTATAGCTGGCTGTGGGCGCGCCAGAACGGCGGCGCGTTCGTGCTGCGCATCGAGGACACGGACCAGGAGCGGAGCACCGAGCAGAGCGTCAACGTCGTCCTCGAGTCCATGCGCTGGCTCGGGCTCGGCTGGGACGAGGGACCGGATGTCGGCGGGCCGCACGGGCCCTACCGCCAGAGCGAGCGAGGCGAGGTCTACCGCGACCACGCCGAGCGCCTGATCGCCTCCGGCCACGCCTACCGATGCTACGCCACGAAGGAGGACATCGCCGCCGCGCGCGCCGCGTACGACGCGCAGGGGCACAAGGGTGGCTTCCGCTTCGAGAGCCCGTGGCGCGACCCGGCGACCGCCCCGGCGCCACCCTCGGCGGACGCGCCCTCGGTCGTTCGTTTTCGCGCGCCGGTGGAGGGGTCGACGGCTTGGGACGACCTCGTCCGCGGCCGCATCGAGGTCCGCAACGACACGCTACAGGACGCGATCCTGCTCCGGAGCGACGGCCTTCCCCTGTACAACTTCGGCTGCGTCGTCGACGACCTCACCATGGGCGTGACGCTCGTCGCCCGCGGCGATGACCACATCATCAACACGCCGCCGCAGATCTTGCTCTACGAGGCGCTCGGGGCGCCGCCGCCCACCTTCGCCCACATGCCGATGGTGCTCGCACCGAATGGCGAGAAGCTCAGCAAGCGCCACGCCGCGGTCGGGGTGCTCGAGTACCGCGACCTCGGCTACCTGCCGGACGCGCTGCTCAACTACCTCGCGCGGCTCGGGTGGTCCCACGGCGACCAGGAGATCTTCACGCGCGACGAGCTCGTCGCGAAGTTCGACTGGCGGCACGTCGGCGCCACGGCCGGCAAGTACGACCTGAAAAAGCTCGAGTACGTGCAGGCCGAGCACCTGAGGGCGCTCCCACCCGGCGCGCTCGCCGCGCACGTCGTCCCCTTCCTCGCGAAGCTCGGGCTCGAGGTCAGCGCGGACGACCCGCGGCTGCTCGCGGCGTCGGCGCACGTCAAGCTGCGGTGCGCGACGCTCGTCGAGCTGGCGGACGGGCTGCGTTACTTCTTCGAGCCGCCGCGCTACGAGGACAAGCCGCGGCGCAAGTTCCTGACGCCCGCCTCCGGTCCCGTCCTGCGTGGGCTCGGCGCGGTGGTGCGCGACGCGAGGGTGTTCGAGCCGGAGGCGCTCGAGGCCGCCGTGAAGGCCTGGTCCGAGGCGGAGGGGCTCAAGCTGCGAGACGTCGCCCAGCCCGCCCGCGTCGCGCTCACCGGCCGCGCCGCGAGCCCCGGCCTCTTCGACGTGATGGCGATCCTCGGGCGAGACGAGACGCTGGTGCGCATCGAGACGGGCGCCGCGATGGCCGAGGCGGCGCCGCCGACCGACTGACCCCTCGCGCTCGGTCGGCGTCGACCGGACGACGCCGGCCTTCACGGCTGGCCTCGCGGGTCGATCGCCCCCACGCTCCGGCCTCCACTCGTCCCGCCCGCCGGGTGCGGTCGCGGTCGGCGTCACCACGGACGCCCGCGGAAGCGCCGGACCGGAGCACAGCATGCAACTCGCGATCGTCGCGCTCTACCTCGTCACCCTCGCCATCCTCGGCCTGTACGGCTTTCATCGGGGCCACCTGCTGATGCTCTACCTGAAGCATCGCGCACGCCGCGACGCCCCGCCGCAACGGTTCGCAGAGGACGCGCTGCCGCATGTCACCGTGCAGCTCCCCATGTTCAACGAGATGTACGTCGCGGAGCGCTTGCTCGACGGCGTCGCCGCCATCGACTACCCGCGCGACCGGCTCGAGATCCAGGTGCTGGACGACTCGACCGACGAGACGCGCGAGATCGCGCAGCGAAAGGTCGCCGAGCTCGCGGCGCAGGGCCTCGACGTGGCGTACCTGCACCGCACGGATCGCACCGGCTACAAAGCCGGCGCGCTCGCCGCCGGCACCCGCGTCGCGAAGGGAGAGCTGCTGATGGTCTTCGACGCGGACTTCGTGCCGACGCCGCCGATCGTGCGTCAGCTCGTGCACCACTTCACCGACCCCACGGTGGGGATGGTCCAGGCGCGGTGGGGTCACCTGAACCGAGGGTACTCGACGCTCACCGCCTGCCAGTCGATGATGCTCGACGGCCACTTCACGATCGAGCACATCGCGCGCAACCGCTCGGGGCGCTTCTTCAACTTCAACGGAACGGCGGGGATGTGGCGGCGCGCGGCCATCGAGGACGCGGGCGGCTGGCAGCACGACACCGTCACCGAGGACATGGACCTGAGCTTCCGCGCGCAGCTCGCGGGGTGGCGCTTCGTCTACGTCCCGGACGCGATCGCGCCAGCGGAGATCCCCTGCGAGATGAACAGCTTCAAGACGCAGCAGTTCCGCTGGGCGAAGGGGTCCGCCCAGACGACGCGCAAGCTCCTGTGGCGCGTGCTGCGCGCGCCGATCCCCTGGCGAGTCAAGGTCGAGGCGTTCTTCCACCTCACCGACAACTTCGCCTACCTCTTCCTCGTCATCCTCGCGGCGCTACAGCTCCCGAACATGCTGCTGCGGCGCCAGATGGCGCACCCGGAGCTGCTGCTCCTCGACGTGCCGCTCTTCGCCTCTACGTGCGGCTCGATCGCGGCCTTCTACCTGGTCACCCACCGCGCGCTCTATGACGACACCTGGACCGCCGTTCGGCGCCTGCCGATGATGATGGCGCTCGGCATCGGGCTGTCGATCAACAACGCGCGCGCCGTGCTCGAGGGGCTGTTCGGGCGCGACCTCACGTTCGTGCGGACGCCGAAGCACGGTGTGACGGGCGTGTCGGGGGCGTGGAAGCCGAAGCGCTACCGCGCGCGGTGGCCGGCGCACAGCGTGGTCGAGCTCGCGTTCGGGCTGTACTTCGTGGTGACGATCGTCCTCGCGGTCGTGACGGGGAGCTGGCTGAGCATCCCCTTCCTCGTCCTGTTCATGGTGGGCTTTTTGTACGTCGGCAGCCTGAGCCTCTTTCAGACCCGCTAGCGCCCAGGCCCCGCTCGATGCGCTGCTCAGGGCCCGACGCCGCCTTCGGGTCCTGAGTAGTGCAGTGAGCGTGCGCGC
>JAGQJE010000276.1 GCA_020430775.1 Myxococcales bacterium
CGAGGCCACGCCCGCTCCAGCGCCGACCGCCGCGCAGCCCCCCAGCGCCGAGGCCACGCCCGCTCGAGCGCCGACCGCCGCGCAAGCGCCGGCCCTCGCGCCGCTCCCCGAGGCCGACCGGCCCGAGGTCGACATCGACGTCACCCCGAGCGGCGACGTGCACACGGGCGACGCGCTCCGCGCGACCATCACGGTCACCGCCAAGACGGGCGACGAGGTCCACCTCACGCCCGCCCCCGACGTGGCGCCCTTCGAGATCGCCGGCCAGATCACCTCCCGCCACGAGCGCGCGGCGAGGGCCGGGATGCGCCGGACCGTCATCACCGTCCCGCTCGTCGCGCTGAAGCCGGGCGACGTGACCCTCGGTCCGCTGCGGCTCGACGTGCTGACGGCCGCGGGCGTCGCAGGCACGGTGCAGACCCGCGCGGTGCCGATCCACGTCGCCGCGCTCACCACGGGCGAGGTCGCGCCGAAGCCCCCGAGCGACCCGGTGAGCCTGATGGAGCCGAACCCGCGCTTTTGGTGGGGACTCGGCGTCGCGTCGCTCTTGCTCGCGCTCGCCGTGGCCGCCGTGATCTGGCGCCGTCGGCGCGCGCAGCGCCCGGCGCCCGCGGCGCCACCACCCTCGCCGGCGGAGGTCGCGCTCGCCGAGCTGCGCTCGCTCCGGCAGACGCTCCCGCGGATGCTGGCCGAGGGGCGCGCCGAGCGCTGGACCGATGAGCTGAGCGACACGCTGCGCCGCTACCTCGGCGCGCGCTGCGGGTTCGACGCGCTCGAGCGGACCACGCACGAGATCGCGCGCTACCTGCGCGACGCGCCCGCCCTGGCGGTGCCCGCGGGCGAGGTCGTCGGCTTTCTCCGGCGGTGCGACCTCGTGAAGTTCGCCGACGCGCCGCTCTCCGAGGCGGAGGGCGCCGGCCTGCTCGACGAGGCGGAGCGCGTCGTGGTCGCGTCGCGCGCGTCTCGCCCGCCCGCACCTTCTGCGCCGCCGCCGAGGGGCCCAGACGCGACCGGGTCCACCGCGAGCCCGCCGGACGCGCCGCCCGAGGGCACGCGGACCGCGCCATCCGAGCGCAGCCCGCTGACGGCGTCGACCCCGGAGGTGGGCTCGTGAGCCGCGGCGCCCGCTTCGCGCGCGTCGTCGCGTTCACGACGTTGTGGTTCGTCGCGGGCGTGTGGGTCGCGGCCTACGTCGTCGAGCGCGTCTACGGCGTCCCGCTCCTGCACGGCGCGTTCCGCTTCCAGCGGCCGTGGCTCGCCGTCCTGCTCGTCGCCCCGCTCGCGGTGCTCATGGTCCGCGCCGGGTTCGCGCGCCACGCGGCTCCGCGCCTGCGCGTGAGCCTCGAGCGCACCCTCGGCGCGCTGCCGAGCGGGCGGCGCGTGTGGATGCGGGACGCCGCCCTCGCCGGCCGGGTCGCGGCGCTCGCCCTGCTCGTCGTCGCCCTGATGGGCCCGCAGAGCGTGCACGCGCGCGCCCGCGAGGACGTACAGGGCATCGACATCGTCATCGCGCTCGACATGTCGCTGTCGATGCGCGAGCGAGACATCCGACCGGACCGCTTCGACGCCGCCAAGGCCGTCGTCGACGCGTTCATCGAGCGCCGCCCGAACGATCGTATCGGTGCGGTGATCTTCGGGCGCGACGCGTACACGCTGATGCCGCTCACCACGGACGCGCGCGCGCTGCGCGAGACCATCGCCAACCTGAACCTGCGGCTCATCGACGGGCGCGGCACCGCGATCGGCAACGCGCTCGGCGTGAGCCTGAACCGGCTGCGTGGCTCGGACGCGAAGAGCAAGGTCATCATCCTCGTCACCGACGGCGAGTCGAACACCGGGAACATCTCCCCCGAGGAGGGCGCGCAGCTCGCCTCCGAGATGGGGGTGAAGGTCTACACCGTGCTGATGGGCACGACCGCGGGCGGCGTCGCCGCCCAGACGGGCCTCGACGCGATCTTCGGCCAGCCGAGCGGCGGTGACTCGAACCCGGAGCTGCTCCAGCGCATCGCGACGCGGACCGGCGGCGCCTACTTCGCCGTCTCCGATCGCGCCGGCCTCGAGCACAGCTTCCACAGCATCTTGAACGCCCTCGACAAGAGCGAGATCGAAGACGCCGGGCGCGTGTACGGCGAGCTCTACCCGGCCTTCGCCTGGCCCGCGTTCTTCCTGCTCGCGGGCGAGTGGCTGCTCGGCACGCTGGCGCTGCGGAGGTGGCCATGACCTTTCACACGCCCGGCGCGCTCTGGGTGCTGCTCGCCGTGCCCGTCTTCGTCGGGGCGACGCTCTTCGCGTGGCGGGCGCGCAAGCGGACGACCCGCTCACTCGGCGACCCGGGGGTCATCGAGGGCCTCGTCGCGGGGCGCGGGGCCGCCTGGCGCGCGGCGCGGGCGACCCTCTTCGCCGCCGGCACGGCGCTGCTCGTGGTCGCGCTCGCGGGGCCCGAGTACGGCCAGCACACGCGGATGCTGCGCAAGCGCGGCGTGGACCTGGTCATCGCGCTCGACATGTCGAAGAGCATGCTCGCCGAGGACGTGTCCCCGAGCCGCATCGCCCGCGCCAAGCGCGAGATCGCCGAGCTCACGCAGGGCCTCGGCGGCGATCGCGTCGGCCTCGTGGCCTTCGCCGGCGACACGATGCCCTTCCCCATGACCACCGACTACGCCGCGCTCGAGCTCTTCCTGCGCGGGGTCGGGCCGCTCGACATGCCGGTCGGCGGGACCGACATCGGCGCCGCGCTCGACGCCTCTCGGCGCTTGCTCGAGGCGGGCGAGCACCCGGCGGACGGCGCCGCGCCCACGCCCCGCGCGGAGCGCCCGGCGCGCGTCGTCGTGCTGATCACGGACGGCGGTGACCACGCCGGCGACGTCGACGCGGCCGCCAAGCGGCTCGCGGACGCCGGCATCAAGCTCTACACGGTGGGCGTCGGGACGGCGGCCGGCGGGCCCATCCCCGTGCGCCAGAGCCCGACCGACACCCCGCACTACGTGCGCGACCAGAGCGGCCGCGTCGTCATCACGAAGCTCAGCGGGAGCGACGCCGCGACCCTCGCGCGCATTGCCTCCGAGACCGGCGGGCGGTACCTCAACGGAGACTCCGGGGGCTCGAGCATGAACGCCATCGCAGGGCAGCTCGCGACGCTTCAGCAGGCCGAAAACCAGGCGCGCAAGATCACAGTGCGCGAGCACCACTACCTCGAGGCGCTCCTGCCCGCGTTCGTGTTGCTGCTCATCGAGGGGCTGCTCCCGGAGGCGTGGCTCGGACGGCGGCGGCGGCGCGCGCGCGTGCGCGCCGAGGAGGTGGCGGCGTGACCTCCCCGCGCACGAGCCGGCTGCGACGCTGGGCGCTCGCGTGCGCGCTGGCGGCCGGAACCCTCGGGGTCGGGCCGGTCGCGCTCGCGTGGGAGGCGCCGTGGCTCCGGCCGAACCCCGCCGTCGAGCGCGGCAATCAGCAGCTCGCCGCCGGCGACTACGACGGCGCGCTGAGCGCGTACGACGACGCCCCCGCGGCGCACCAAGGCGCGCCCGGGCTCGAGCTCGACCGCGGCATCGCGCTGCTGAAGAAGGGCGACGCGGCTCAGGCCGCGCCGGCGCTGATGCGCGCGGCGGCCGGCGCAGAGCACGCGTCGACCAGGGCGGCGGCCTACTACAACCTCGGCAACGCGTACCTCGCCGAGGCGCAGTCGCTCGCGAAGGGCTCGAAGCTCGACGAGGCCATCGACTCCCTCGGCAAGTCGAAGGCCGCGTTCTCCCGCTCGCTCCAGGCGAAGCCGGGCCAGCGCGACGCCGCGTGGAACCTCGAGGTCGCCGACCAGCGGCTGCAGGCGCTCGAGCAGCAAAAGGCGGCGCGCGACGAGCAAGCGAAGCGAGAGCAGCAGCAGCAGCAACAGCAGCAGCAGGCGCAGAACGACGGCAAAGGCTCACCGAACGAGGGGGGCTCCCCCCAGCCGGGGCAGCAGCAGCCCGGCGACCAGTCGAAGCCCGGAGGCCAGGGAGACCAGGCGTCGAAGCCGAACCAGCGCGCGGACGGCACGCACGAGGCCGAGAGCGCGCAGGCGAAGGCCGGCGAGGGCAAGGGCGAGAGCGACGGGCAGCAGAACACCGGCGAGAAGAGCGCGGCAGGCGCGAAGGCCAAGGGCGCGGACGAGCAAGGGGGCTCGCAGGCGAAGGCGCCACAGGAGCAGCAGCCCGGCACCGAAGGGACCCAGGCGAACGCCGCGCAGGCCGGCGACAAGGGCGAGGCGCCCGGCGCGAAACCCGAGCAGGGCGCGGACAAGGGCGGGCAGGCGGAGCGCCCGAAGGCGACGGAGGAGCCACAGGCGCGCGCCGGGTCGGCCGGGGCGAAGGGCGCGCAGGACGAGGCCGCGCAGACCCGCGAGGGCGGGGCCCAGGGGGCCGAGCCGCCTCGAGGACAGCAGGCGCAGCGAGGCGAGCAGGCGAGCGGCGGCGGCCAGGCGTCGGGGGCGGCGCAGCGAGGCGAGCAGGCGAGCGCCGCGAGCGCGACCGGCGGCGCGGGCGGCGAGACCTTGCCGCTCGACGTGCGCCGCGTCCTCGACGCGCTGCAAGACCAAGAAGAGAGCATCCAGCGCTACCTGGCCCGCACGCGCGCGAGCCGACGTGAGCCGCCGGCCGAGGACTGGTAAGGCACGGACCCATGCTCCGCTCCGCGACGCACCGAACCTTGCTCGCGCTCCCGCTGCTCGTCGCCGCCGCCGCGGCCGCCGCGGGCGCGCTGCCCGGCGACGCTCACGCGCAGACGCCGCAGGTGACGGTCACGATGGAGGCGAACGTGCAGACCGTGCCCGTCGGCGGCACGTTCTCGCTCACCGTGGCGGCGCGCGCCGAGGACGGCCGGGTCTCGAACCTCGAGCTGCCGGGCCTCGACCCCTTCAGCGTCGTCTCGCGCTCGATCAGCTCACCGACGAGCGTGCGCTTCGTGAACGGACAGCTCTCGACCAGCTCGGCGTCGATCTACCAGCTCATGCTCCGAGCGGAGCGCCCGGGGCGCTTCGTGCTCTCGCCCGCCAAGGCGACGGTCGACGGGAAGGTCTACGAGAGCAGGCCGCTCACCATCCTCGTGCGCGGCAGCGCGGCCGCGCCGAACGCGGGCGCCGGCTCGAGCGGCCAGGCGGCGGGTGCGACGATCCCTCCCGTCGGGAGCCCGGCGGCGGGCGTCGACGGCGCGGTCTTCGACGAGCACGCGTTCATCCGCACCACGACGGAACCGAAGCACCCCTACGTCGGGCAGCAGGTCACGGTGCGCTTCTTCCTCTACAGCCACAGGCCGATCCGCGCGCAGCCGGAGCTGCTCGAGGAGCCGACGACGGACGGCTTCTGGGTGCAGGACCTCTTCGCCAACGTGAACCCGCCCCCGCCTCAGCTCGAGGTGGTGCAAGGGCGGCGCTTCTACGTGTACGAGGCGAAGCGCGTCGCCGCCTTCCCGCTCCAGCCGGGCGACCTGACGATCGGCCCGATGCGCCTGCGCCTCGCCGAGGACCCCTTCGCCGGCTTCTTCGGCGGTGGCGGGCCCGGCGTCGTGCGCGCCGGCGTCCCCGTCACCGTCCACGTGCGCCCGCTGCCCGACGGGGTCCCGAAGGACGCGTTCGTCGGGTCGCTCTCGTTGCACGCCTCGGTCGACCACCGCGCCGTCCACGTCGGCGACGCCGTCCAGCTCAGCGTCAACGCCAGCGGCACGGGCAACCTCACCGCGGTGCGGCCGACGCTCGGCCCCGTCGACGGGGCGCGCGTACTGCAGCCGGAGATGCGCGACGCGCTCGATACGCCGGGCATGCAGCTCGGCGGCGTACGGACCATCGAGTGGCTCGTCATCCCGACCCGGCCGGGCAAGCTCGTGCTGCCCTCGGTCCGCGTGCCGGTCTTCGATCCCGCCACGGGCAAGAGCCGCACCGCCACGACCGAAGCGATCACGATCGACGTCACGCCCGGCGCCGCGCAGGCAGCGGTGCCCGGCGGGGCCCCGCCGACGCAGGCGTCGGGCC
>JAGQJE010000277.1 GCA_020430775.1 Myxococcales bacterium
GGGGCGGGGGCGGGACACGACGATCGCGTTCGACCGCGCCCGTTGCCGACCTCTAGGATTCACGGCGGGGCGGGGGGCGTGATAGATCCGGCGGATGCGCACCACGCGACCTCCGGTCCTCGTCCTCGCGGCACTGCTGCTCGTGGCCTGTCACCACGGCTCGACCGCCCCGACCACCCCGCGGCCGCTCGCCGCTGTGCCGTCCGCCGCGTATCTGCCCGCGGACATCAGCGGCGCCGTGCGCGTCGACGTCGCGAAGCTGCGTGCGACGCAGATCTGGGCCCGCCTCGACAAAGCGGCGAACGACGCGGGCGCGCTCGATTCCGACGCGCACGCCGAGGCCGCGCGGGCGCACGACATCTTGAACCGCACCCGCGAGATCCTGGTCGCGGTGAGCACGAAGGACGCGGACCACGGCATCGCGGTGCTGCGCGGTCAGTACACGCCGGAGGACCTGCAGGGGTGGCCCGACGAGGGCACGCCCGAGACCTACCGAGGGCATGTCCTCGACGGACCGAACGGCACAGACGACCACCGCGCGACGGTCCTCGGCCCGGACACTCTCGTCCTCGGCTCGACGGCGTGGGTGCGTCACGCGGTCGACGTGACCATCGACGGCCCACAGGCGGGCGTCGCGCCGTCGCGCGCGATCGCGCTCCTCCCGAAGGAAGGGGACATCGCCGTCGCGTTCGCACCGGACGCCGCCGAGCAGCAGCGCGCGGACGTGCGTGAGGCGAGCGGGTGGCTGTCGTTCGCGAACGGCGCCCACGCCCGCGCGCACGTGGTCGCAGAGGACGCCGAGGTCGCCGCCGCGCTCGTCAAACATCTGCTCGAGACACAGCAGCAGCTCATGGCCGAGCAGCTCGTGCACGTCGCCAAGCTCGACGCCGTGATCGAGTCGTTTCGCGTCGAGCGCCACGGACAGGAGGTGTTCGCGTCCCTCGACATCGACCAACCCACCCTCGACGACGTCGTGAACCGGCTCGAGGCGGTGGTGAGCATGATGCTGTCCGCCCAGTCGAACAACGCCAAGTCGGGCGCGCCGTCGAGCAAGGCGGGCGCGCCGTCGAGCAAGGCGGGCGCTCCGTCGGGCGCGGGCGCGCCGTCGAGCAAGACGGGCGCGCCGTCCGCGCGATGACGGCCTCCCGCGTCAGGTACGGCCGATGGGCCCGCTGATCAGCCTCGTCTACGAGCGCACGCTCGGCCCGACCGAGCGGGCAGGCCTCGCGGCTTGGCGGGCCGCGCTGCTGTCGCAGGCCCGCGGCCGTGTCCTCGAGATCGGCGCCGGCACCGGGCTCAACCTCGCGCACTACCCGCCGGGGCTCGAGACGCTCGTCGTCGCCGAGCCCGACCGCTTCATGCGCCGCAAGCTGGAGCGCGCCGTGAAGGCGCTCCCGCCGGGGCGCGCGGTCCACGTCTCGCGCGCGGGCGCGACCACCCTGCCCTTCGCGGACGCGAGCTTCGACACCGTCGTCAGCACGCTCGTGCTCTGCACGGTCCCCTACCCCGCCCGCACGCTCGAGGAGGTGCGCCGCGTGCTCGCGCCGGGCGGTGTGCTGCTCTTCATCGAGCACGTGCGCGCGCCCGCCGGCGACCCGTGGCGACGACGCCAGCGCTGCATCGAGCCGCTCTGGAAGCGGATCGCGGGCGGCTGCCACCTCACGCGCGACACCGAGCGCGCCATCTCGGACGCCGGCCTCGTCCCGCTCGAGGTGGCGCGCGACCCGATGCGGAAGGCGCCGCGCTTCGCGAGCTACGCCATCCGGGGCCGCGCCATCAAGCCGGCCGCGGCGGCCTGACGCTCCGCGGGCCGGCACGCACGACGGCCGGTCGACCGCTCAACCGCCGCGGACCAGCTCGAATGCGATCCCGGCGCGCTGCAGCCGCTGGATGAGCGCGTTACCCATCGCGACGGTGGGCGTCAGCACGCCGCACGGTCCCTCCTCGCGCGGGCGGTCGAAGGCGAGGCAGAGCGCCGACTCGGCGACCATCTTCGAGGTCTCGTCGTAGCCCGGGTCGCCGCCGACGACCTGCGTCACGACCTCGGTCCCGTCGGCAGCCTTGCCGTGAAAGCGTACGATGAACCAGCCGCGCTCGCGCTGCGCCCGCGACGGCCCCTCGCCCGACGAGCGGACCTTCAGCAGCAGCTCGCGGGTCACCTCGAGCTGCGCGAGGGCGACGATGGAGGCGACACCGGCCGCGGCGGCCGCGACCGTCCGGAGCGACCGCATCTTCGCGTAGTGTCCGTAGCGGAAGTCCGGCCCGTACTCGGACAGGGCGCGCGCGCTGCGCAGCACGATCTGCGGATCGATCGTCGGGAGCGGCACCGCCCACGCGTCGAGCGCCTCCTCGTAGTGGATCTTCTGCGGGAGGGATCCGACGCGCCGACCGTCCGTCGCGGGCTGGCGACCAAAGGTCCTGCGCTGCTCGCGGAACTCCTGCAGCGCGCCCATGGCCTGCACGGCGGACTGCCACGTGCCGCCCGAGAACGAGCCCTTGCTCGACACGAAGGCGCGCAGCTCGATGGGCTGGTCTCGGGGGAGGTGCTGCACCGTGAACCACGCCCCTAGATCGTGCGGCACGCTGTCGAAGCCACAGCAGCTCACCACGCGGATCCCGACGTCCTCCGCCTGCGACCCGTAGCGCTCGCAGATGCGATCGACGAACATGGGCTCGCCCGTGATGTCCACGTAGTCGGTCGCGTTCGCCACACACGCCGAGACGACGGGCTCGCCGAAGCGCGCGAAGGGCCCGACCGTCGTGAGGAGCACCCGCGTCCGCTTCGCCATGGCGGCGAGCGACTCCGGGCGGCTGACGTCCGCCTCGATGAGCGCCGGCGCAGCGCGGTCGCCGTACGCCCGGTGCAGGTCGCGCGCGACCGCACCGAGCCGGCTGAGGCTCCGGCCGGCGAGCGCCCAGCGCAGGTCGGCGCCCGCCGTGCGCGCGAGATACTGCGAGACGAGCCGCCCCGTGAAGCCGGTGGCCCCAAAGACGACGAGGTCGAAGTCACGATCGCTGCTCATGGCGCGCGAGGATACTCGCACACGGCGCGCAGCGCTCGTCTCGCGTCCGGGCGGACGCACGACAGGGAGCGGCCAGCCGCGCGTGGGCTAGCCGCTCCCGGATGGCTCAGGCCTGGTCGCGCCGCCGCTCACGCCCTGAGCGCCGCCGGCGCCGCGGGCCGGAGAGCACCGCGAGGCCGAGCAGCCCGAACACGGACAGCGCCGGGACGATGGGGCTCTTGCTCGCGAGGATCTGCCCCGGAGCGAACGAGCACCCCGCCTGACCCGCGTCCGGCGGGGTCGCCGCGTCGAGCTCGTCGCGGTCGTACACGCCGTCCTCGTCGCGGTCGATGCCGAGCCGGACGCCCTGCCCCGGGGGCACGGCGGTGAAGGTCAGCATCTGGCCGGGCTGCTGGGAGATCGTGCCGAGCTGCTCGAGCGTGACCGGCGACTCAGAGGCCCGGTCGCTCTGGAACACGCCGCTCTGCGTGCGGACCCAGCCGCGCGCCTCGCCGGCGACGACGCCCTTCACGATCACGTCGCACTCGGTGAAGGTCCCGTCGTGCGGCATGACGTAGGGCGTCGCCGCGCGCTGCACCATCAACGAGACCCGGTCGTACGCCGCCTGGCTGCTCGACGCGGTGAGCGTCACCTGCTGGCCGACGATCGGCGCGAACGTCGTGTCGAACGCCATCATGTAGGAGACGGTGTCGCGCTGGGCCTGCACGCTCGGGAAGCCCCCTGCGCCCTGGATGACCCCCGACCCCTGGAAGACGTCGAAGTTCAAGAAGTTGAAGAGCGTGTCGACGCTGCCGTCGTGGATGAACCCGAAGCCCCGGATCTGCTCCCCGGTGAAGCTGTCGTCGATGTGGTGTCCGTTCGTGATGTCCGACATCCCGAACATGCCGACCTTCTGGTACATGTTGCGCAGGTGCGCGACCTTGAAGTGCTGAGGCTCGTTCTCGAAGGTCGAGCCACCGTCCGTCCCGAAGAAGCCCTGCGAGCGGTCGAGGGTGTGACAGCCCTGGCAGGTCGCGACGACGTCGACCCGGTTGTTCAGGAAGACGCTGCGACCGTTCGCTTCGTTCGGGCGCAGGCTGTCGTCGAGCTGGCGGATCGGGTTCGGCGGGTAGCTGATGCTCCGCGCGAAGCTGCTGAACAGCAGCATCGAGTAGGGATCGAGCGGCCCCTCGTCGCGGCCGTTCTGGTGGTCGAACGCGATGCCGAAGGTCGCGAAGTCCTGCTCTTCGTCGAGCGGGTCGCCGCCGGGCGTGCTGCCGCCCGTCCGGTCACCGCGCCAGTGCATCGGCCCCGCGTCCGCGAGCCCGCGCAGGCTCTGCGTGGTCATCGGCCCCTTGAGCGCCCCGAAGGGCGTGCCGGTCGGGTTCACCGCGCCGCCGAAGGGCCCGATACCCGAGGGCAGAGGGTTCGGGTTGGTGCCGTTCGCGGCGTCCGGATCGCCGAGGTCCCAGGCGAGGTCGTCCATGTCGCCGAAGATGTGGCAGCTCGAGCACGAGGCCTCGCCGTTGCTGCCGGTGAGGCGCGCGTCGTAGAGGAACTTCCGGCCGGCGCGGACCATGAAGGGCTCGCGGTCGTACAGGCCGTCGTGGGCGACCGTCTCGCGCGTGTCGAGACGCACGGTGTTCAGCGCGTTGTCGAACCGCGTCAGGACGTACAGTCGGCCGCGAGCCTCGTCGAGGAGCAGCCCGGACGGGCCACCACCGATGAGCTGAATGTGGTCGGCCGCGCTCGGGGTGAACGTGTCGTTCTCGAGCGCCGCCGTGTCGAACACGCCGACCGCCTGCGAGCTGAACGCCGCGACGTAGAGCGTCGAGCCGTCGCTGCTCAGCGCCATGCCGACCGGCGTCGACAGGCTCTTCTCCTTCACGCCCGCGGGCACCGGGATCGTGTTGGCCGCGTAGTCGATGTGCTTGTTCAGCAGTCGCGGGCTGACGTTGCCGGCAGCGTCGATGATGGTGATGCGCGACTCCGTGAAGTGCCCGCGTCCGGTCGCCGGCTCGCCGGGCGGCTTCGGCTGCGTCTGCTCGACGAACTCACCGCGACCCTCGAAGCGCACGCGATTGCGCGCTTCGGTGTTCGTCACGTAGAGCTTGTTGGTGACGGGGTTGATCAGCATGTTGAAGAGGATCGTCCCCACCCCGGAGATCCGGGCGGTCTCGGCCGGCACGGTGGCGTCGGCGTCGATCTGGAAGACGTCGTAGTCCGGCAGCGTGAACTTCACCGCGTAGCTGAAGTCGACGCCGCGCTCGTCGCGCCACTGCCCGCTCGCGTCGTCGTACTTCACGATGAGCCCGGTGTCCGGCTGCTGCTGGCCCATCGCGTTCGTCCGAGGCGGCGGCAGCTTCGGGACGCCGCCACAGTTGTTGCTGTTGATGGAGCAGAGCGACGCCTCGTTGACCGTCGTCGTGCGGTTGCCGCTGTGGAAGATGGCGGCGTAGACCTCGCTGCCGTCAGGGGTCGCGACGAGCGCGCGCGGCTTGTCGCCGAAGAGCGTCAGCACGGTGAGCGGCGTCCCGCCGAGCGCGCTGCCGAGCGCGTTCGCGTCGAAGACCCACACGTCCGCGCGCCCAATGCCCTCGGTCGCGAAGTTACCGTCGGGGTACGGAGAGTTCTGCCCGCGGTGCGCCGTCGTGATGAACGCGCGCTGGTGGCCTGGGCCGGCGAACACGATGTCGCGGGGCTCGTCGCCGACGAGGAGCGTGCGCACGACGCGCGGTGGGTTCGCCGCCACGTCGACGACGCTCACGCTGTCCGAGAGGAAGTTCACGACCCAGACCTCGCCGTTCGAGCGCGCCGCGACCGCGGTCGGCTCGAGGCCGACCTCGACCGACGCGACGTGCGTCGGGAGCGACGTCGTCAGGTCGAAGATCTCGAGGCGCGCGTCCGGCGTGTTCACGGCGAAGAGCCGCTGCCCGTCTGGTGACATCGCGAGCGGGCGCACCTGCTCCGTCTCGAAGTTCGTGTACGAGGGCGGCTGCGCTTGCGCGGCCGCGCCGAGGGCGCACAGGAGCGCCGCTAGCAGCGAAGCGAATTGCACGGCGCCGCGCCACCGGCGCCAAACCAAGTCTCTCATCACGTCACCTCTCCACACACGCGCGGGTCCACATCCCGCGACACGCTGCGTAGCATTGCACGTTCCAACGCAGCGCGAAATGCGGAACTCGCATGAAATAAACCTCGTGAAATCATGAGGTTTCATGGCCCACATAACCCAAATGGGTGATGCCTACGTGTCCCTGCGCCGGAAAGTGTTACGAACGACGTAACGAAAAGGAGCCCGCTTTGCCTCCATTATCCCTGCGACATGGCCTCACCCGGCGCCGCGAACGCCCCGCGATGCGCGCGGTCGCCGCCACCGCATATGGTCCGCCCGAGGTGCTCGAGACGATCCGGCTCCCCCGCCCGTCCCCCGGCTTGCGAGAGGTCCTCGTCCGCGTGTCGTTCATCGGCGTCAACCCAAAGGACGTCGTCGTGCGCAAGGGGAAGTTCCGCAGGGTCACCGGGCACCGCTTCCCGATGGTCCTCGGCAACGACATCGCGGGTGAGGTCGTCGAGGCCGGCGCGCTCGCCGACCTCTCGGTCGGCAACAGCGTGTTCGGGATGATCAACGACTTCAGCGGCGGCGCGTACGCGGAGTACGTCGCGATCCAGTGCGCGCAGGTCGCGACCGTGCCGAACGGGCTCGACCTGAAGCACGCCGCGGCGGTCCCCCTCGCGGCGCAGACGGCGCTGCAGGCGCTGCGCGACCGAGGCGAGCTTCGACCCGGCGAGCGCGTGCTGATCAACGGCGCCTCCGGCGGCGTCGGCACCTTCGCGGTGCAGATCGCCCAGCGCCTCGGCGCCCACGTCACCGCCGTGTGCAGCGAGCGCAACCTCGCGCTGTGCACCGACCTCGGCGCCGACAACGTGATCGACTACAAGGCGACGAAGCTCGTCGACCTGCGCGACCGCTTCGACGTGTTCTTCGACGTATTCGGGAACTACCGCTTCGACAAGGTGCGCCACCTGCTCACCTCGCGCGGGCGCTACGTGCACACCATCCCGTCGGCGCAGATCTTCCGCGACACCCTGCGCACACTCCGCGGGCCGCAGCGCGCGCGCCTCGTGTACGTGCGGTCCCGCCGGGCGGACCTCGAGTGGCTGAGCGCTGGGCTCCGCGACGGCGGCATCCGCGTGGTGCTCGACCGCGTGTACCCGCTCTCCGAAGCCGCCGCGGCGCACCGCTACATCGAGACCAAGCGCGCACGCGGCAAGGTCGTGCTCGAGGTGGCATGACGCCGGAGTACCGAACGCGGAGGCTTGCTCCGGCGGCCCAACCGTGGTCTACCCGCGCGATGGCGCCCGATGACCTCCTGAACCTCTTCCGCGCTTCCGTCTCCGAAGTCGTGGAGCGCGACGTGCCCGAGCTGTCCGCCGACAGCAACATCGCGAGCATGGGGATCGACTCGCTGCAGATGCTCGAGATCGTGGGCAACCTCGAGCGCGAGCTTCAGATCAGCGTGCCGGACGACGAGCTGGTCGGCATCGAGACGGTCGGCCAGCTCCTGAGCCTCGTCCAAAAAAAGCTCCCATCGGGCGAAGCGGCGCCAAGCTGAACCATGCCCGCGACCGACCGGTTTCGTGAAGAGCTGCTGACCACGTTTCGGACCTTCTTCGCCGAGGCGGAGTCGAAGCGCCGCTGGAACCCCTACACGGACATCCCCTGGGACGCGGTCAACCGGGAGGCGCCCGAGTCGCTCGCGCTCTGCGCCGAGACGTTCATGGCGGTCGAGAGCTTCCTGCCCGACTACGTGAGCGGGGCCTTCTCGGTCATCCGTGAGAGCTCGCTCGGCCAGCGCTGGTTCACGGCCAACTGGAGCTACGAAGAGCTGAAGCACTCGATCGTCCTGCACGAGTACCTCGTCCGGTCGGGGAAGCGAAGCGAGGAGGCGCTGCACGACTTCCACGCGCAGCTCATGGGGCGGCGCTGGAATGTGCCCTTCTCGACCGGCCGGCAGATGACGCTCTACGCCATCTTTCAAGAGCACGCGACCTTCCTCATCTACGTGCGGCAGGAGCAGGTCGCGCTCGCGCACGGCGACCGCGCGCTCGCGGCGTGCTACCGCTTCAACGCGCGGGACGAGTGCGCCCACGGTCGCTTCTACGAAGCCGCCGCCCGCGCCTACCTCGAAGAAGACCGCGAGGGCACGCTCCGTGACCTCGCGCTGGTCGCGAAGGGCTTTCGCATGCCCGGCGTCGGCATCGTGCCCGACTACGACCGGCGGATCGTGACCATGCGCGAAGACGCGCACATCGACCGCGACCTCTTCTTGAAGAAGGTGTTCTTTCCGACGCTGCGCCGGCTGAACGTCACGCGCCAGGAGATCGCCGCGGCGTCCGCCGCGTCCCGGCGCGAGGCGCAGGACGCCGGCGGCACGGCCGCCACGGGCTGAGCCGGCACGTCGGGCGACGTCGCCCGCCCCCGCCCCGCTCGTGGCGCGACGAAGGGCGCGTGCAAACCGCCGGCGCGCCATCGAGGCCACGCCGCCCTTGGGTTCAGTCTTGTCTCTGCAAGAGTGCAACCAGCGGCGTACGACCACGAGGCCAAGGCCACGGCGGGAGGCTCCGCTCCGGTGCCGACCCTCGCGGCGGAGGGGGCCAAGGGCGTATTCGGCGCGATTCTATGGCGCGCCGAACTTGCGCTTGGGCGGAGGTCGCATGATCTCCTCCCCGAGCGAAGCGAGGGCACCAAAAGACCGCTATATGCGCCGGAGCTTCATCTGCACGTCGCTCGACCAGTGCCGGTCGAACGCGCGCACGCAGGTGCTGAGGTAGCGCTCGTAGTCGTCGAAGAGCTGGTCGCCCCAGCGGTCGCGGATCGTCGCCTCGTGCGACCGCATGCGGCGCAGCCACTCCGCCGTCGTCCGGCCGTAGCTCTCGCGCTGCGTGCGCAGCTCGAGGATCTCCCAGTGCGGGTTGACCGCCGCGACGAGCTCTTCGAGGCGCGGGTTGAGGCCGCCGGGGAAGATCACGTCCGCGGTGAACGCGAGGTCTTCGAGATCCTTGCGGGTGCGCGGGACGCGGTTGCGCAGGATCGCCTGAAACCCGAAGCAGGCCCCCGGCTCGACCCAGCTCGCGCACTTCGCGAAGTACCCTCGGTAGATGTCGACGGCGAGCCCTTTGGTCGCCTGCGCGGGCGAGCAGAGGTGGTCGATCATCTCGATCGACTGGAGCGCGTCGTACGGGCGGTCGGGGACGAAGTCTTTGTAGTCGGTGACCCAGACCTTCACGCCGGGCAGCTTCCGCGCGTGCACCCACTCGGCCTGGGCGGTCGAGAGCGTCACGCCGTGCGCCTCGCCGACCCCCGTGCGGACGAGAAAGTCGAGGTTCGAGCCCCACCCGCAGCCGATGTCGAGCACGCGGCTGGTCTCCGTCACCTCGGCGAACTCGCGGAGGCGCTCGCACTTTTGCACCTGCGCCTGCTCGAGCGTCTCGTCGCCCGTCAGATAGGTCGCGCTCGTGTAGTGCATGTTCTCGTCGAGCCACAGCCGGAAGAACTCGTTCGAGACGTCATAGGAGACTTGAATCTCTGCTTCGGTCGAGGTCATCCGCGCACCATGCCAGACCCACCCCCACCACACCATCCCGCCCCCGCCACGCGCGCCCCCACCGCCGTGCCCGCTCCCGCTCCCGCTCCCATGCCCGAACCCGAACGCGCGCCCGCCCCCGCCCCCGTGCCCGATCCCGAACCCGATCCCGATTCGTGGGAAGCAACTCCTCAGGCCGGCTACGGCCCACTACATGATGTGGTCGACGACGGTCGGTGGCCACGATATGTTGTGGTGCCTCCCGTCGACATCGAGTTGCTTCCCACGA